>FR881579.1:20265-23780 GCA_000435555.1 Firmicutes bacterium CAG:176
CGCACTTCAGATGTACTGCTTCATGCCCTCGGTGGCGGTGTCCTCGTCCGCGCTGATGGTGACGGTGAACTTCACGCCATTCTCCTCGCTGAAGCGGTCCAGCCAGTGAAGGAACGTCTCTACCGCCTGCAGGTCGTTGCTGCCGGCGATCTTGCAGAGATTATCCACGAACACATGGGAAATATCGTAATTGCCCGCGTACATACCGCACAGGAATCCGCGCAGGCAGTCAAAAGAATCCACATTATACTCGCCGGCGTTGACCAGACGGACGTTGTAGCTGACGTCGTAGGTCATATCGCCCTTAGGCTCGATGCACACGACACTTCCGGTCTCGGACTCCACACTGGTGTGGATGAGCTCGATGAGCTGCTTGGTCTTACCGGCACCGTTGGCACCCATGATCAGTCTAACCATAAGAAATCACTCCTTTGTCATTGGTGGTTTCCACCTGAGTACAGCATACCATACCGGTGGAAAAATAGCAATGCAGAAAAAGTAAACTTATTTTTGGGCACTTTTACTTTTCCAGCTTCCGCAGCAGCGTCTGCCGCAGGTCCTCATACCCCGGCTTGCCCAGCAGGGCGAACATATTTTTCTTATAGGCCTCCACGCCGGGCTGGTCAAAGGGATTCACGTCCAGCAGGTAGCCGGACAGGCCGCAGGCGTACTCAAAGAAGTAGATCAGCCCGCCCAGGGTCTGCTCATTGACGGATCCTGTCCGCAGCGTCACGTTGGGCACGCCGCCCTCCACATGGGCCAGCAGCGTACCGTCCATGGCCTGCTGGCGGATAAAGTCCATGCTCTTGCCCGCCAGGAAGTTCAGGCCGTCGCCGTTGCCCTCGTCATAGGGCACGGGGTTTTCGTTTTGAGAGGGGCCGAAGCGCACCACCGTCTCGAACAGGTGGCGCTCACCCTCCTGGATGTACTGGCCCATGGAGTGCAGGTCGGCGGTAAACTCCACACTGGCGGGGAACAGGCCCTTGTTCTCCTTGCCCTCGCTCTCGCCGTACAGCTGCTTCCACCACTCGGACATAAAGCGGAAGCAGGGCTCATAGGCCGCCAGCAGCTCGATCTTCTTCCCGGTGCGGTACAGCTCATACCGGGCGCCGGCATACTGCCAGGCGGGATTGGCGTTCATGTCCGCCAGGGCACATTCGCGCATCATATCCGCCGCGCCGTCCATCAGCGCGTCGATATCGATGCCGGCCACAGCAATGGGCAGCAGACCCACGGCCGTGAGCACACTGTACCGTCCGCCGATGTTGTCCGGCACCACGAACTCCTCGTAGCCCTTATCGTCGGCCAGGCCCTTCAGGGCCCCCTTGCGGGCGTCGGTGGTGGCATAGATACGCCGGGCGGCCTCCTCCGGGCCGTACTTCTTCTCCAGCAGCTCACGGAAAAAGCGGAAGGCCACGGCGGGCTCCGTGGTGGTGCCGGACTTGGAGATAACGTTCACGGAGAAGTCCACGCCGTCCACCAGCTCCATCACCTCGGTCAGCGCGTCGGAGCTGAGGCCGTTGCCGATAAAGTAAATGTTGGGTGTGTCCTTCTTCTTCAAGTTGTAATTGGGCGAGCGCAGGCATTCGATGACGCCCCGGGCGCCCAGGTAGGAACCGCCGATACCGATGACCACCAGCGCCTGGGAGTCGGACTGTATTTTCTTCGCCGCCGCCTTGATGCGGGCAAATTCCGCCTTGTCATAGTCCTCCGGCAGACGCACCCAGCCGGTAAATTCGCCGCCGGCGCCATCACCATTTTGCAGATGGTCATGGGCGATACGCAGACGGGGGGACAGCGCGGCCTCGTAGGGCAGTGGGATAAAGCTGCGGATATTTTGCAGATCGACCTGTATCATGTTAAAACCTCCTCGTCGGTGCAATGCAACTATTTGCCCTATCGTACAACGTTTCCGGGGAAAATACAAGGGGAAAAACGGGACTTTCCCCCGCTTTTCCCCTTTCCGCTACGCCAGGAACACCGCCTGCTTCAAAAGATCGGTGAACATCCGGCCCCAGCTGCGCCCCGGAACGCTCTCCGCCGCCAGAATGGGCACCGCCAGCACCTCCGTATCGCCGCTGCACAGCGTCAGCGTGCCCACCTGCTGGCCCTGCTGTATCGGGGCCGCCAGCGTCTCCGGCAGGTCCACCCGATACTCCAGCGACGATGCCTGCGCCTTCTCCACCACGGCGGTAACGCCCGTCTCCGGCAGCGTCAGGCTTACCTGCTCCGCCTCTCCCATGGTCACCGGCAGGGCGGGCAGCGGCTCCTCCGGCGCGGCGGAGACCAGCGTATAGGCGGAGAAGCCGTAATTCAGCAGCGCCTTGGCGTCGGTATTCCGCTTGTCGGACGTCTCCCCCTTCATGACCACCGCGATCAGCTCCATTCCCTCGCGCTCCGCCGTGGCGCTGATGCAGTAGCCTGCCGAGGCGGTGTAGCCGGTCTTCAGCCCCGTGGCGCCGTCGTACCAGCGGATGAGCTTGTTTGTATTGGCCAGATCAAAGGTGCCGTTTCGGATGCTGTCCGTCCATATGGTGGTGAAATTGCGGATGTCCGGGTGCTTTGTCAGCAGCTCGCGGCTCATAAGGGCAATGTCATAGGCACTGGTGACGTGGCCCGCCGCCGTCAGACCGGTGGGATTGGCAAAATGGGTATCGTCCATCCCCAGCCCCCTGGCGCGGTTGTTCATCTGCTCCACGAACAGCTCCGTCACACCGGCGACCTTCTCCGCCAGCGCCACCGCCGCGTCGTTGCCGGAGGACACGCACACACATTTCAGCAGCTCCTCCACGGTGATCTGCTCGCCCTCCGCCAGAAAGACCTGACTGCCGCCCATGCCGGCGGCGTTGGCCGACACCGTCACCACGTCGTCATAGGCCAGCGCGCCGCTGTCGATGGCGTCCATGGTCAGCAGCAGCGTCATGATCTTGGTGACGCTGGCCGGCTCCAGCTTCTCATGCTCGTTTTGGGCGAACAGCATCTGTCCCGTGGTCTTTTCCATCAGCACCGCGGCGCGGGAGGTCAGCGGCAGGTCCACCGCCCCGGCGTGTACCGGCAGCACAGCGGTGATGCACAGCGCCGCCAGCAGCGCTGTCAGTTTTCGTTTCATAGCGTCCCCTCCAGGCTTTTTTCTATGGGTATGCGGCGGGACAAGACGTTCATGCCCTTTCGACACAATTTTCGGTTGCAAAACCGCCGCCGGTATGCTACAATAACCCGGTAAGTAAATCGCAGGGTTGGTATATCGGTATTACAGCGGCTTCCCAAGCCGTTAAGGCGGGTTCGACTCCCGTACCCTGCTCCAAAAAAAGAGACGCCCGCGGGCGTCCCTTTTTTTTGGAGCAGCACTTTTGCTACGCAAAAGTGACCGCCTGCGGGCGGGTGATTGAACGCGAGTGGGGGAACCCGTCAAAGGTTCCCCCCTCACACTCCCCCTTCCTTGCGGTGGGCGGGAGTGCAGACAACAAAACCTGTGGACAATCACAAAAAGAAACACCATCCGTCAGGATGGTGTT
>FR881580.1 GCA_000435555.1 Firmicutes bacterium CAG:176
TCGGGCACCGGCCCGCGGCCCACAAAATACAGCAGCAGCACCGCTGTCAGCACAGCCGCCGGTGAAAATCCCATCACCGTCCAGCCCGCCGGCACGGCACATACCCCCAGCAGCAGCAAAAACCAGGCCCGGCGCTTGTCCGCCTGCTCCGCCGCCGACTCCGGCAGCAGATCGGGCAGCAGCGCCGCCGCGCCATACAGCAGCGCCAGCGCCGCCATACACAGCGCCCACTGCCGTCCGCCCCGCTGGATCAGATACGGCAGCTGGGTCAGCCCGGCGGCGCACACAGCGGCCATAGGCCGGAAGCGGGGCCGCCGGTACAGCCGCGTATTGCACAGCGCTGTGTTGGCGCAGAAGATCAGCAGCGCCGCGGCGGTATGCCGCAGTCCCGGCTGAAAGTCCATGAACAGCAGGGCGCCCAGCCCCGCGCAGACCACCGCCAGCAGGCCCGGCCAACCCACGCCGGCTGCCGCCACCGCCGCCAGCGCCCAGGGAGCATACTGCCCGCCGGGGGCGGCGGCCGTCAGCAGCAGCGCGGCGGCACAGCCGCCCACAGCCGCCCAGGGAATACGCAGGGCGGTGCGCTGTACCGCCGGGAGCAGATGTTTCATGGCTCGTCCCTCCTTTTTCCGTTATTGTAAACGGCTAAAGGCGCGATTTCCGTCGGGAAATGGCAAAGGGCTTTGATTTTTCGGCCCAGGGGTGAAAAGCGTCGGTCTGCCCTTGTAATTTTTCGTCGTTTCTGGTAAAATAGCGTGAGTTTAAGGGGATCGCTATTCCCCGCACAGAGGAGGTAACACCATGATAAAGAAGCTTGCAGCCCTGACACTGGCGCTGCTGATGACCCTGTCCATGGCCGCCTGCGGCAGCCAGAAGGATGACCAGGCGGGCGGCAATGTGACCCCCGGCGTGACCGACGATGCTGTTCCCGATATGGGCACTGTCAGCGGCGGCACCTACACCAACCGTTTTGCCGGCATCAGCTGCACCCTGGATGACAGCTGGTATTTCTACACCGATGAGCAGATCGACGAGCTCAACGGCTTTGTCCGCGAGAGCACCAGCGACGAGGAGCTGAAGGCCCGCTTGGAGAGCAGCAGCAGCGTGCAGGATATGTACGCCGCCTCCACGGACGGACTGATGACCATCAACGTCGTATTCACCAACATGGGTCTGCTGGGCGGCAGCACCGTGACGCCCCAGGATGTGGCCGAGCTGTCCGTAGAGCAGGTCCCCGCTGCGCTGGAGAGCTATGGCTTCACGGACGTGACGGCCCAGCTGACCACCGTGGATTTTGCCGGTCAGAAGAACGTTCCCGCCGTGGCCGTATCCGCCATGAACGGCGACATCGCCACGTATGAGCTGCTGGTATGCCTGAAGGCGGGCAATTACTCCTTCAGCGTGACGCTGTGCAGCTTCACCGAGGATGTCACCGCCGACATGGCCGCCCTGTTCACCGCCGCGCAGTAACGCCGCAATAGGAAAAGACCGTGCCTCTCGGCACGGTCTTTTTTTGTTACCATGTGGCGCGGGCAGTGAGCACGTTGCGCTTGTAAGTGATGCGGAAGTAGATATACTCCGCCACGCCGGTGAGTATCCAGGAGAACATATACAGCAGATATAGGGACGTGATCGTGTGGAAGTAGGCAAAGATGGTGTAGATCCAGATGACCCGGAACACGCAGGAGCCCAGAATGACCATAATGGTGGGGGCCACGCTGCGGCCCAGGCCGCGGGAGGCGGCGATGCTGGCATCCATCAGGGGGCCGATCCAGTAGGAGAAGGCCATGATCCGCAGGCGGTCCACGCCGGCGTCGATGACCTCGGGCTTGTCGGCAAACAGGCCCAGGAACTCCCGGCCGAAGACAGTCAGCAGCACGCCGACCAGCACGCCCACAACGGCGGCGTACAGCATACTGATGTAGTAGCTCTTAAGGATACGCTCCTTCCGTCCCGCGCCCCAGTTGCGGCTGACAAAGCTGGCGCAGGCGGTGTAGAACGCGGCCATCATGTTGAACACCAGCGTATCGGCATTGGCGGCAGCCGCCGCGCCGGAAACGGTGATCTCGTCAAAGGAGTTCAGGCCCGCCTGCACGAACAGGTTAGCCACGGCGAATATAGCGTTCTGCAATCCGGAGGGGATGCCGATCAGCAGCACACGCTTGGAGGCCAGGTGGTGCAGCCGCAGCTTGCGGATATCCAGGCGGCAGGCGTCCTTGCGGTGCAGCAGGTGGATGATGATGAGCAGCGCAGACACCCACTGTGCGATGGCGCTGGCGATAGCCACGCCCTCGGCCGCCATACCGCAGCCGATAACGAACACCAGGTTCAGTATCACATTCAGCACACCCGCCACCGTCAGGTACAGCAGGGGGCGCTTGGTGTCGCCGGTGGCGCTGAGGATACCGTTGCCGCAGTTGTAGATGCCCATGGCCGGCAGGCCCAGGGCATAGAGCTTCAGGTACAGCACCGCACCGGGGAGGAATTCCTCCTTGGTGTGCAGCAGCCGCAGCATGGGCTCGGCAAAAAACACGCACACCAGGCACGTCAGCACGCCCATCGCCAGACAGATCAGGAAGGAGGAGTGGGTGGTGTGCTCCACGTCCTCGTCATTGCCCATGCCCAGCCCGCGGGCCACAGCCACATTGACGCCGCCGCCCAGACCGATCAGCAGTCCCGTGAACAGCGTGACCAGCGTGGTGGTGGAGCCCACAGAGCCCAGGGCCACATAGGTGTTGTACGCATACTTGCCGGCGATGGCCACATCGCTGAGGTTGAACAGCACCTCCAGCACCTGGGTCATCATCAGCGGCAAGCTGAACAGCAGGATATTTTTCCAAAGTGAACCGGAGGTCATCTCCACAGTGAGAGCCCTCCGGCGTGTTGCAGTCTTCATGCCCGCACCCTCCTATACAATACATATCACATAGAAACATCCGAACGTGATTGCCAGTATAACACGGCGCATTACACAAAACAACCCCCTTTCGACACAATATTTTTTTATACCTGGCGCTGTTCTTTTTGTGCATAGTGCACAGATAAACTTTCAGGTTTTGGGCACATCGTCAAATGTGATACTTTGTCCCCAGCCTCTCGACGGAATTTGACAGCCACGGCAGTCTCCGCTATAATGATAGGGAGTCTGGCCGCCCCCTTTTTCGGCGGCCGCAAGGAGGTCCCCCTATGAAACGTATGCTCACCGCAGCGCTGGCCCTGCTGCTGGCGCTGTCCCTGTGCGCCTGCGGCGCGCAGGATACGGACGATACGCCCACCTACCCCGCCGCCTTCTCCGGCTTGGAGACGCTGATCGACACCGCCCGCGAGGAGGGCCGCCTGACCGTGTTCGGCACCGGCGACGAGGCGTATATGACGGCCCTGTGCGAAAAGTTTGAAGAGCTGTTCGACATCAAGACCACTTACCGCGCCATTACCGCCGCCCAGGCGGGCAGCGCCCGGGGCGACGTATGGTTCGGCGGCAGCGCAGATACCTGCCGTTCCCTGGCCGCTGACGGCAAGCTGCTGACCTATACGCCCGTCCACGCCGCCGACCTGACCAACGCCGCCTACGGCGATGCGGACGGCTATTGGTACGGCGTATCTGTCGACGCGGTCGTTTTCGCCGTCAACAGCGACGTGCTCCGGCGCATGACCATCTCCGCCCCCAAGGACTGGGCAGACCTGACCGACCCGGTATACCAGGAGCTGATCTGGCTGCCCACCTACCGCAGCACGGAGATCGGCCGTCTGACCGCGTACAGCGCCGCCCTGCGGCTGGGCCGCGACAAGGGGCTGGACTATCTGGCAGCGCTGGACACCAGCGTGCAGTTCTATACCGCCGCGGATGACACCTTCGTCAAGTGCCTGTCCACCGGCGAGTGCGTCATCGCCGTGGGTTGGCTCCACGATGGGCTCTCCGCCCTGTCCGCTGACACCTCCGGTGACCTGCATCTGATAATTCCCGCCTCCGGCACCTTCGGTCAGGTCACCGCCAGCGCCATTTTATCCGGCGCCAGCCATACCGCTGCCGCCCAGCTGTGGCAGGAGTTCGTTCTCTCCCCGGCCTGCGCCGATCTGGCAGAGGCACACGGCGACTATCGCCTGCCCACTATCGGCAGCGCCGACCTGGTCCAGCGCACCGGCGTGACGCTGGCCCCCTCCCTGCTCTCTCCCACCGGTGACGCCGACACCATCGAGGATAAGGAGACGCTCGTCTCCGACCTTATCGAGACACTGACCGACACCGGCATCGACACCGAGGATGCCGCCCGCTGGAATGTGGCATAGATTCCCGCAGGCCGTCTCTTACGAGATGGCCTGCTCTTTTTCTACGCGGTCACTCTGCCTCTTGCAGCAGCTCCTCCGGCCTCACGCCAAAGAGCTTCGCCAGCGCCAGCAGATTGGTCGTGCTGGGATCCGACTGCCCGGATTCCCACTTGGATACCGCCTGCCGGCTGACACCCAGCGCCTCCGCCACAAACTCCTGCGTCATTTTGCACGCCGTCCGACGGCGCTTCAATGTCTCTCCCAATGTTTTGGCCTGTTCCGCCCGTTCTAACCGCAGCGGCTCGGACCGAATGTATTTCCGCAGCGCCTTGATGATCAGAAACACCACGTATGCCAGCGCCGCCCATACCGGAATGGACAGCAGAAAGAGAATGATCGTCGTTTTCATAGTGATGCCCTCCTTTTCTGCCGCCAGTATAACAAACCGATCACGGTTGCGCCAGCAACTATCACGCAACCCTTCAGTAAAACGCCATGTTCCCTACATAGAAGTACCATGTATGTTACATGGGTGTACCCATTTTTATATGAAAAAATGACCACCCGATCGGGTGGTCATTTTGGCAGGGGCAGAAAGGCTCGAACTCTCGACACGCGGTTTTGGAGACCGCTGCTCTACCAACTGAGCTATACCCCTATGTGGTGGGCCTTCGGGGACTCGAACCCGGGACCGGACGGTTATGAGCCGTCTGCTCTAACCAACTGAGCTAAAGGCCCAAGTCTACGCTGGCTTTCTGAGTAAAAGAAATGAGCCGCCACCTTTTCGGATGGCGGCTCACCCTTCGTGGCTCCCCCTGTTGGGCTCGAACCAACAACCCTTCGGTTAACAGCCGAATGCTCTACCATTGAGCTAAGGAGGCGTG
>FR881581.1:0-7066 GCA_000435555.1 Firmicutes bacterium CAG:176
CGCCCGGCTATCGGCCGGGCGCTTGTGTTTTGCGGGGAAATATGATAGGATGACAATACAAAGAAGCAGCAAAACATGATAGGATGACAATACAAAGAAGCGGGAAAATATGATAGGATGACAGCACAAAGAAGCAGCAAAACATGATAGAATGACATTACAAAGAGGCGGAAAAACTGATAGGATGACAGGACAAGGAAGCAACAAAACATGATCGGATGGCGATACAAAAAAGTAACGGAGGGGATACCGCTATGTACGAACTGATACAGCTTACCGAGAGGACGTATTACATCAAGAGCCCCACCAACATCGGCCTCTTCCGGCTGGATGAGAAAAACGTCTGCCTGATCGACAGCGGCAACGACAAGGACGCGGGGCGGAGGATACGGCAGGTGCTGGACGCCAACGGCTGGCAGCTGACGGCGATCTACAACACCCACGCCAACGCCGACCACATCGGCGGGAACCGGTATTTGCAGGGACAGACGGGCTGTAGGATCTACGCGCCGGGAATCGACTGCGCGTTTACCCGGCACCCGGTGCTGGAGCCGTCGTTTCTCTACGGCGGATATCCGCCCAAGGACCTGCGGCACAAGTTTCTGCTGGCACAGGAGAGCGACGCGGCGGAGCTGACGGCGGACAAGCTGCCGGAGGGCTTTGCGTCTATCCCCCTGCCCGGACACTTTTTCGACATGGTAGGCTTTCGGACGCCGGACGACGTGGTGTTTCTGGCGGACTGCCTTTCCAGCCGGGAGATACTGGACAAGTACCAGATCGGCTTTATTTACGACGTGGCCGGGTACCTGAAAACGCTGGAGCAGGTGCAGACCATGACCGCGAAGGTATTTGTGCCCGCGCACACGGAGGTGACGGAGGACATCGCCGATCTGGCGCAGTACAATATCCGAAAGGTGCATGAGATCGCGGAGAGGATCGTGGACCTCTGCGCCGCGCCCCGCGGCTTTGAGGACATCCTGCAGCAGCTGTTTGCCGCCTACGGGCTGACCATGAGCTTTGAGCAGTATGTGCTGGTGGGCAGCACGGTGCGGTCCTATCTGGCGTGGCTGAAGGACACGGGGCGGCTGACAGCCCTGTTCGAGGACGGCTGGATGCGCTGGGCGCGGGTGTGAGCGCCAACGGAATACGGAAAAAACAAGCGCCCGGCTTCTGCCGGGCGCTTGTTTTGCGGCACGTGCCGCAGGGGGGAAGAAATTTGTGAGAGAGGGATGTGTCAGTTAGTTGTACTTCTCCAGGTACTTGCCGAACTCCTCCAGGCCGGCCTTCAGCACCTGGGGATCGCGGAAGGCGCCGTAGCCCACGCGGATGGTCTTGGGCATATCGAAGTAGTCGCCGGGGACCACCAGGATCTGCTCGGTGGCCATGGCATCCTTGGCCAAGGTCTCGGAGTCCACGTCGTAGTCATAGTCGATCAGGCAGGTGGTGCCCATGGCCTTGGCGCGCAGGTGCAGGTGGGGCTGGGAGGCCACCCAGTCCTCCACGATCTTGCGGTTGGGCTCCAGAATGGAACGGGCGCGGGCCCACAGGGCCTGGTAATGCTCCAGCGCGATGGAGGCGATGATCTCGTCCCAGATGCCGCAGCAGATGGTGTTGTAGGAACGGCGGGTCTTCATGACCTCGTACATCTCGTGGTCGCGGCAGACGATCCAGCCGATACGGGTGCCGGCCATGGAGTACATCTTGGACATACTGCTGATGGAGATGGCCTTGTGGTAGCCGTAGTCCAGAATGGAGGGCATATAGTTCTCGTCCAGCCCGCGATAGACCTCGTCGCAGAGGATCCAGGCGTCGTGCTTGGCGGCGATGTCCACGACCTTGCGCAGGCCCTCGTCGTACAGGGTCACGCCGATGGGATTGTTGGGGTTGGTCAGGACGATCATCTTGGTGTTGGCGTCGCAGGCCTTGTCCAGGGCGTCGAAATCCAGCTGATAGTTATCCTCGGCCTTCAGCTGGACCACACGGGTCTCGATGCCGCTGCCCTTGGGGATATCGTAATGCTGCTGATAGGAGGGCTTGATCACCACGCAGTTGTCACCCGGCTCCAGCACGCTCATCAGCACCAGGTCATTGGCGCCGGTGCCGCCGTGGGTGATCATGACTTCCTCGGGCTTCACATTGCCCTTGGGGTAAATGCCGGCCACCGCCGCCTTGATCCGGGGGGAGCCGGTGGCGTCGCCGTGGTGATAATGCAGGCTCATGGTACGCATTTCGTTCAGGAAAGCGTCCAGATCCTCGCCGGTCAGGTCAAACAGCTCGTCCATACGAAGGGCGCTGACGCAGCTGCTGCCCAGATTGATACGGGCGAGAGAGTCCATGGGATTCAGCCACTCTTCCACACCAAACCATGCCAGTTTCATTTTATTGTCCTCCTCATTTCGTCTGTTTTGTAGGGTAAGCGGATATATTCTGCGGGGTTACAGGTCGGCCTGCAAGCCCACGCCCTCGGCCAGTGCGCGGTCGATGGCTACCTTGGCGGCGGCCAGATCCAGAATGTACAGGCCGGTGGCGTCGAAGATGGTGGTCTGCGTGTCGCTGGTGCGGCCGGGGACCTTGCCGTCGATGAGGTCACCGATCTCGCCGGTGATGTCGTCGGCACTGATGACGCCCTGCTTGATGGGCAGCTCCATCTCGCCCACGCGGATGCACTGGGCACGGTCGTCGGCGTAGAAGGCGGCGCCCTGGAAGATGGTGCTCTCGATCTCCTGCTTGGATTCCATGTCGGAGCCCAGGCAGCTCAGATGGGTGCCGGGCTTCAGCCACGCCTTCTGGATGATGGGCTTGCGGGAGGGCGTGACGGTGATGATGGCGTCACTGTCGCCCACGGCGGCGGCCAGATCCAGCGCCGGCAGGAACTCCACGCCGGAGGCGTCGATGCCGAAGTCATCGGAGAGCTGCTGGGCGATGTGGGCGGCGAACTGCACCGCGTTGTCGGGGAACATGGGGTCGGCGATGTAGACCTTATCGATGGCCGGACGCAGCAGCAGCGTGGCGGCGATCTGGAAGGGGGCCTGCTTGCCGGCACCCAGAATAAACAGGTGCTTGGCGTCCTTACGGGCCAGCAGGTCCACGCCCAGCGCGCCGGCGGCGCCGGTACGCATACAGGTGACGTAGGAGGCGTCCATGACGCTGACGGGAATACCGGTGTTGGAGTCGTAGACCATCATGATGCCGTTGAAGGGCGGCAGGCCCTTTTCCCGGTTCTCGGGAAAGTTGTTCAGCATCTTCAGGCCGTGGAGCTGTACGCCCTTGATATAACCGGAACGGATGTCCATGGCGGCGTGCTCGTCCACGAATTCATAGTTGACCAGCGGCCAGATCACGGACTTGCCCTGGGATTTCAGACGATAGACCTCGCGCACCTCCTGGATGACTTCCTTCATGGAGATGACCTGCTTGACCTGCTCGCGGTTCAAAATCAAAACGCTCATATACATCCCTGTCCTTTCGTTTTTTCGGGAGGGCGGAGAGGGGCCGCGCCGGCCGTGCTCCGTCTCAGTTTGATGTCATTGTAACCGGGAGATGTTGCGCCGCGCGTGGGAAAAGCGTTGAATTTCCGTTGTTACTAAACATTTTAGCAAATTGTGCCGCGCTTTTCAACAAACGATTTGGTACATTTGCCGCCGGGGACACAGCGCCACTGGACAGACGGCCCGCCCTGGTGTACAATACGGCCATAACACAACACGGCTTTCAACAGGAGGACGGGACGCTATGTACGCGGATATCATCATTAAAAACGGGCGCTGCGTGACCATGTGCGGCGATGGCGGGGCCGACTGGGTGGCCGCGGCGGGGAAAATGATCTGCGCCGCAGGCCGCGGCGATGATTGGCAGAAGCTGGTGCGCCCCGGCACGCAGGTCATCGACGCCAGGGGCGGCACGGTGCTGCCGGGGTTTATCGACAACCACTTCCATGTGATGCAGACCGCTGTGAACATGATGAGCGTGGATCTGGGCGGCGCGCGGTCCCACCGGGAGCTGGGCGAGATGCTGGCCGCCGCCGAAAAGCGGGAGGGCGCGGTGCTGGGCTGCCAGGTGGAGGAGTCGCAGTTCGAGGAAAAGCGTTTTCCGGACCGGTATGTGCTGGACAAGTATTGCAGCGACAGTCCGGTGGTGCTGTTCTCCAAGGAGTACCACGTCAGTATGCTGAACACCCACGCCCTGCTGTATTACAAGGTGCCCTTCTCCCTGGAGGGCGTGGAGCTGGACGGCAGCGGCCTGCCCACGGGCATTTTCCGGCGGAATGCCAACTATGTGCTGCGCTCCAATGTGCTGCGGAGCCTGCCGGACGAGTTCCGCATGGAGGCCATCCATCTGGCCATGTCCCGGCTGCTGGAAAACGGCATCACCACCGTGGCGGCCATCGAGGGCGGCTGGCTGTTCGACGACCGGGACGCGGAGTTCATCTACGCCCACAGCGGCGAGTTCCCGGTGGATATGCCGCTGTTCTACCAGACCATGGACCTGGCGAAGGTCTGGAAGCTGGGGCTGCGCCGGGTGGGCGGCAATATTATGGTGGACGGTACCCTGTCCAGCCACAGCGCCGCCCTGTCGGCACCCTACGCAGACCGGCCGGACTACCGGGGACAGATCTTCCTGCCCCAGGATGGACTGGACGAGTTCGTGCAGCAGTGCTACCGGCAGGATATGCAGCTGGCGCTGTACAGCATCGGCGACCGGGCCATCGAGTCCGTGCTGCTGGCCCACGAGAGGGCCATCCGTCAGGGCGGCAGCACCGCCCTGCGCCACCGCATCGAGCACGCCATCATGGCCACGCCGGAGCAGATCGCCCGGGCGGCGGATATGAAGCTGATCTTCTCGGTGCAGCCGGCCTACGCCTATCTGTGGGGCGGCAAGGGCGGTATGTACGAGCGCCGGGTGGGCGAGCGCTATCTGCGCTCCAACGACTTTGCCGCCATGTTCGCCGCCGGCGCGGTGGTGTGCGGCGGGTCGGACAGTGACGTGACGGAGCCGCGGCCCATGCTGGGCATCCACGCGGCGGTGAACCGCGCCGTGCCCCAGTGCGCCGTGTCCGTGGAGCAGGCCATCGAGATGTACACCGTCAACGGCGCCTACGCGCTGTTTGAGGACAAGCGCAAGGGAAAGCTGGCGCCGGGATACCTGGCGGATATCGTGGTGCTGGACCGCGACATCCGCGCCGTGCCCGCAGAGCAGCTGGAGCAGACCGACGTGACCGTGACCATCAAGTCCGGGTCGGTGCTGCACAGCCGGCAGTGAGGTGACGGCCATGCTTCAGATCAGACTGTTTGGCAAGCCGCAGGTCATCTGCGACGGCACGGACATCACCCCGGAGCTGGGCAACAAGGGATGCGCCCTGCTGTGTATCCTGTTCCTGCGGGGCGGGGACTACTACGCGCGGGAGAAGCTGGCGGCCTACCTCTGGCCGGACAGCGCCGTCAGCGCTGCCAAGTATAATCTGCGCTATACCCTGTGGAAGATCAAAAAGAGCACCGATACCGGCGAGGGCGGGCGGTCGCTCATCAAGCTGGACCGGGAGTACTGCTGCATCGACCGGGCATACGACTATATCTGCGATCTGCAGACCATCGACGAGATCGACCCGGAGACCCGGTCGGCGGACGAGCTGAAGCGGGCGTGTGACGCCTTCGGCGGCGAGCTGCTGGAGGGGTACTATTTCAACCACTGCGAGGACCTGAATGAGCTGATCCTCAGCCAGCGCATCTATTATGAGAAGCGGAAGAACCGGCTGCTGATGAAGGCGGCGGAGCTGTATGAGCAGCGGGATATGCTGCCGGAGGCCGTGGGCATTCTGGAACGGGTCATGGAATACGAGCCCTACAACGAGCAGCTGGCCCTGCGGCTGATGACGCTGTATGAGCGCGGCGGCGACCGCAGCCGTGCTATCCGGTTTTTCAACGAGTTCCGCAACCGGCTGGCCTCCAATCTGGAGATCTATCCCGGCAGCGCCATCACGCAGAAATACGCGGAGCTGAAGGCCGCGCCCGCCGCGCCGGAGGAGCCTGCGGCGGCGCGGACCGATGCGCCGGGCCTGCACGTGCGGACCTACTGCATCCGGGCGGTGCCCTGCTTCTGGATGGCGGACACAGTGGGAAAGCTGCTGGACGCCGTCGGGAACGACGTGCGGCCGGACGACCGGGTGCTGCTGCGGGTGCTGGGGGCTATACAGCCCGCTGCGGCGGTGTGTGCCGGCGCGGAGGGTGAGGTCACGGCCGCACCGGCGGCAGTGGCCCAGGCGTTTATCCGGTGGCTCACCGGTCTGGCGGCGCGGCAGCCGCTGGCGGTGCACATCCGCCGCGCCGGGGAGATGGACGACGTCAGCCGCGGTGTGCTGGAGTATCTGCTGGCGGAGCGCCCTGCCGGGTTGACGCTGCTGACAGAGGACGGCGGGGCCTTGGGCGATATGTCCAGCGGAAAATGACGGCGGAAAGTGACCGAGATTTGCCGGAATGCCGGATACATCCGAACTTTAAAGCGCGAAAGCGCGTGGCGGAGTGTTTATTCCTGGCAAATATTTTTGGCGGATATGACGGTTGACGGTGGCTCCCTGTTGTGATATCTTACAGAAAACTTCGGGAAAGGAGAACGCCACACATGATGAAGCAGCTGTACAAGGCATACGCATTTAGCTTTTACTTTACCTATGCGGATAAAGTAAGAGTGATTTGTGATGCCCGGAAATGCTGCTGATGAAATGAGGACGTTCTCCCCCGGAGACGCACTGACATCAAAGCCGCCCTATGGATCACAGATCCGTAGGGCGGCTTTTTTGCAGCCAAATTTTCAAAAACACCCATCAGGAGGAACCACACCATGAAAAAGAACATCACACGGCGGCTGATGACCGCCCTGCTGGCCGCCGCCATGTGCGTGAGCATGGCCGCCTGCGGCAGCAAGACCGATGACACCAAGACGGACGGCACCGGCGATGCCGACGGCGCCAAGAAGTATACCATCGGCGTGTGCCAGCTGGTGACCCACGACGCGCTGGACGCCGCCACCCAGGGCTTCATCGACGCGGTGAAGGACAAGCTGGGCGAGGAGA
>FR881581.1:7122-7590 GCA_000435555.1 Firmicutes bacterium CAG:176
CCAACCCCCAGAACGTCTGCACCACCATCGTCAACACCTTCGTATCGAAGAAGGTCGACCTGATCATGGCCAACGCCACCCCGGCGCTGCAGGCGGCCTATAACGCCACCGCAGAGATCCCCATTCTGGGTACCTCTGTTACCGAGTACGGCGTGGCGCTGGGTATCGACAACTTCTCCGGCACCGTGGGTGGCAACGTCTCCGGTACCTCCGACCTGGCGCCCCTGACGGAGCAGGCGGACATGATCCTGGAGCTGCTGCCGGAGACCAAGACCGTCGGACTGCTGTACTGCTCCGCGGAGCCCAACTCCGAGTACCAGGTCCAGGTGGTGGAGGAGTACCTGACCGGCAAGGGCATCACCTGCACCCGCTACTCCTTCTCTGACTCCAATGACGTGGCCGCTGTGACCACCAAGGCCGCCGCCGACAGCGACGTGATCTACATTCCCACCGACAACACCGCCGCTT
>FR881582.1 GCA_000435555.1 Firmicutes bacterium CAG:176
GGGTTATAACGTTGTGCGGTGAGAAAGAGGGGCACAACCAATACGCATGAAACGATACCGAGGACTACGCTGGCGACAGCTTCGTTCTCTCCGGGGCGGGTTTGTTTGTCCACAATAAGACCTCCCTCTGTTTTTGTATATTGTATAACAGTTCGTTATATTTGTCAATAAAACAAAATGTTTTGTCTATACTTTTTGTATCTCAAGCGGTGAGGTGCAGAATGTATCAACGAATACGCGATCTCCGGGAGGATGCGGACTTGCGGCAGCAGGACATGGCGGAGTATTTACAGTGCACGCAGGTCTGCTATTCTTATTACGAATCGGGAAAAAGAGATATACCGACGGATGTGCTGATACGGATAGCACGGTATTACGATGTCAGCGTTGACTACTTACTGGGGCTGACAGACCGGCGGGAGGCGTACCCGGCGCGGAAACAGAGCACTTGACAGGCCGGGAAATTCCTGTTACTATTAACTGAACCGAATAGCGCGATGAACGGAAAGAGTATGCATCAGGGCTTTGCCAAGAGAGGGACGGCCACCGGCTGAAAGCCGTCCTGCCGAGCGGTGCGGAAAGTGCGTCCGGGAGCGCGAGGGATGTGGATGCCCTCCGCATGGCCTGCGTTATGGCCGGACTTGAGTGATAAACGAGAGTGGAACCGCGAAGTCTTTTTCGCCTCTCATGCCCTACGGCATGGGAGGCGTTTTTGTTCGGCATAATAATATAATGTAGATAGAAGGAGAACCGTTATGTATCTGTATAATTCCGCCACCCACAAGAAAGAGGAGTTCAAGACCCACACCCCCGGCCATGTGGAGATGTACACCTGCGGTCCCACGGTGTACCACTTCGCCCACATCGGTAACCTGCGCTCCTATATCATGGAGGACGTGCTGGAGAAATACCTGCGCTACGCGGGCTACGACGTAAACCGCGTCATGAACATCACCGACGTGGGACACCTGACCTCTGATGCCGATGAGGGCGAGGACAAGATGCTCAAGGGCGCCAAGCGCGAGCACAAGACCGTCATGGAGATCGCCAAGTATTACACCGACGCGTTTTTCGAGGACTGCCGGAAGCTGAACATCAAGCGTCCGGATGTGGTGCAGCCCGCTACCGGCCTTATTGACGACTATATCAAGATCATCACCAAGCTCATCGACACTGGGTATGCATATCTGGCCGGCGGCAACGTGTATTTCGACACCAGTAAGCTGAAGCGGTACTACATCTTCAACGATCACAACGAGGAGGATCTGGCTGTGGGCGTCCGCGAGGGCGTGGAGGAGGACACCAACAAGCGCAACAAGAACGACTTTGTGCTGTGGTTCACCAAGTCCAAGTTCGAGGACCAGGCGCTGAAATGGGACTCTCCCTGGGGCGTGGGCTATCCCGGCTGGCACATTGAGTGCTCCGGTATTTCCATGAAGTACAACGGCGAGTATCTGGACCTGCACTGCGGCGGCGTGGACAACGCCTTCCCCCACCATACCAATGAGATCGCCCAGAGCGAGAGCTATCTGGGCCATCCCTGGTGCCCCCACTGGTGCCATGTGGCGCACCTGAACACCGACCACGGCAAGATGTCCAAATCCAAGGGCGAGTTCCTGACGGTATCGCTGCTGGAGGAGAAGGGCTATGACCCGCTGGCCTACCGGTTCTTCTGCCTGCAGAGCCACTACCGCAAGAGTCTGGTGTTCACCTGGGAGAACCTGGACAACGCCACCGTGGCCTACAACAAGCTGCTGAGCAAGATCGCGGCACTGAAGGATGAGGGCGAGGTGGACCGGGCTGCCTTTGACGAGTACAAGGCCAAGTTCATGGCGGCCATGGACAACGACTTGAACACCTCTATGGCTGTGACGGTGCTGTATGACGTGCTGAAGGCCAAGACCAACGACAAGACCAAGCTGGCCCTGCTGGACAGCTTCGACACCGTGCTGGGCCTGAAGCTGCTGGAGAAGGCCGCCGCCCTCCGCGCCAAGCAGGCCGCCGCCCCCACTGCCGGCGAGTTCGCCGTCATCAGCGAGGACGGTGAGGCCAACGCAGAGGTGGAGGCGCTGATCCGCGCCCGTGCCGACGCCAAGAAGGCGAAGAATTTTGCCGAGGCCGACCGCATCCGCGATGAACTGAAGGCGCAGGGAATCGAGATCACCGATGTGCCCGGCGGCGCAAAGTGGAAACGTGTCTGAATATAAAAAAGACCGCCTGTGGGCGGTCTTTTTTCAGCTGGGAACAAATCGCGGCGCATATCCGTCAAAGGTGCAGAAGGAAGAAAAGGAGGTATTTCCCATGAAACGACTGAAAGCGGCCATGTGCGCGGTGCTGGCGGGGCTGATGCTGGCGGGCTGCGCCGTGCAGCCCCAGACGGACAACAAACGGGGAGGGGGAGCTGCCGTGGATCTGACGAAGTATGTTGTCAGGGAGGCGGCGTACCCAGCCTATCCCAAAGAGCCGCGGTTTGAAGACTACTTCGATGAAAACGGTGAGGGCGACTGGGACGCCTACGACGCGGCGTACACCGAGTACCGGGAGGCGCTGCAAAAGCTGGGCAAGCTGGATGCGGAGCCGGACGGCGACGCGCTGATGGCCTTTGCGGACAGGACGCTGGACAAGTTCTTCGCCGACAGCGAGAACCGGGTGTATTCGCCCATCAGTCTGTATGCGGCGCTCAGCATGCTGACGGAGATGACCGACGGAGAGACGAAGCGGCAGGTGATGGCACTGCTGGGCGCGGCCGACAGCGAGACCCTGCGGCAGACGGTGCGCGACCTGTGGATGAGCGTGTATCTGGACGACGGGCGGTCGGTGTGCCGTCTGGCCAACGGCGCGTTCCTGCGGGAGAACGCCGACGTGAAGCAGGAGGCCGTGGACACGCTGGCGGATTGGCACTTCGCGTCCACCTACCGCGTGCCCATGGGCACGGAGGAGGCGGACAAGGCCATCGCCGGCTGGCTGAACCAAAACACCGGCGGATTGCTGTCCGAGGAGACGGGGAACATCCGCACCGATGGGAACGACCTGCTGCGGCTGTATAACACCATCTACTACAAGTCCGGCTGGCAGGACGCCTTTAAGAGCAGTCAGACGAAGCAGGACACGTTCACCGCCGCCAACGGCGCGAAGCAGAAAACGGAGTTCATGCACCGGACGGAGAGCGGCAGCTATCGGAAGGGTGACGGTTACACCGCCGCGCCCCGGTCGCTGAACTATGGCCGCATGGTGTTCGTGCTGCCGGACGAGGGTGTGACGCCGGAGAGCCTGCTGCAGCGGCAGGGCTTCCTGGCGGGGCTGACCGGCGACTATAACGCCGCGGAACTGGTGTGGTCCGTGCCCAAGTTCGACGTGAAGTCCTCCACCGAGCTGAACGAGATGCTGCAATCGCTGGGCGTGACGGATGCTTTTGACATGGCGGAGGCGGATTTTACCCCGCTGACGGACAACGGCGCGTTCCTCAGCAGCGCCATGCAGGCCGCCCGGGTGAAGATCGACGAGGAGGGTGTGGAGGCTGCGGCCTACACGGAGATCGTCTGCGCGGACTCGGCCATGATGGAAGTGCCGCCCACTGTGGAGATGGACCTGGACAGGCCGTTCCTGTTCGTGATCTTTGACAACAGCAATGTGCCTCTGTTCGTGGGCACGGTGAACACAATGGCGTGATGGGCGAAAACTACAAAAAATAAGTGAAAATTTTGTAGACAAAATAGAAAAATCCCCTTGACACAAGGGGATTTTTCCTTTATTATATGTGGGTACGCGCGCGAAGGGTGCTGCACACCCGGAGGCGTTTGCAACTGCGATGAACCGGGAGATTGCTCCGCAAGGAGGTAACTTCCGGGGAGTATGTCCGATAATCGGGCGGCTGAGAGATTTCTGTACGTCGGCGTAGATCGCCGCGCCAGAAGGACACCGGCCTGGTCGCCGGTGTTTCTTATGAGCCGGAATGATACGCACGGAACGGCGTATAAGAAATTTCCCGCCGTACGGCATTGGTCAAAGCAACAAAAACCGTACGAATTTTATGGAGGAACAAACCAAATGGCAAAAGAAATGATCCGCATTCGTCTGAAGGCCTATGACCATCAGGTCATCGACCAGTCCGCAGAGAAGATCGTCGAGACGGCCAAGCGCACCGGCGCTACCGTGTCTGGGCCCATCCCTCTGCCCACCAAGAAAGAGATCGTCACCATCCTGCGCGCTACCCACAAGTATAAGGACAGCCGTGAGCAGTTCGAGCGCCGCACCCACAAGAGACTGATCGACATCACCAACTCCACCCCCAAGACCGTGGAGGCGCTGATGGCTCTGGATCTGCCCGCCGGTGTGGAGATCGAGATCAAGCTGTAACCCACCTTATATAATACCCCGCAAACGAATTTGCTTGCTACCCAGCCGGGGCGCTAACTTGCGTGAGGCGTTCCGGGGGTTACGTCGGCAGAGCAAGCGGTCTCTACCCAATGGAGATTGAATCTATGTCGACCAATAACCTTTAAGGAGGATCATACATGAAGGCAATCATTGGCAAGAAAGTCGGTATGTCTCAGATCTTCGACGAAAACGGCAAGGTCATCCCCGTCACCGTTATCGAGGCGGGCCCCTGCACCGTCGTCCAGAAGAAGACTGCCGAGAAGGAAGGCTACGCCGCTGTGCAGCTGGGCTTCGAGGATGTCCCCGAGCGCAAGCTGACCAAGCCCGAGATGGGCCACCTGAACAAGGCAGGCGTGGCTCCCAAGAAGTATCTGCGCGAGTTCGACCTGGAGAACGCCGCCGAGCTGAACATCGGCGACATCATCAAAGCCGACACGTTCCACGAGGGCGACTTCGTTGACGTGACCGGCACCACCAAGGGTCACGGCTACCAGGGCGTTGTGAAGCGCTGGAACGCCGGCCGTACCCCCATGAGCCACGG
>FR881583.1:0-12981 GCA_000435555.1 Firmicutes bacterium CAG:176
CGGCGGGAATACCGGCGGCAATGAGATGCCCAAGCCCTCCGGCAACTATCTGACCGGCGTATCACCCAGCACGTCTGTCTCCGCAATGAACAGCGCGGGCTACACCATCTATAGCGGCAGCACCAAAGTGACCTCCGGCCTCGTGGGTACCGGCATGACCGCTGTCAGTAGCTCCGCCACCGTGACCATCGTGGTCACCGGCGACGTCAGCGGCGACGGCAAGATCACCATCACCGACGTGGTCAAGCTGCAGAAGTCCGTGGTGGGCTCCGGCAGCCTGTCCGGCGCCTATGCCAAGGCAGCGGACATCAACGGCGACGGCAAGGTCACCATCACCGACGTGGTGCAGGCCGCCCAGGTCACCGTGGGCCAGCGCACCATCGGCTGAGGAGGAAACATCCTATGAAAAACAAACTGTTCCGCGCCGCAGCCTCCGCGCTGCTGACGCTGCTGCTGGTGGTCACGCTGCTGCCCGTGCAGGCCCACGCCGCCGGAGCGACGCTGACCGGCACCGCCGCCCCGCAGGCAGGCGACACCGTCACGCTGACGCTGTCCGTGCCCAACAAGGTCTACGGTCTGACCGCCGACCTGAGCTACAGCGGCAATTTGTCCTTCACCAACTACAACTGCTCTGTCAGCGGATGGAGCATCGTGGTCAACAACAACAAGTTCAGTGTTTACGGCACGTCCAGCTCCAGCGGCGGACTGGTCACCATCAAGATGAAGGTATCCGGCAGCGCCAAGGAGGGCGACGCCCTGACCGCCACGTTCTCCAACATCGTGGTGTCCGACGGCAACAGCGACACCAGTCTGGACAGCGCCAGCTGGTCCGGCAAGGTGGGCGCGGCACCCAGCGGCAACTGCAACCTCAGTTCGCTGAGCTGCTCCAATGCCACGCTGAGCCCGTCCTTCTCCAGCAGCACCACGTACTACACCTGCACGGTGCCTTTCGCAGTGGAAAAGCTGGATCTGAACTACAAAAAGGCCGACAACAGCGCTACGGTGTCTGTCAGCGGCAATGAGCTGGCGGTGGGCGTCAACACCGTGACCATCAAGGTCACGGCGGCCAACGGCGCCACCAAGAGCTATACCATCGATGCCACACGCCAGCAGGACCCCAACTACAAGCCCTCCACCGACGCGTCCATCGCCGCCCTGACGCTGGAGGGGGCCACGCTGTCCCCGGCGTTCACGCCCACGGTGACGGATTACATCGCCTACGTCCCCTATGAGACGAAGCAGGTGACCATCGCCGCCACGGCAAAGGATGAAAAGGCTCAGGGCATCACCGGCACCGGCGAGGTGCGGCTGTCCGCCACCGAGGCGGAGACTGTGCTCACGGTTACCGGAACCGCCGAGGACGGCAAGACCAAGCAGAACTATACCATCCATGTGCTGCGGATGCCGGCCTATACCGGTATTGTTCCCACGGTGGAGGTCATCGACCCGGCCACCATCCCCGAGGTACCGCCGCTGGAGATCCCCGGGACCATTGCGATGCCGCTGATCGGCGAGGTCAAGACCGTGTATGTGGCCATCGCGGCGGCGGTGCTGCTGGTGGCGGTGCTGTTCCTGCTGGGCTTCCTGATCGGCCGCGGCCACACGGGCGGCGGCGATGATGAGGAATACGACGACGAACCGCCGCGGACCCCGGCGAAGCCCCTGATCCCCGAGGAACGGCACACGGCACGGGTGCCCCGTCTGGTGCCCCGCGAGGAGAGCAGCGACAGCGAGCCTGCCGCCATCCCCGACAAGACCCCGGCGGCGCCTATGACGCCCGCCGCGCCGGCGGAGAAGCCGGCGACCGCAGAGCGCTCCGCCCAGGACGAGCCCACCCAGGCCGACGAGGACGAGGTGCGGACCATGTCGCTGGACGACCTGCTGGACGATATCCACAATATGTAACAAAAATGACCTAAGCCTTGGCTTAGGTCATTTTTACGCAGCAAAAGCATCCGGGATAGCGCCCGGATGCTTTTTGCTCAATAATCCACCTTCATCAGGCACAGACCCTCCGGCGGCGCGGTGGGGCCCGCCTGCTTGCGGTCCCTGGCGGCCAGGATGTCCCGCACCTGCTCCGGCGTCCAGTAGCCGCGGCCCACCTCCAGCAGCGTGCCCACCATGATGCGGACCATGTTCTGCAAAAAGCCGGTGCCATGGAAGGTGAATACCACCCGGTCCTTCCGGCGCTCAATGGCGATGTGGTCCACCAGACGGACGGTGGACTTCTTCATCCGCGGATTGCCGCAGAAGCTGGCGAAGTCGTTTTCACCCAGCAGATAGGCCGCCGCCTGACGCATTTTCTCCACATCCGGGTCGTAGTCCAGCAGGGTAACGTACTTCCGGTCAAACACCGGCTTCACCGGACCGGTGTGGCAGGTGTAGCGGTAGGTCTTGCCCAGGGCGTTATAGCGGGCGTGGAAACGGGGCGCGGCCTCCTTGACCTCCCGGACAGCGATGGCGTCGGGGAGGTAGCGGTTCAGATAGTCACGGAGGGCGTCGGGCGTCTCAGTCACGTCCAGCACCACATTGGCGGTCATGGCCCGGGCGTGGACACCGGCGTCGGTGCGGCCCGCGCCGATAACATTCACCGGATAGCCCTGCAGCGTTCCCAGCACGGCCTCCAGTTTGCCCTGGATGGTATCCTTGTCCGGCTGGCGCTCCCAGCCGAAGAAGCGGGAGCCGTCGTAGGCGATGGTGAGCCGGTAGTTCTGTTCCATAAAAAGATCACGCCCTTTCTGCCTTATTGTAACAGAAAGGACGTGATTTGTGAAGTGTTTTACAGCCAGCCCATCATCTGGACGAAGCTGTACAGCAGCTTCAGGCCGTAGAAGATGATGACGGCGCCGCAGACCTTGTTGATGATGTTCAGCACCTTCTCGTTGAACTTACTGCCCAGCAGGGAGACAACGGTGGACAGCGTCAGGAACCAGATCACCGAGGCGGAGCCGAAGCCGCAGATGAAGAACAGGTCGCCGCCGTTGGTCAGGGTGGCCCGGAAGGCACCCAGCATCATGGTGCCGTCGATGATGGCCTGGGGGTTCAGCCAGGTGACCACGAAAGCGGAACCTGCCAGCTTCCAGATGGGGACGTTCACGTCCCGGCCGCCCTCCAGACTGGCCTTGGACCGCAGCAGACCGATGCCGATATAGATGACGATCAGACTGCCCAGCCCCAGGATGACCTTTTGCAGCCAGGGCAGCGCCTGCATCAGTGCGCCGGCGCCCAGGAAGCAGGCCACACCCAAAGAGATGTCCCAGAAAATGACGATGAGCGCGGTGATGTAGACGCGGCTGCGCTTCTGCGTCAGGGCACTGTTGATGACGAACAGGTTTTGCAGGCCGATGGGCGCCACGTAGGCCAGACCCATGGTCAGCCCCTGAAGATAGATATTCATGGCTGTGATTTTCTCCTCATGCTATTTACTCCGGTTTTCTTACCTGCTATAATGATACCATAGCTTTGGAGAAATGCAAGAGCGCAGATTTTTATGGGCAAGTAAGGAGGGACTTACCATGTCACAGACCATGCCGCAAAGCCACTACGACTGTCCCTGTATGGAGAAATGTCCGCTGCACCACGCCATGCAGCTGATCGGCGGCAAGTGGAAGGTGCAGATCCTGTGCGCCGTGGCCAACGCCGGGGCCATCCGCTACAACGCCCTTCGGAGCAAGCTGGACGGCATCTCCAACACGGTGCTGGCCTCGGCCCTGCGGGAGCTGGAGCGCGATGGGCTGGTGACACGACGGGAGTATCTGGAGGTGCCGGTGCGGGTGGAATACGGCCCCACGGACAGCTGCCGGGCACTGCTGCCCATTTTGGAGCAGCTCAGCGACTGGGCAGAGGCCAGGATGTGAGCTTTCGATTGGACAAATACCGGAATTTGTCTGCAAGATACATCATTTTTCACAAATTGCAGTGGGAATTATAGGGCAAATCGCGGGATTTTCGTATCAATGCCCATTGCAATCCTGCCGTAATCCAGTATAATAGGAAATGGTGAGGGTTAGTTTCTGCGCGCTGCACCCTCTGGCGCGAGAGTAAAAATGTGCGTAAGGAGTGCTGGTTCATGTATACACGGGAGATCACGGTGAAAAATGAGGTCGGTCTGCACGCCAGACCCGCGACCTATTTCATTCAGAAAGCCAACGAGTTCAAAAGCGGCATCTGGGTAGAAAAAGAAGAACGCCGCGTCAACGCGAAGAGCCTGCTGGGCGTGCTGAGCCTGGGCATTATGAAGGACACCACAGTGACACTGATCGCGGACGGCAGCGATGAGAAGGAAGCTGTGGATGCGCTGGCTGAGCTGATCGAGAACCTGGACGAGTAAACACAATGAAAGAGAGACGGCTTCGCCGTCTCTCTTTTCTTTTGCGTACGACGTACCTCCGGCGCTGCCGGGGGCACTTTTTTATCCGTGGAACTTCTCATATACCGCCCGGGCGGCCGCCTCCGGCACCACGGCGGAGAGCTGCTCGAGCGCGGCGTTTTTTACCGCGGTGACGGTGCCGAAGTGCTGCAGGAGCCGCTTCTTCCGCGCCTCGCCCACACCGGGGATACCGTCCAGCTGCGAGCGCTTGGCGGAACGGGTGTGCTTCTGGTGGTGGTAGGCGATGGCGAAGCGGTGGACCTCCTCCTGCACCGTGCCGATAAGGGCAAACAGGGCGGGTGTCTGCTGTATGCCCAGCTCATGGCCCCGGGCGGTGATAAGCGCACGGGTGCGGTGGCGGTCGTCCTTGACCATGCCCAGCACGGGCACATCCAGCCCGGTCTCTGCCAGCACCTGCTCGGCCACACGGGCGTGCTCCTGACCGCCGTCGATCAGCAGCAGGTCCGGCAGGGGGGCGAACTTTTCATCGCCGTCCAGATAGCGCCGGAACCGGCGGGTGAGCACCTCACGCATGGCACCGTAGTCGTCGGCGCCGGCGCAGGACTCGATACGGAAGCGGCGGTAGGCGGACTTCAGCGGCTTGCCGTCCTGAAAGACCACCATGCCGCCCACCTGGTCCGCGCCGCCGGTGTGGGAGATATCATAGCTCTCCATGCGCCGGGGCAGGACCGGCAGCTGAGCCGTTTCCTGCAAAAGGCGCAGGGTGCCGTTAATGCGCTGTACGGCGTCGGTAACGCGCTCCACCTCCTCCCGGGCGTTGCGGTGGGCGATGTCCAGCAGCGCGCGGCGCTGACCTCGCTGGGGGACCCGGAGGGCCACGGCGTGGCCGCTGCGCTCCGTCAGCAGGGCCGAGAGCGCGTCAGCGTCCTCGATGGCGGCTGGGAGCAGGATCTCACGGGGCAGGGACTGGCGGGTCAGATAGTACTGGGGCACCACAGCGGAAAGCAGGGCGCTCTCGCTGTCGGCAGCGTCGGGGAACACCTCGGTCTGCCGGGCCAGGAGATCGCCGTCTTCAATGTGGAGAATGGCGCAGCCGGACCGGGCGGGGCTGGTATACGCGCCCCAGACATCGGTGTCGGCGCAAATACCGGCGATGACCTGCTGGTCCTTGGTCAGCACGGACAGGGCCCGTACACGGTCGCGGAGGGCGGCGGCCGTCTCAAAGTCCAGGGCCTCCGCCGCGGCGTTCATCTGTTCCGTCAGCTGGGTCGTGACGGCGCGCAGCTTTCCCTCCAGCAGGGCGGTGGCCTGGGCCATGCGGCGGCGGTATTCCGCCGCGTCCGGGCCGTCCGGGCGGCAGAAGCCGTCACACCGGCCCATGTGGAAGTTCAGGCAGGGGCGCTCCTTGCCGATGTCGCGGGGGAACCTTCGGGAACAGGTGGGCAGGCGCAGGGCGGCGCACACGGCGTCCAGCGCCAGGCGCGTTTCGTGCCGGCCGCCGAAGGGACCGTAGTATTTCGCGCCGTCGTCGGCGGTGCGGTTCACCAGGGTAAAGCGGGGATAGTCGCCGCTGTCCAGCCGCACGAAGGGATAGCCCTTGTCGTCCTTCAGCAGAATGTTGTAGCGGGGCTGATGGCGCTTGATGAGGGAGTTCTCCAGCACCAGGGCCTCGAACTCCGACCGGACGATAATGGTGTCGAACCGGTCCACATGGGCCACCATCATCTTCGTTTTCTCGTTGTGGCTGGCGGTGTCCTGAAAATACTGGCTGACGCGGTTTTTCAGTTTTTTGGCCTTGCCCACATAGATGACCTGGCCGGTCTTGTCCATCATCAGATAGACGCCGGGCAGCAGGGGCAGGTCGTTGGCCTTGGCGCGGAGCTCATCACGGGTCATGGCGTCATCTCCTTCATGGAAAACTACAGATACGGGGATAGTATACCACCGCCGCGTCCCCTGGGCAAGGGGTGGAAGTACCGGAAAGTACAGAGAAAAGCCTGCGGCGGCGAAAAAGCAGTAGCGCGGCGCGGCAGGATGTGATACAATGGGTGCGAAAAATATGACGCGGGAGGCGCGGGATATGGAATTGCAGTGGTTTGACATCCGGGAGCTGACGGAGGACGCGGCCCAGACCGTGATAGGCATGATGGATGAGACGCGGCGGCGGCGTGTGGCCGACATCGCCGGCGAGGACGACCGGAAGCGCACCATCGCCGGAGAGCTGCTGGCGCGGCGGATGCTCGCGCAGACGATGGGCTGCGCGGAGAAGGACGTGCCGCTTCAGTGGGACGAGCTGGGCAAGCCCAGCGTGGAAAAGGATGGCGTGTATGTGTCCGTGAGCCACTCCGGCCCGTGGGCGGTATGCGTAACGGCGGACGCGCCGGTAGGCGTGGACGTGGAGGTGGTACGCTCGGCCCAGGAGAAGTTCATGCGCCGGGTATGCAGCGAGCAGGAGATGGCGTACATACGGTCCGGGGACGACGGCGACTGCCAGCGGTTCTGGGAGATATGGACGGCCAAGGAGGCGCTGTTCAAGCTGACGGGCAAGGGTCCGCTGCTGGCGCTGAGCCGCTTCAGCCTGCCGGCAGGCGTAACGCTGGACTATACGGCACAAAAGGGCTGCGCCCTCACCATCGCGGCGCAGATTTTGTGAAAAATTTTGCAAAGTTGGCAAAAAAGGCTTTTCTTTCCCGTTTTCTTTTGGTACAATAGGGGCAGAAACATACGTCGGAGCGCAGGGCGCCCGGCGGTTTGAGGACGGACAGAGGAGGTTCGCTTTTTATGATCCGAGTCGGCATTATCGGCTGCGGCAAGATCGCACAGGTGCGCCATCTGCCTGAGTATGCAGCCAACCCCAATGCGGAGATCGTCGCATTCTACGACAAGAACATGGAGCGCGCGCAGGAGATGGCGGCGCAGTACGGCGGCAAGGTGTACAACAGCTTCTATGAGCTGGTGGATGATCCCAACGTGGACGCCGTGTCCATATGCGTGGAAAACCGCAGCCATGCGGAGATCTGCACGGCTGCGCTGTACGCCGGCAAGCACGTGCTGGTGGAGAAGCCCATGGCGGTAACGCTGGCGGAGTGCGAGTCCATGGTGGCCGCCGCTGAGCGCAATGGCAGACACCTGATGGTGGGCCACAACATGCGTTTTGACCCGGTGCACCGCAAGGCCAAGCAAATGCTGGACAGCGGCATCATCGGCGATGTGATCACCTTCCGCACCATTCTGGGCAACTCCGGCCCCGAGGGCTGGTCTCTGGAGGGTACGTGGTTCTTTGACAAGAACAAGGCGGCTATGGGCGCCCTGTCCGACATGGGCATCCACAAGGTGGACCTGATCCAGTACCTGCTTGGGCAGAAGGTCATCGAGACCACCGCCAAGGTAGTCACCCTGAATAAGCGTGACGACAACGGCAAGCTCATCAGCGTGGACGACAATGCCCTGTGCATCCTGAAGATGTCCGGCGGTGCGCTGGGCACCATGGCGGCCAGTTGGACGGTGTATGGCCACGAGTGCCAGTCCACGGTGCTGTACGGCACCAAGGGCCTGATGATGATCTACAGCGAGCCGTCAGCCCCCATTATCATCAATGACCTGGAGGGCAACCGCACCAGCTTCGCCTTCGAGACAACGTCCCACAACTCCGGCGTCATCGACGAGTTCGTGGACGCGCTGGTCCATGACCGGGAGCCGGAGGTGTCCGGCAAGGAGGCTCTGACCACCATGCGGACCATCTTCGGCAGCATCCGGTCCTCCGACATCGCACGGCCGGTGGCGGTGAACACCGATTTTGTGACCCATATCTGAGACAGAGACGCACTTGGGGCGGGCGATACGCCCGCCCCGTTTATTTCCCCGGAACGCGGGGACAGGAAGCGCAAGGAGGCAGCATATGTATCGTATTGGCATTGATCTGGGCGGCACCAACATCGCCGCCGGCGTGGTGGACGAGGGCCAGCACATCGTGGCGGAGGTCAGCCTGCCCACCGGGGCGGAACGTCCGGCGGAGGCCGTTATCGCAGATATCTGCCGCGCGGCGGAGAAGGCCATGGAGAAGGCCGGTATCACGGCGGCGCACTGCGCGTCCGTCGGCATCGGCTCGCCGGGGACCTGCGACAGCGCCAACGGCGTGGTGGTGCGGGCCTATAACCTGGGCTGGTTCAATGTGCCGGTATGCAGCATGGTGACGGCGCGGCTGGGGCTCCCCTGTCATCTGAGCAACGACGCCAACTGCGCCGCGCTGGCGGAGACGGTGGCCGGCGGGGCCGTGGGCTGCCGGAACATGATACTCATCACCCTGGGCACCGGCGTAGGCGGCGGCATCGTGGCCGACGGCCGGCTGCTGGAGGGCGTTGGCGGCACCGGCGCGGAGGTGGGCCACACCGTGCTGGTGCTGGACGGCGAGGACTGCACCTGCGGACGGAAGGGCTGCTGGGAGGCGTATGCCTCCGCCACAGCGCTGATACGGCAGGGAAAGCGGGCGGCCGCGGCGCAGCCGGAGTCCCTGCTGGCCGGATACGGTGAGGGGCTGACCGGGAAGGACGTATTTGACGCGGCGGCCGCCGGAGACGCGGCGGCACAGGCTGTGGTGGACCGCTACTGCGTGTACGTGGCGGCGGGCATCACGGACCTGGTGAACATTCTGGGGCCGGAAAAGGTGCTCATCGGCGGCGGCATCAGCCGTCAGGGCGAGAGGCTGCTGGCCCCCATACGGGCGTATGTGGCGGCCAACTGCTTCGGCGGGCACGACCGGACACCGCCGGTCATTGAATGTGCCCGGCTGGGCAATGAGGCGGGCATCATCGGCGCAGCGGCACTGTGAGTAAAAACGCACCTTGGGTCAGACCCGGGGTGCGTTTTTTATGCCGTTTATGGGGAATAATATTGCATATTCCGGCGATATATGGTACAATATGTCGTACCACAACAAATTTGGAGGGGCAACATATGGAAATGCGCCGATACGTAAGACACTCCCCTGCCTGGTGGATCGTGGGCGGCATACTGGCCCTGCTGACGGCGGGGTGTATCGTGCTGGGGCTGCTGGCGCAGCGGGACAGCGCAGCAGCGGAAGCCGTGCCCATCGGGGACGAGATCTATCTGGGCGACTACAACTACATCGACGTGCAGTACATGACCACCTGGGCCTATCGGGTGACGCTGGGCGACGGGCGCAAGCTGGTCTTCTATCTGGCGGAGGACACGGAGGGATACGGCTATCTGGTGCAGCTGAGCGACGCCGAATACGCACGGTATGCGGACATTGTGGACTATACCTATGCTGACGACAGCGGTGACGGCGCAGTGCCGGACGATACAGCCGCGCCCTCGGAGCTGGCCGTCTATATCCCGCTGACGGAGACCACCGCGCCGGCACCGGTACGTCTGGTGGGCGTGATCTGTGAGACGCCGGAGGCATATATCGACGATATTGCCGCCGCCGTCGGCATGACCGCCGAGGACTTTGTGTACACCTACGGCGACTATTACATCGACAGCGAGCTGACACCGGACACGGGGAGCAGCTTTTGGTCCCTCATAGCCAGCTTCCTCGGGCTGGCCGCCTTTGTGCTGCTGGTAAGCGCCGCCTCGTACACCGCACAACTGAACAGCACGCTGAAGCATCTGAAAAAGGGAAAGCTGCTGGAACGGGCGGAGAGCGAATTCCACTATCTGGAGGGTGACCGACGCTCTGACGCACTGGTGAGCACGGCGTTCCTGTACGGGCGGCGGCAGAACATCGTTCTGCCCCTGGCGGACGTGCTGTGGGTCTATCGTCACGACCTAAAGCTGCTGTGGGCCAAAAGCACGGTGGTGGAGCTGCTGACCTATGACGGGCGCAGCATCACGCTGCAGCTCAAAAGGGGCGGCAGCCGCCGGACGGCGGACGCTATCGTGCAGGCGGTGTCCGCCCGGAACCCGGAGGCACTGGTAGGCCTGAACCGGGAAAATCAGCGGCTGTACAGCCAGCAGGTGCCCCACGCCAAGCGGAAACGGGTGTGGGCCACAGCCGCCGGCATCGGCGGCGGCGTGCTGGGCTATGTCATTGCCCGGGTACTGATACGCCTGCTGCTGTCGTAAACAGCGCAGCCCCGCCCTTCGGGCGGGGCTTTGTGCGGAAAAAGCACCCCCTGTCGGGGGTGCTTTTCTATTCAGTCGATGGTGCGGACGAAGTTCATGCCGCTTTTCTGCATATGTACGTCCAGGCGGACCCGGTCGCCGCGGATGTAACTGCGGGTGTACTCGTAAATACGGCCATCCTCCGTGCGGGTGAGCCGCTGGTGGAAAAAGGCACAGCTGCCGGAGGGCACACCCAGCAGGGCGGCACAGCTGTCATCCAGAATAACGGCCTCATAGCTCTCGTCCGCGGCGAAGGGGACGATGCCCACATGGTAGAGCAGGCTGTAAAAGCTGTGGGTCTGGAGCATATCGCGGGTCAGATTGGGGTAGATGTACTGAGGGTAGTAGCTGGTCTCCAGGATCAGTGGCTCGCCGTCCACGTTGCGGACACGGGTGAAGCAGTAGACCGGCGTTCCCTCCCGCAGCTCCATCTTCTCGCAGACGGTGGGCTTGGGGACCTCCACAGCGAAGTCCACCAGCGTAGAGGAGGGGACCTTGCCCATAGAGGAGACCTCGGTGGTGAAGGAATAGCGGACACCCCGGCGGTTGGTGGCGGGGTCGGCCACGAAGGTGCCGCGGCCGCGCTTGCGGACCACCAGACCCTCGTCCTCCAGCTCTCCGATGGCCTGACGGACGGTGTTGCGGCTGATGCTCAGGCAACGGCAGAGCTCGGCCTCGCTGGGGAGCAGCGCGCCCACCGGCAGGGCGCCGGTGGAGATACTGCGCTTGATGATGCCCACCAGTTGGGCGTAGAGGGGGATATCGCTGTCCAGCGACAGCGTAGTATGCAGAATGGAGTTCTGTTCCATGACGGGGTTCCTTTCCCTTGCGTTACCCTTAGGTAAGTTGTACCTATTGTACCATACAATCCAGTGGAATGGTAGGGGGTAAATGAAAAAATTTTGTCACGCTGTCGATTTTCTTTCAAAAACCGCCGGAAGTGCTTTCCCCCTCTGTACAGGCGGCGCGCAGCGTCTCTGTATGCAGACAGCGCCGCGTGACGCGGCGCTGTCTGCGGAACAAAAAGAAGGAAAACCTTTCGGTAGTAAGCGATTTACTTGTGGTCCACGCTGTACATATGCTCGATGAGGCAGAGGACCTTGTCGGAGTAGCCCATCTCGTTGTCGTACCAGCTGACGACCTTGACAAAGGTATCGGTCAGTGCGATGCCGGCCTTGGCGTCGAAGATGGAGGTATGGGTGTCGCCCAGGAAGTCGGAGGAAACAACGTCCTCATCGGTGTAGGCCAGAATGCCCTTCAGCTCGTTCTCGCTGGCCTTCTTCATGGCGGCGCAGATATCCTCATACTTGGCAGGCTTAGCCAGGTTGACGGTCAGGTCCACCACGGAGACATCCAGAGTGGGAACGCGCATGGACATACCGGTCAGCTTGCCGTTCAGGCTGGGGATGACCTTGCCCACGGCCTTGGCAGCGCCGGTGGAGCTGGGGATAATGTTGCCGGAGGCAGCACGGCCGCCACGCCAATCCTTCAGGGAAACGCCGTCAACGGTCTTCTGGGTGGCGGTGGTGGAGTGCACGGTGGTCATCAGGCCGTCGGTGATACCGAAATTATCGTGCAGGACCTTGGCGATGGGGGCCAGGCAGTTGGTGGTGCAGCTGGCGTTGGAGACAAACTGCATATCGCTGGTGTATTTGTCCAGGTTGACGCCGCAGACGAACATGGGGGTGTCGTCCTTGGAGGGGGCGGACATGACCACGTGCTTGGCACCCGCGGCAATGTGGCCGGCGGCCTTCTCCTTGGTCAGGAACAGGCCGGTGGACTCGATAACGTACTCGGCGCCGACCTTGGCCCAGGGCAGGTTGGCGGGGTCACGCTCAGCAAACACGGGAATGGCCTTGCCGTTGACAATGATGTTATTGCCCTCGGAGGAGACTTCACCCTTGAACTTGCCATGCATGGTGTCAAACTTCAGCATATAGGCCAGGTAATCGGCGGGGCACAGGTCGTTAACGCCCACGATCTCGATGTTGGGGTGATCCATGCAGCAGCGCATGACCATACGGCCGATACGGCCAAAACCATTGATACCGACTTTAATGCTCATAAAACATCTTCCTCTCTGATGGAATATCCTAAATGTATGGTATGTTTAGAATTATATGCAGTTGTTCCGCAAAATGCAAGCCTTTTTTGAAACTTTTTTTCGTTTCGCGGAAATTTGATAAAAATCTTGTATTTTTGCATCGCATTTGATATGATGTGAACAAGCTGACAGAAGTTGGCACGGTTGATGGTGCCGGGAAACTGGTATGCTGACAACAGAAGGAGGCTGGTCTCATGGAACAGGCACAGCAGGAAAAGGTATACATGGAGCGGCTGCCGCTGGTGGCGATGCAGATACGGTCCGCACTGGGCAATATCTACTACGGGATGCAGAAGCTGGCCCCCGCCGATGAACGGGACGAGGATCCGATACTGGACGCGAACGCCGCCATGCTCTACCACGGCTATTTCCGGTTGCTGCGGCTGGCAAAGAACCTGGAGTCCGCCTCTATGCTGAACCG
>FR881583.1:12990-13303 GCA_000435555.1 Firmicutes bacterium CAG:176
GGGAGTCCGCCGCGATGCTGAACCGCAAGGAGCTGCTGCCCACCGAAAACACGGACCTGAAGGTGTGGCTGGACGAGATCATCCGGGAGGCGGAGGTCCCCTTTGAGCTGAAGGGCGTGCAGCTGGAAATGGTGTGCGAGGAACGCTACGCCATCACCGCTGTCAACGAGCCTTGGCTGAGCCAGGCCCTGTGGCAGCTGCTGTCCAACGCGCTGAAGGCCTGCTCCGCCGGTGGGAAGGTGACGGTGACGCTGGCCGTGCAGAAGCCCCATGTGCTCATCAAGGTGAAGGATACCGGCTGCGGCATTCCTGC
>FR881583.1:13329-16806 GCA_000435555.1 Firmicutes bacterium CAG:176
ATTCCTGCCGACCGGCAGGAAATGCTGTTTCGCTGGCATATGCGGCCCATGACCCTGGACTATGTCGCCGGCGGCGTGGGGCTGGGACTGCCCCTGGCGCATCAGATCGCGCGGCTGCACGGCGGCCAGCTGCTGCTGAACAGCCGGGAGGGCCAGGGCACCACTGCCACCATCGCGCTGCCGATGGTACGGGCTTTGGGGACGCTGGGCGAGAACATCGAGGACTACACCGGCGGTTTCCAGCGGGTACTGCTGGAGCTGGCGGACGCGCTGCCCGACGAGGCATTCCTGGCAATGCATCTGGACGAATAAGAACACGCTGTGGGAAGCAACTGGACGAATAAGAACACGCTGTCGGGCGGAGGGCCGCCGCGGCACGGCAGGGACGCGCCCCTGCCTGCTATGGCGCTCTTCGCCCGATAGCTTTCCACATTTTCCCGAAAGTATGCGCCGCCGCTGAATGGCGGCGCATACGCCCCATGCGGGCGCGGGAGACATAGACTACGGAGAACGATCGTATGCGCAAGAAAAAGGTTCTGGTGGCCATGTCCGGCGGCGTGGACAGCTCCGCTGCGGCGGCACTGCTGGTGCAGCAGGGCTACGACTGCGACGGCGCCATGCTGAAGCTGGCCCCTAACGAGGACAGCCGCTGCTGCTCTGCCGACGACGCTGAGGACGCACGGCAGGCGGCCACACGTCTGGGGATGCGGTTCTATGTATTCAACGAGACAGACCGCTTCCGCCGGTGCGTAATGGACAGGTTCACGGCGGAATACGCGGCCGGGCGGACGCCCAATCCGTGCATCGACTGCAACCGGGAGCTGAAATTCGGTGCCCTGCTGGACCGGGCGCTGACGCTGGGGTATGACTATATCGCCACGGGGCACTACGCCCGGGTGGCCTATGACGCGGAAAGCGGCAGATACCGCCTGCTGCGAGGTGCGGAACGGCGGAAGGACCAGAGCTATGTGCTGTATCAGCTGACGCAGCACCAGCTGGCCCATCTGCTGCTGCCGGTGGGAGACTATGACAAGCCGGCTATCCGTGACAAGGCGCGGGAGGCAGGGCTGGACAACGCCGACAAGGGCGACAGCCAGGACATCTGCTTCGTGCCGGACGGAGACTATGTGACCTTTCTGCAGCGGCAGGGGCTGACACTGACGCCGGGAGACTTCCTGGACGAAGCGGGCCGCGTGCTGGGACGGCACCGGGGCCTGCCCTGCTATACCATCGGCCAGGGAAAGGGCCTTGGCGTGGCGGTGGGGCGGCACGTATATGTGCTGGAGAAGGATCAGGTGCACAACGCCATCGTGCTGGGAGACGATTCGGCGCTGTATGCCTCCTCCCTGCTGGCTTCCCACGTAAACTGGATCAGCGGCCAGATACCGGCGATGCCGGTACGGTGTGCAGCCAAGACGCGGTACAGCCAGGTGGAGACCCCCTGCACCGCTTATCCCCTGCCGGACGGCGGACTGCGGGTGGTGTTCGATCAGCCCCAGCGGGCCATCACTGCCGGGCAGGCGGTGGTGCTGTATGACGGCGACGAGGTACTGGGTGGCGGCACCATCGAAAAAAGCGAATAAAAACCTCCACGGCGCATAGTGCCGGGGAGGTTCTTATTCGCTTAGATTTATCAGAAATGCGTCTCCACGAACTTGTTGAACTTGGCCACATCCATCTCGTCCTTATAGGTGTTCTTGAAGCGCTTGACCGTTTCACTGTTGTACTGAACGATGGCGCGGTACTTCAGCAGGCCCACCACCAGGCCCACGCCGCCGCAGATATAGCCCCAAGGGGAGGCCTTGGCACAGGTAAACGCCAGCACCGCCAGCATGATCAGCGAGATCACCACGCCGGCAAGCTGCTTCTTGGGATGGATGCGGTCCACGTCCTCCTGCTTGACGACGCCCTCCTGGACCATGGCCTTAGCAAACTGCTTCTGTACGCCAAACAGGCTGGCCGCCTGCAGCATCATGGGCGCCACCACAAAAAAGGCAAAAAACGTGTCCACGACGCCGATGATCAAAATCCCTAAATCTCCCATTGTCTTACGCTTCCTCCTGTTGATGTTTGAATAGGAGCCGCATATCGCTCCGTGATGTGGCATACAGCATATGGCTGTAGCACAGCGAGAATTCCACGATGTCGCCCACTTGCAGACGACGGGGGCAGTCCTCCACGTCCACGATGCAGTGGTCAGAGGATCCGCCGATGACTGTCAGCCCCGGTTCGCGGGGGAGCAGGCTCTCCAGGTCGCCCACGTCGGCCCGGCCCAGGGCCAGGAGGGCGCGGCGGCGGACACCACGGTCCACATAGGTAGGCTTTCGGCCGAAGGCATCGATGGCCAGCTCGCCGATGGGATAGGTGGGCTTGTCCTTGACCTCCACCACCTCGGCCCGGAGGGTAAAGGTGTCCATGCGGAGGTAATCCATGTCGCGGATGCCCCAGTCCACCTGTAGGTCCTTGCCCAGCAGGATGCCCTCGCCGATTCGGAGGTGGTTGATACCGGCGGGCATGGTGCCCCAATGGACCAGCGTAAAGGAGCTGGTAGCGCCGCCGGAGACGACCTCCAGCGATCGGCCGATACGCGCCTCCACCCGGTGAGCCAATGCGACCAGCTCGTTCATCTTGTCCGGGGTGGGCTTAGTGGAGCCGTAGCAGGACAGGTTAACACCGATACCGGCCAAGTGTACATGGGGCAGGTCCTGCTCCACCCTCTGGCAGACGTCCACCAGCTCATCCTTGTCCCAGAAGCCCTCACGCAGGTCGCCCAAGTCGGCCATCACGATGACGCGGTGGGTCCTGTTCTGGCGGAGACACTCCTCCTCCAGCGCCAGCAGGGTGGCCCACTCGCTTTGCAGGGACGTGTCGCACAAAGCGACCACGTCCGGCAGCTCCGACAGGCCGGGGATGCGGATCAGGAGCCAGGGGCCGGGCACACCGGCGGCACGGCATTTGGCCACCTGCTCCAGGCGGCTGGTGCCCAACTCTGCGGCACCGGCAGCACGCAGCGCCCGGGCGATCTCCGGCAGGCCATCCGCACCCTTGATAACGCCGCAGACACAGATACCCGCGGCATTGCAGCGGGAGATCACCGCCCGGGCATTGCTTTGCAGCAGAGAAAGATCGATCTCTAATTGGGGATATTGCCGCACAGCGACACCTCCTATGTACTCAGTAGGAATATTGTATCACATTCGTTGCGGTTTGTCACATCTTTTCGCAAAATTCCCGCGGCGGACAGCTTTTGCTGTCCCGCCGCCGATGCGAGGTGCCCTCCCCTGCCCTGCACGCAAAAAAGAGACCGCCGAAGCGGTCTCTTTTTTTGCTGGAGTATGTACTTACTTGGCAAGAGCCTTGTTGGCTTCGGCCATTTCGGCGAAGATGCCGGCGTGCTTCTTGGCAACGATGGCGCGGATGACCAACAGCGTACCGACCATCAGGGCCACAGCGATCAGCAGGTTGACAAACACGTTC
>FR881584.1 GCA_000435555.1 Firmicutes bacterium CAG:176
GCCGCGGCCAAAACCGTTTCCTCCGCCGCCCCGGCCCAGGCCGTGGCCCTGCTGAAGGCCCTTCCCTCCGTGGAAGACCTGGCCGCCGCTATGACCCCGGAGACGGACGCCGCCGCCATGATCGCCCAGACCAGGGCCGACCTCCAGCGGGAGATCGAGCGCCAGACCGGCCCCAAGGGCATCGACCTGAGCTGGTGGCAGAGCCACTACAACGACATCATCGGCTACATTTACAGCCCCGGCACCCCCATCAGCTACCCCATCGCCTACGACGGCAACAACGAGTATTACCTCCACCACGATCTGTACGGCAATTACAGCGAATACGGCACCATCTTCCTGGACGCCCGCGTGCCCAGCGACTTCTCCGGCCACAACAACGTGCTCTATGGCCACCATATGTCCGACGGCACCATGTTCGCCTCCATCTCCAACTATAAGCAGCAGTGGTACTACGACGCCCACCCCTACTTTTTCCTCTACACCAACGCCGGCAAGTACCGGGTAGACCTGTTCGCCGGCATCGTTGTCCCCGGCACCCACGAGGTGTTCAGCACCTCTCTCTCCGCCGACCAGCTCCAGCGCTTCATCAATAATTCCACCTTCTACTCCGGCAAGGGCGTCCCCTCCGGCCAGATCGTGACCCTCTGCACCTGTTCCTACGAGGCGGCCAACTACCGCTATGTGGTCCTGGGCGAGCTGGTCAAGCTGGAGGACGCCCCCGCCGACACCGCCACGGAGGCCGCCGCATGACCCACGAAGAACAACAAGCCCTTTTTGACACCATCCTCCGCCGGGCCAACCTCCCCGGCAGCTTCAATGTGGAAAACGGCATCCGCCTGACATCCCTGTCCGACGGCGGTGCCGAGGGCGAGGTCCGCCTGACCGCCGGCCACCTGAACCCCCTGGGCATCGTCCACGGCGGCGTGTACTGCACCCTGCTGGACCAGGTGGCCGGCGCCGCCGCCTGCACCCGGGGCAGCCGCGGCCTTACGGTGAACTGCGAGACCCGCTTCCTGGGCATCGCCCAGGGCGACGTCCTCTGCGGCCACGCTCAGGCCATCCACATGGGCCGCACCCTGGTGGTCATGCACGCCTGGGTCACCGACAGTCAGGATACCCTCTGCGCCGACGGCACCTACACCTTCCGCATGAAGCCCGGCTTCCCGGAGGACTGACCTCCCGGCGCCCCTTTCCCGCCCCTCGCAGCGCCCCCCCTCGGGGCGTTTTTCTTTTCCGGTTGCAATCCCCGCCCAAATAGTCTATCATAACAGCAGTACATTCTCCCGGAGGAAACACTATGTGGTATGTCATCCTGCTGGCCGTCTGCATCGGCGGCGACCAGCTTCTCAAGTGGTGGGTCACCTCCCACCTGGACGTGGGCCAGTCGGCCCCGCTGCTGCCGGGCATCATCCGGCTCACCCGCCTGCACAACACCGGCGCTGCCTGGAGCAGCTTCTCCGGCAAGACCGGCCTTCTGGCCGCCGTCACCATCGTCCTGATGGCCGCCGTGGTCTATCTGGTGGTAAAGAAGATCGTCCGCCACCCCCTGGGCCTGACGTCCGCCATGCTGGTGCTTGGCGGCGGCGCAGGCAACATGATCGACCGTCTCTGCCGCGGCTACGTGGTGGATATGTTTGACCTGGAATTCATGTCCTACCCCATCTTCAACCTGGCGGATATCTTCGTGGTCATCGGCGTCCTGCTGGGCGCGGTGTACTACCTGTGGTTCTACGACAAATACGACAAGCCGAAAAAGGAGCCTGACCATGACGCGGGAGCTGACAGCCGCAACTGAACACGCCGGCGTCCGCCTGGACGCCTTCCTCTCCGCCGACGGCGCGCTGACCCGTTCCCAGGCCGCCCGCCTGATCGCCGAGGGCCGCGTCCGTGTCAACGGCAAGCCCGCCGCTAAAAGCGCCCGCCTCTCCGGCGGTGAGACGGTCACCGTGGACGTCCCCCAGCTCCGCGAGACGGCCCTGCCCCCCCAGGACATCCCCCTGGACGTGGTCTACGAGGACGACGACGTCATCGTGGTCAACAAGCCCACGGGCCTGGTTGTCCATCCGGCCCCCGGCCACCCGGACGGCACCCTGGTCAACGCCCTGCTCCACCACTGCGGCGACAGTCTCTCCGGCATCGGCGGCGAAAAGCGCCCCGGCATCGTCCACCGCATCGACCGCGATACCAGCGGCCTCATCATCGCCGCCAAAAACGACGCCGCCCACCTGGCCCTCAGCGCGCAGCTGAAGGACCACTCCCTCTCCCGCACCTACGAGTGCCTGGTGACCGGCAATATGAAGCAGGACAGCGGCACCGTGGACGCCCCCATCGGCCGCAGCAGCGCCGACCGGAAAAAGATGGCCGTGGTCCCCACCGGCCGCCGTGCCGTCACCCACTGGGAGGTCGTCGCCCGTTACCCCGGCGTTACCCACCTGCGCTGCCGCCTGGAGACCGGCCGCACCCACCAGATCCGCGTCCACATGGCCTACATCGGCCACCCCATCCTGGGCGACACGGTCTACGGCGCCAAAAAGCCGGTCCCCGGCCTCACCGGCCAGTGCCTCCACGCCACCGGCCTGCGCTTCATCCATCCCCGCACCGGCGAGCCGGTGGAGCTCCACTGCCCCCTGCCGCCCGAATTCACCGCCATGCTCCAAAAGCTGCAAAACAAGTCCCAGTAAGCTGTGCAGCCGAAAAGAAGGCAAAAGGACCGGCCCCGCCGGTCCTTTTTTCGTCCCCCGCCCGCAGCCGCCGCAGCGGGCTATTTCGCGCCCCGGCGC
>FR881585.1 GCA_000435555.1 Firmicutes bacterium CAG:176
TTTGTCATTGTAGTTGAGCTTTGTCTCAGTACCATCGCTGGTCATAAGGGCAGTTTTATCAGTGGGGACAGCTTCGTTTTCGGTCAGCATTTTAACCTGCCACTCGGCGTAGGCAGCGCGGATGTTGGCGACGTCGGCGGCTTCCTTGGATTTGGTCAGAGCGCCGTTGAACACGGGGATGGCGATGGCCACCAGAACAGCGATGATGGCGACAACGATCAGCATCTCCATCAGGGTGAAGCCTTTTTTGTTGTTGAGTTTTTTCAGCATGGGTAGTTTCTCCTTTTCTGTTTGTAGTTCTATATCGTCCCGCGGCGTTGCGCGCGGAAATGATACCTTGGTTATATGCCGCCGTACAGGGTGAACATGGGCAGGTAGACCGCCAGCAGCAGCAGGACCACCAGCACGGCCAGGGCAATGGTGATGGCCGGCTCCAGCACGGCCAGCAGCCGGGCAGTGGTGACGGACACCTCGTTGTCGTAGTAGCCGCCGATCACGTCCAGCGTCTCCTCCAGTGCGCCGGAGCGCTCGCCTACGCCCACCATCTCAGTGAGCATGGCGGGGAAGCACTCGATGCCGGCCATGCTCTCAGCCATGGGACGGCCGCGCTCCACGTCCTGCCGGACCTGGCGGACCGCCAGGGAGAAGGTGTAGTTGCTCACGACGTTGGCGGTGACCTCCAGTGCCCGGGGCAGCGGCAGACCTGCCGCCAGCAGGGTGGCCATGCTGTGGGCGAACTGGGCGGCGGCGTTCATGGAGTGTATGCGGCGCAGCGGGGCGCGCGTCAGGCTCCAGGCGGCCAGCGCGGCGCGGCCGCGCTCCGTGCGGCGGAAGGTCAGGTAGGCGATGACCAGCAGGGCCAGAACGCCCAGCACCAGCCACCACCACTTGGTGAAGAAGGCGCTGACGGCCATCAGGGCTCTGGTGACGCCGGGAAGGCTGCCGGAGCCCAGGTCCGTGAAGGCGTCCGTGAACGCGGGGACCGCCACGGCGATGATGATGACAAAGACGACGATGGCCACGATGATGACCATCACGGGGTACGTCAGGGTGCTGACGATCTTGGCCCTGGTCTTGGCGGAACGGTCGTAGTAGGCATGCAGACGCTGGAAACAGCTCTCCAGCGTGCCGGACTGCTCGCCGGCGCGCAGCGTTTCGGTAAAGGTCTTGGGCAGGTAGGGGGCGTTGTTCTCGAAGCTCTGGGCCAGAGAATAGCCGGCGCCCACCTCCTCGGAGACCTTATCCAGCATTCGGCGGAGGTATTTGTTCTTCGTCTGGGCGGCTACCATGGACACGCAGCGCTCCACCGACAGCCCGGAGGCCAGAATGATGGCGAATTGGGAGCACAGGAGCGCCAGCTCTTTCTCCTTGACCCGGAAGGCCACGGGGCGGGAGAGCACGCTCTCCTTCTTCTCGGGAACGGCCTCCAGCTTCGTGATGATGGCAACGCTCTCGCGGAGCTTGTCCGCCGCCTCAAATTCATCGTAGGCGCGGAGCACACCGGAGACTTTCGCGCCGCCGGCGGTCTGGCCTTTATAGCGGAATGTGGTCATGGGCGCGGGGCGCTCCTTTCTGTGAAATCAGGTCTCGGCGGCGGTGTTGATGACGCGGGCGGCCTCCGCCGCGGAGGTGACGCCGGCAAGCACCAGCTCGCGGCAGCTTTCCCGCAGGGTGGTGAAGCCGTCCTGCCGGGCGGCGGCCAGCAGCTCGTCGCCGTCGGCGCCGTGGCTGATGCGCCGGCGGAGGCGGCTGTTGAGCAGCAGTATCTCGAACACGGCGCGGCGGCCGATGTAGCCGGAATGGCGGCACTCGGGGCAGCCGGCGCCCTTGTAGAAGGTGACGTCGCTGTCCTCGGGCAGGCCGAGAAGAAGCAGCTCCTCGGCAGAGGGACGGTAAGCCGTTTTGCAGTGGGGACAGAGCTTGCGGACCAGACGCTGGCTGACCACGCCCCGCAGGGCGCTGGACACCAACCAGGGCTCCACGCCGATGTCCTCCAGACGGTGGACGGCGGAGACGGCGTCGTTGGTGTGCAGGGTAGAGAAGACCAGGTGGCCGGTGATGGCTGCCCGCATGGCGATGGAGGCCGTCTCACCGTCGCGTATCTCGCCCACGGCGATGATGTCCGGGTCCTGACGCAGGATCGCGCGCAGGCCGCTGGCAAAGGTCATGCCGGTCTTTTCGTTGATCTGACACTGGTTCACGCCGGGAAGGTGGTACTCCACCGGATCCTCTAGCGTGACGATGTTCAGCGCGTCGCTGGACAGGTCGCGGAGCATATTGGACATGGTGGTGGACTTGCCGGAGCCGGTGGGGCCCACCAGCAGCACCACGCCGCTGGTGTTTTTCAGCAGGGCGTTGTAGTTGTCCAGGTCGCGGCCCTCCAGCCCGAGGACGGACTTGTCCAGCACCTGGGCGGACTTGTCCAGCAGGCGAAGGACGATCTTCTCACCGTAAACGGTGGGCATGGAGGCGATACGCAGGTCAAGGCTGTGGCCCCGGACGGAGAACATGGCGTGGCCGTCCTGGGGCACCTTGTGCTCGGCAATATTCATGCCGCCCATGATCTTCAGGCGGGAGATGACGGTGTTCTGCAGATCGGCGGGCACAGTGAGCACACGCTGCAGCAGGCCGTCAATACGCATACGCACCAGCATTTCACCCTCCTGGGGCTCCAGATGGATGTCGCTGGCGCGCTCAGTGAAGGCGCGCTCGATCAGGGAGTTGACAAAGCGGATGGTGGGGGCGGAGGCCTCCGGGTCGGCGGTGTCCCGGGCCATCTGGGCGGGGATGATGTCCTCGCCGGCACCGGCCTCGCGCTTCATCTCCTCGATGACGCGGGCGGTGCCCTCGCTGCCATACAGGCGCTCGATGGCCTGCTCCACCGCCTTGCGGGTGGCGATCATGGGGATGATGCGTTTGCGGGAGGCGGTCTTGACCTCGTCCTGGGCCACAAAGTCCAGGGGGTCGTGCATGGCCAGGTACAGGCGGTCCTGCACCAGCTTTACCGGGACCACGAGAAACTTTTTGGCCAGGTTCCGGGGGACGTATTTGGCCAGCTCCACGGGAATGGACACGGCGGTCAGGTCCACGAAGTCCACGCCCAGCTGCACACGCAGCGCGTCAATGAGCTGCGCTTCGGAGATAACCCCCTGCCGGATGAGAACATCGCCCAGACGCTGGCCGTCCTCGCGGGGCAGGGCCAGGGCCTGCTCCAGCTGCTCGCCGGTGATGATACCGGAGGAGACCAAAAGATCGCCCAGTCGCATATATGCCACGGAATACACCTCCAAACGGTAAAAAGCAAAAAAATTAAGTAGGGGCAGAAACGCGGGACGCAGTCTGCGCCTCGCGGTAGTGTTTTCAACCCCTACAATACCCTACTGTATGTAGTGAAAGTTACTATACCGCATTTTCGCCGTAAAGTCAATTCCTTTTTCGACATTAAATCGGCAAAAATGGAGGGTTGATGCGTGAAAATCATGCGCTCATATGACAAATTTCAGAAGAACCTGCAACAAATCCGATCGTGTGATAAGAAGCTGTTAACAAGCATGGTTCAGAAAAGCCAACCCTTTTTACGGCGGGGCGGTGGCGGCGGGTCCCGGCGGAAGGGTTTATCTACCAGAATGATGTCATCGCCGAACTTCTGGACGCACTCCCAGGGGATGTAGTAATCCTCGCCCCGGCCGAACAGCCCGAAGAACCGGCAGGGACCGAAGACGATCAGCGCCTTGACGGAGCCCTCCGGCACCGTGACCTCCACGTCGCCCACACAGCCAAGGCGGCAGCCGTCGCACAGGTTAATGACCTCTTTGCGCCGCAGCAGCGAAAATTTGCACAGCATCGGCGTCACCTCCTGCCGTCAGGATATGCGCGGCGGAGGCTGTCCCATACCGTCGGATCTTAGGGCTTTTCGCCGGGGAGAATAACCGCCGCACCGGCGGGAAATACTGCCACTATCACGAAAGAGGCAGGTGGCGTCATGCGGGGCAGAGTGGAGATCAGCGGCATCAACACAGCGAAGCTGCCTGTGCTGAAAAACGATGAGATGACGGCGCTGCTGCGGCGCGCCCACGCAGGTGATACAGCGGCGCGGGAGCAGCTGATCTGCGGCAATCTGCGGCTGGTGCTGTCGGTGCTGCAGCGGTTCGCGGGGCGGGGCGAGAGCGCCGACGATCTGTTCCAAGTGGGGTGCATCGGTTTGATGAAGGCCATCGACAACTTTGATGTGGAGCAGCCGGTGCGGTTTTCGACTTACGGCGTGCCCATGATCGTGGGGGAGATACGCCGCTATCTGCGGGACAACAGCGCCCTGCGGATCAGCCGCAGTATGCGGGACACGGCCTACAAGATCCTGCGGGCCCGTGAGGCGCTGCTGGTGGAGACGCAGCGGGAGCCCACGGTGGAGCAGCTGGCGCGGTATCTGGACATTCCGCGGGAGGACGTGGTGTTCGCCATGGACGCGTTCAGCGATCCGGTGAGTTTGTACGAGCCGCTGTATGCCGACAGCGGGGACACGGTGTGCGTCATGGACCAGGTGCGGGACGAGAAGAACACCGACGAGAGCTGGCTGGACCGCATCGCGCTGAAGGACGCCATAGCCCGGTTGGACCCGCGGCAGCGGAGCATACTGGCGCTGCGGTTCTGCCAGGGGAAGACGCAGATGGAGGTCAGCAGCGAGATCGGCATCTCACAGGCGCAGGTGTCACGACTGGAAAAGACAGCACTGAGCAGCATCAGGAAGAATATGTGAGTATCCCCCGGCTTCGCCGGGGGATACTTGTGTCTTTTGCGTCTTTTGAAAAACGCCCTCTTTTCTTTTGGAAAAGTTTGGTGTATACTATATACTGAATGAGTATTTGCACCGGAGGTACTGACTATGTTTGATAATCGACGGGAGATCATGCAGGATGTGTTTCTGACGTATCTGCCCGCACAACGCTTCAAAACCAGCCGCATGACCGTGCAGCTGATCGCACCTTTGCAGAGAGAGACAGCGGCGGCCAACGCGCTGCTGCCCGCCGTGCTGCGGCGGGGCACCGTCCGCTGCCCGGATATGGAGAGCCTGTCCGCCGCGCTGGATACGCTGTACGGCGCCAATATCGACTATACCGTCCGCAAAAAGGGTGAGCGCCAGTGTGTGGGTTTTGCTGCCGGCTTTATCGACGACGCCTTCACGCCCCACGGCGAGAAGCTGCTGGAGCCTGTGTCGGCGATGCTTGGCGAGCTGCTGCTGGACCCTGTGACCCACGGGGGACGTTTTCTGAGCAGCTATGTGGAGAGCGAAAAGGCCAACCTGATCGACGCCATTCGGGGCCTGAAGAACGACAAGCGTGACTGGGCGGATATCCGGCTCATGCAGGAGATGTGCGCCGGCGAGCCGTACAGCGTGCTGCGCCTGGGAGACGAGGAGACGGCCGGGCGTATCACCAACCAGTCACTGTATGTCCATGGGCAGGCGCTGATGGCGTCCAGCCGGGTGGAGGTCATCTACTGCGGCAGCGCGGAGGCGCAGCGTGTGGAGGACGCAGTGCTCACGGCGCTGGCGGCGCTGCCCCGCGGCGCCCAGACGGCGCTGCCGGAGGTGCAGCGCATACAGGCACCGGATACGCCCCGGCGGATCGTGGAGACGATGGACGTGACCCAGGGCAAGCTGGCCATGGGCTACCGCTGCAGCAGCGACGACTATCCGGCCATGGTGCTGGCAAATCTGATTTTCGGCGGCACCAGCAACTCCAAGCTGTTTTTGAACGTGCGGGAGAGGCTGAGCCTGTGCTACTACGCCTCCAGCAGCTATGCCCGCAGCAAGAACATTCTGACCGTGTCCAGCGGCGTGGAGACCGCGGACTTTGAACGGGCGGAGGCGGAGATCGGCCGCCAGCTGCAGGCGGTGCAGCAGGGCGATTGGGAGGACTGGGAGCAGGAGGGTGCTCTGCAGGCCATCCGCGCGTCGCTGCTGTCACTGTCGGACTCTCAGGGTGCGCTGGAGAATTTCTATCTGGGCCAGATCGCGGCTGGGGTCGAGGAGACACCGGAGGAGCTGGCCGCGGCGCTGGAGCAGGTGACAAAGGAGCGCATCGTGGCGGCGGCACAGACGGTGAAGCCGGATACGGTGTACTTCCTGCGGGGAAAGGAGGAGGCGTAACATGGACAAGAAGCTGTATCCCCGCATCGGCGAGGAAGTGATATGGGAGACGCTGGACAACGGACTGCCGGTGTGCATCGTGCCGAAGCAGGGCTTTTCCCGAAAGTACGCGCTGTTTGCCACCCGTTACGGCGGCATGGATATGCGCTTTGAGCTGAAGGGACAGTGGCTGGACACTCCGGCGGGCATCGCCCACTATCTGGAGCACAAGATGTTCGACACGAAGGACGGCAACGCCCTGCAGGAGCTGGCGAAAAACGGCGCGGAGCCCAACGCCTTCACCTCCAACGCCATTACGTGCTACTATTTTGACTCTACGGAGAAGTTTTACGAAAATCTGGAGATACTGCTGTCCTTCGTGTCTGTGCCCTATTTCACCGATGAGAGCGTGGAGAAGGAACAGGGCATCATCGGCCAGGAGATCGGCATGATCGAGGACAACCCCGAGTGGCAGGTGTACAAGCAGATGATGCAGGCGCTGTACCGCAGCAGTCCCGCGCGGACGCCGGTGGCCGGCAGCGTGGAGAGCATCAGCCATATCACGGCGCAGACGCTGTATGACTGCCACAAGGCGTTCTACACCCCGGCAAATATGTGCCTGGTGGTGGTGGGCGATGTGGACCCCGAGACGGTGCTGGCCACGGCAAAGCGGGTGCTGCCGGCGGAGAGTGGGGCGATCATCCGGCGCGACTATGGCGCGGAGGAGAGTACCGACGCTGCCTGCGGCTATGCCGAGGCACAGATGGAGGTGGCCATGCCCACGTTCCTGGTAGGCTTCAAGTGCCCGCCCCAGCATGGAGGGGAGGCGCAGCACCGGTTCGCCGCCATCGGCGAGCTGGCTTGTGATGTGCTCATGGGCGAGTCCAGCCCGCTGTATGCGCGGCTGTACAGCCAGGGGCTGATCAACGGCTCCTTCGGCGCGGCGTTCGACCTGCTGCCCGGCGCGGCCTATGCCTATGCCGGCGGCGACAGCAAGGACCCGAAGGCCGTGGCGGAGGCCATTCTGGACGAGGCGCAGCGGCTGGCGGCGGAGGGTGTGGACGGCGACTATTACAAGCGGATCGTCAACGCCAACTTCGGCGCGGCGCTGCGGGAGCTGAACGCCTTTGAGTCCATCGCCGTGTCCATGGCGGAGGGGCGGTTCCAGGGGTATGACCCGTACCGCTTCCCGGAGATATACGATGACATCACCGCGGAGGATGTGCGCGCGTTCCTGCGGGAGAACTTCACGCGGGCGCACATGGCGCTGTCGGTGATCGCACCCAAGGAGGGATAACATGAACGTGAGGATCATGGCGGACAGCCCCATCCGGTTTCCGGGGCTTTTCGGGGACTGGGCCTTTACCGGCTCGTCCGTAGCCTTCCATATCGGAGGAAAGGCCATTTATTGGTACGGAATCATCATCGCGCTGGGCGTGCTGCTGGCGCTGTGGTTCTGCATGAAGCAGAAGGAGAAGTACGGAATCACCGAGGATAACTTGATGGACGGCGTGCTGTGGGGCATTCCCCTGGCTATCGTGGGGGCGCGGCTGTACTATGTGCTGTTTTATCTGGACCGGTTCAAAAAAGCGGATGGTTCCTTTGACTGGGCGGAGTCCGTGGCTATATGGGACGGCGGGCTGGCTATCTACGGCGGCGTGATCGCGGCGGTGCTGGTGTGCTTCGTGCTCAGCAAAAAGCGGGGCTTCAAGCTGGGGGCGCTGACCGACCTGATCGTGATGGGGCTGCTGATCGGGCAGGCGGTGGGCCGCTGGGGCAACTTCATGAACCGGGAGGCCTTCGGCGCGGAGACGACGCTGCCATGGCGGATGCAGCTGACCACCACCGCGGGGACGCTGGTGGAGGTGCATCCTACGTTCCTGTATGAGAGCCTGTGGAACGTAGTGGGGCTGCTGCTGATCGTCTTTATCGTGGCGAAGGGACGCCGCTTTGACGGTGAGAACACCTGGTTCTACTTCCTGTGGTACGGCATCGGACGGTTCTGGGTCGAGGGGCTGCGGACCGACAGCCTGTACCTGTTCAACTGGACCATCGGCGGCGAGCCCATCCGCGTCAGCCAGGCGCTGAGCCTGGTGATGGTGCTGGTGTCGGCGTTCATGCTGCTGTACAACATCAAGCTGCATCCCCACAAGCCGGAGGAGCTGTATGTGAATATCGCGGCGGCGCAGAAGGCGGCAGAGGGCGAAAGCGCGGACGGCAGCGCGGAGTGACGCGATGCGGCTTCGGCGCGGTGTACAGGTCCATTGCAGAACACCATATGCAGCCCTCTTTCGGAACGGGCGGCGCTGTAAAAAAGAACACCCACGGCTGAAGCCGTGGGTGTTTTGTCTGCATCAGTGCCGCCGCGCGGTGAGGTAGTGGTTGTTGTAGTACGTCTCGGACAGGGAGGTGATCACCACGCAGTGCCCGTTGTAGTAGGAGGACGAGGCGTGGATGAACTGGTCGCCGCCGATATAGATGCCCACATGAGAGGCGGTGTAGCCGTAGTCCTGGAAGAATACCAGATCGCCGGGCTGCAGATCGCTGCGGGAGACCTCGGTGCCGTAGCTGAGCTGGCTGGTGGCGCCGTGGGGCAGCTTGATGCCCACCTGGGCGAAGACATACATGGTGAAGCCGGAGCAGTCGAAGCCGCTGGCAGAGGAACCGCCGTAGACGTAGGGCACGCCCAGATACTGCTGGGCGATGGAGACGATGCTGCTGCCGGAGGCGGAGGCGGCCGGCGTTGCCGGGGTCTCGGCAGGTGCTTCGGCGGGAGACCCTTCGGTCGTTGTATTCTCGGCGGGCTTGTCCGCCGTGCCGGTCAGGGCGGAGGTGGGGCAGATCAGCACGTACTGCGAGGCCACATAGCCGCTGATGCCGTTGTAGGTAACGGCGAACCAGCCGCCGGACTCAATGCCGGTGACGGCAATGACCGTGCCCTGAGATACGGTGCCCAGAGAGGTGCTGCCGCTTTTGGCGGCGGTACGGATGTTCAGCACGTCCGCGGTGACACGTCCGGCGCCGTTAAGGCCGGAGGCGGTGTCGTAGCGGGTGACATACTGGGCAGCCACATAGCCGCGCTTGCCGTCGAAGGAGATACGGTACCAGTCACCCTCCTGGGCGGTGAGCTCGATAACGGCGCCCTTGTCCAGGGTCTTGAGGATGTCATAGCCGGTGCCTGCGCCGCTGCGCATACGGACGCCGGTGCCGGAGATCACGCCCAGTGCCTGAACGGCGGTGGAGACGGGCGCCTCGTCGGCCTCGGGCGTCTCCTGGGGCGGTTCTTCCTCGGCGGCCTGTGCGGCAGCAGCCTTGGCGGCGTCCTCGTTGTTGAGCAGGGCATCCTCGGCGGTCTCGCCGCCGGGATGGGCCGTCAGCGCCGCTGCGCCCAGCAGGCCGGAGAACAGTGCTGTCTCGGGAGAGGGCTCAGTGGTGCCGGTGGGCAGGGCGGAGACGGAGGCAACGGTCAGGGGCACGGCGGGGGCGGCGTCGGTCATGCTGGCGGCGGCACCGCCGAAGTTGACCACCGCGTCACCGCCGATGACCAACAGCGTGGCCAGAGCCACTGCCAGTGCGGAAAAAATACGCTTCATGGCTTACAGCTTGCCGGCGAGGGCACGCTCCAGCCAGATGCAGCCCACATCCATGGCGGCATAGAGGCTGTCCTTCTCGGATTTCTTGACCACGCGGTCCCGGGACTTGAGGTCCGGGTCGGTCAGCTGAAGCTGGACGGATACACGCTTGGCCACGTCCATGTCCTGCTCCTTGACGGTGTCGAGAATCTGCAGGAGGACGATGTACTTGTCTGCCATGCTGCCGTAGTAGATGAAATTGTCTACGCGGCGCAGGGGGTGGTTCTTATAGACAAGCCCTTCGGGCTTTTTGTTTTCAGCCATGATGATACCTCCGAAAATTTTTGTAACCAAATTGTAACACATTTGGACGGGGCTGTCAACGCAGGCGCGGCAGGAAAAATATGGGACTTTGTGCCGCAAAGGAAAAAGGGGCTGCCGCGCTTCTGCACGGCAGCCCCTTACAGCGGTACGCTTACAGCTCCAGATAGCTCTTCACCAGGACCTGCAGCAGCTCGTCCCGGTCGATCTTGCAGATCAGGGACCGGGCGGAGTTGTGGTTGGTGATGTAGGTAGGATCCTCGGAGAGAATGTAGCCCACGATCTGATTGATGGGATCATAGCCCTTCTCCTTGAGTGATTCGTAGACGGAGGTGAGGATGTGGTGTACCTGCTGCTCCTTATCCTCTGCCGCGTTGAACTTACGGGTAAATTCGTCCATGTGGGCACCGCCTTTCTCATTTTCTCAACATCGCTTTTAGTATACGCTCTTTTCCCGGAACTGTAAAGGGGAAAAAGTGCGCGGTACAGGGGGAAATCTGCGCGGGATCAGCGGCGCAGCTCCGCACCGAAGCGCTTGGCGATCTTGTTGAGCACGCCGGAGGCGACCTCCTCGATCTCGGCGGAGGTCAGGGTCTTATCCTTGGAGCCGATGGCCAGGCGCAGCGTCAGGGACTTCTTGCCTGCCGGGACCTGCTTGCCGCGGTACTCATCTACGAAGGCCGCGCCGTGGAGCAGCTCACTCTTGATGCCGCGGACGGTCTGGGCCACGTCCTTCCACTGGACGGAACCATCCACCAGCAGGGAGATGTCGTAGTCGGTCATGGGATACTCGGCCAGGTGGGTGAAGGTGTTGGTGCGGGACTTCAGGGGGACCAAAGAGTCCTGATCCAGCTGGAAGAGCATTACGTTCATGTTCTTGATGCCGCAGGCCATGGACACCTTCTTGGCCAGCAGGGCCAGGTCGCCTACCTTCTCGTCACCGCGGTAGATGTTCAGCCAGACCACGTTGTCGGCCCAGACGGGCTTTTCGGCCTGCTTGAAGGTCAGAGCCTCCATGTGGACGTAGCGCGCCATCATCTCCACCACGCCCTTGGCCTTGCGGAACAGGGCGGTGATGTCCTTGTCGGTGGTGGCGAAGGCGCCCGCCACGTTCTTGCGCTGGGAGGGCAGCTTCTCGCGGGGATCGTAGGGGGAGGTGTAGTTCTCGTCGCGGAACACCTGCGCCGTCTCGAAAATGGAGAACTCGTCGAAGTAGCGCTCGTTCTTCACCACGGCCTTGCACAGGTTGGGCAGCAGGGAGGAGCGCACGAACCGCTCGGCGGGAGACGGCGGCGTGGACAGGGACAGAATGCCCTCCGTGCTCTGCAGCACCGCGTTGACGTAGGATTCCTCCATCCACGGATAGGTGAAGATCTCCTGCATGCCGCAGCGGATGGCCAGATACTCCTTGATGCGCCGTTCCAGATCCTTGTCCAGCTGGTTGATGGCGCCGTCGAAGGTGGTGGTGATGGGCTCGGCCTCGAAGTTCTCGTAGCCGTACATCCGGGCGACCTCCTCCATGATGTCCGCCTGGATGGACACATCGCCGGTGGAGCGCCATGTGGGGACCACCACGTGCATGTTGTCGCCGTCGAAGGAGATGCCATAGCCCAGCAGCTCCATTTTGTGCTTGATCTCATCCGGGGACAGGCGCTTACCCAGCCGGCGCTCCAGCCAGCTGAGCGGCACGTCGATCTCCGCCTGCTTCAGGTGCTCGGGGTACTGGTCCACCAGGCCGGTGACCTTTATCTCCGGGTACAGCTGGGAGAACAGCTGCATGGACAGGTCGAAGGCCTGGTCGCAGCGCTCCGGGTCAATGGCCTTTTCATAACGGGCGGAGGCCTCGGTGCGGTTGTCATACCGCAGGGCGGTGCGGCGGATGCCCTTGGCGTCGAAGTTGGCGACCTCCAGGATGACCTTAGAGGTATCCGGCAGGATGGAGTCCTTGGCACCGCCCATAACGCCCGCCAGACCCACCACGCCGGCGTCGTCTGCGATGACCAAATCGTCGGAGGACAGGGCCAACTCCTTGCCGTTCAGCAGCAGGAGCTTTTCGCCCTCGCCGGCGCGGCGGACGATCACGTGGCCGGCGATGTGGTCGGAGTCAAATGCGTGGGTGGGTTGGCCGGTGGCCAGCATAACGTAGTTGGTGATGTCCACCAGCGCGTTGATGGGACGCATGCCCACCTTCCAGATGCGGTTCTGCATCTGATAGGGGGCGGGCTTGACGTTCAGGCCCTCGATCTGGGCAGAGAGGTAGCGGGGGCAGCGCTCCGCGTCCTCCACGGTGACGTGGAACCCGGCGGTGTTCTCCACGTTCCGGTCGAAGTGGGGGAACTGCGTCATGGGCAGGTCGTACAGCGCCGCGATCTCCCGGGCGATGCCGTAGTGTCCCCACAGGTCGGGACGGTTGGTCATGGACTTGTTGTCGATCTCCAGAATGATATCGTTCAGGTCCAAAGCGTCGGCCAAAGGGGTGCCGGCGGGGGCGTCAAAGTCACTGAGGTCCAGAATGTGGGCTTCCTCCTTGGTGGGGAACAGGTCGGCCAGGCCGATCTCCACCGCGCCGCAGATCATGCCGTAGCTGTCCACGCCGCGGAGCTTGCTTTTCTTGATCTCCACCAGGTCGCCCTCGCCGTGCCACTTGCACATGGCGCCGGGCAGGGCCACAGCTACTTTCATGCCCTCGCGGAGATTGCTGCCGCCGCAGACAATGTCCTCCACACGGCCGCCGATATCGGTCTTGCACACCTTCAGCTTGTCGGCGTTGGGGTGCTGCTCGATGGTGTTGATAACGCCCACCACCATGTCGTGGAAGGACGCGCCCAGATCGGTGGCGTCCTCCACCTCCACGGTGGACATGGTCAGGTCGTAGGCCAGCTTTTTCAGGTCGGCGTCAGCCGGCAGCTGGACGTAATCGCGGATCCAATTCAAAGATACTTTCATGTCGTGTACCCTCCCTTATCAGCGGAACTGTTCCAGGAAGCGCAGATCGGCGCTGTGGAACAGACGGACGTCATCCACGCCGTAGCGCATCATTACCAGGCGGTCCAGACCGATGTTGACGTAGAAACCGGTGTATTCATTGGGGTCCAGGCCGGCGGCCTTCAGCACGTTGGGGTGAGGCGTGCCGCCGGGCATGACCTCGATCCAGCCCACGTGCTTGCACACACTGCAGCCCTTGCCGCCGCAGACCAGGCAGCCCATGTCGATCTCAAAGCCGGGCTCGACGAACGGGAAGAAGCCGGCGCGCATACGGACCGGAACGTCGCGGCCGAAGACCTTGCTGAGGATGCTCTTGATCATCACCTTGCCGGAGGCAAAGGTGAAGTCCTTGTCCACGATCAGCGCCTCATACTGGAAGAAGGCACGCTCGTGCCGGGCGTCGGTGGTCTCGTTGCGGTAGACCTTGCCGGGATACACGAAGCGGTAGGGGGCCTTGTGGGTCTGGAGATAGCGGACGGAGCCGCCGGTCAGGTGGGGTCGCAGGCACAGCTTGTCCCAGCATTCGCCCTTGTCATGGTCCGCCAGCCAGTAGGTGTCCATGCTCTCGCGGGCGGGATGGTTGGGGGGGAAGTTCAGGTTGTCGAAGCCGTAGAGCTCGCTGGTGATGTCATCCTCCTCAAAGATCTCAAAGCCCATGGAACGGAAGGCGTCATTCAGGTCGTAGCACATCTGGGTGATGGGGTGCAGACCACCGCTGAGGGGCATGGTGCCGGGGACGGAGATGTCAAAGTCCGGGTCCACCTCGGAGGCCTTCATCTTCAGCTCGTCACGGCGCTCGTCCAGCAGAGCGGACAGTTGTCCTTTCACCTGGTTGACGGCCTTGCCCATCTCGGGCCGCAGGGATACGTCCAGCTTGGGCAGCTCCTTCATCAGCTCGGTCAGGCTGCCCTGCTTGCCCAGCAGCGCGGCCTTGATGTCCTGCAGCTCCGTCTCGGTGGCGACGGAGGCGATGCGCTGCTTGCCCTCGGCCAGCAGCTGTTCCAGTTTTTCTTTCATGTATTTGCTTCCTCCTCTTCAGAGTTGTTTAATGGGGTAAAGCGCAATAAAAAACACCTTTCATCCCATGTCTTGGGACGAAAGGCGAACTTCCGTGGTACCACCCAGCTTCGCGGACCTTCTCCGCGCACTCATTGCCCGGTAACGGCGGGGCCCGGCCGCGCATTTCCTCGCGGCAGCTCCCGGGCGAACACTGCGGTACATCCCAAGTCGGCTTGCAGCCGGTGGCCGACTCTCTCTGCCGGATGCGTGGGCGCAGATCTTCCCGTTCACAGCTTTTTTGCTTGATGGATAACTTATACCACAACAAAAGGAAACTTGCAAGCACTTTTTTCGCGGCGCGATACGAAAAAAAGCAGGTTTTGTAATTGACATATGTGCTATACTGTACAAAAAGGCACGGGGAGGTGCGCTATGCAGGTCATCGACAGGGCGTTTGTGCGGGGCCTTATGCCTGCCCGGGACCCGGGTGGACACAAAGGGACCTTCGGCAAGGTCTATCTGCTGGGCGGCAGCGTGGGGTACACCGGCGCGCCGGTGCTGTGCGCCGGCGGGGCGGTACACAGCGGCTGCGGGCTGGTGTTCCTAGGCGTGCCGGAGACGGTGTGGCCCATCGCGGCGGCCAGATGCCTGTGCGCTATGCCTCATCCACTGGCGGAGCAGGACGGAAGGCTCTCCGCGGCCGCGGAGACGGAGATACGCCACCGTGCCGCCGTCTGCGATGCCGTGGCCGTGGGCTGCGGCCTGGGGCGGAGCGAGGGCAGCGATGCATTGGTGCGCGCGCTGCTGACGCTGGAAAAGCCGTTGGTGCTGGACGCCGACGGCATAAACGCGCTGGCGGGGCATATAGATACATTGTCCTGCCGCCGGGGCTGTGTGACGGTGCTGACGCCCCACGACGGGGAACTGGCCCGCATCGGCGGCGACATGACCGCGCCCCGTGAGGCGGCGGCCGCCGCCTTTGCCGCCGATCACGGCGTGTACCTGATCCGCAAGGGCCATCGGACTGTGGCAGCCGCGCCGGACGGCCGTCTGGCGGTGAACACCACCGGGAACGACGGTATGGCCAAGGGCGGCAGCGGCGATGTGCTGACGGGCCTTTTGACCGGACTGCTGGCCCAGGGCATGGAACCATTTGACGCCTGCTGCGCGGCGGTGTGGATCCACGGCCGTGCCGGGGATATGGCGGCGGAGGAAAAGGGACGGCGGGGCATGACCCCGGCGGATATGATAGAGAAGCTGCCCTATGCGCTGAAAGAGGTGGAATGACCGGAAAGCCCTTCTGAAAAAAGGAGGGACGGACCATGCGAAAATGTGTGCTGCCGCTGTTGCTGTGTGCGGTGCTGCTGTGCGGCTGCGGCGGTGAGAAGAGTCTGACGGTGCAGGACCAGTACCGGACGGTGGTATCGGCGGACATGGAGGCGGAGGTGGTCAGCCGTACGGCCAGCGACGACCGCACCTTCACCCTGACGTGCCGGTATGACCGGGCGGGGCAGTCTGTCACCACGGTAACGGCGCCGGAGGCGCTGAAGGGCCTGACCGCTGTGCTGGCGGACGGACAGCTGTCGCTGAAGAGCCGTGACCAGCTGCTGCCGGCAGGGGATGCCACGGATATCTGCCCGGCCAACTGTCTGCCAGAGCTGCTGCGAACACTGGCGGAGGGCTATCTGAAGGAGCAGGGCACGGAGCCGTTGGAGGACACGCCATGCCTGCGCCTGACGCTGGAGACCACCGGACAAAGCGGCGCGGCGGTGCTATGCAGCGTGTGGCTGGACGAGAGTAGCCTGATCCCGCGGTATGCGGAGTTTTCACAGAACGGAAATGTGGTGCTGACGGTGCGAATGATATCCTTTGCCTGCACCACGGGAGATACGGAGGCGTAACAATGGAATCGACACTGAGGAGAACATGGGCGGAGATCGACCTGGACGCGCTGGCGCACAACTATCGGACGCTGCGTGACCGGGTGGGCCCGGAGGTGAAGTTTCTGGGCGTGGTAAAGGCGGATGCCTACGGCCACGGGGCCGTACAGGTGAGCCGGACCCTGCAGACGCTGGGCGCGGACTACCTGGCGGTGTCCAGTATAGACGAGGCGACGGAACTGCGATGCAACGGCATCACCATGCCTATCCTGATCCTGGGCCACACGCCCCGAGAGCAGGTGGGACGGCTCATCGACCTGCACATTACCCAGGCGGTATCCTGCCAGGCTAAGGCGCTGGAGTACAGCGAGGAGGCGGTGCGCTGCGGCGGTGAGCTGACGGTGCACATCAAGGTGGACACAGGTATGTCGCGGTTGGGATATCTGGTTTCCGGCAGGCACTTCGACACCGGCACGGCGGATATCTGCGCGGCCTGCGCCCTGCCGGGTCTGCGGGCGGAGGGCATCTTCACCCATTTCGCCGTGTCGGACGAGCCGGATGCGGACAGCCGCGACTATACGGAAAAGCAGCTGGCGCTGTTCCGCAGGGTCATCGACGCGGTGGAGGCAAAGCGCGGACAGCGGTTTGTCATACGCCACTGTGCCAACTCCGGCGGCGTGGCGTCGTACCCGGAGACATATATGGACATGGTGCGCCCCGGCATTTTACTGTACGGCTGCGGCGACCTGGCGGAGAAGCTGGGGCTGCACCCGGTGATGGCGCTCAAGACCACAGTGAGCACCATCAAGACCTATGAGCCGGGCACGGACGTCAGCTACGGGCGGCGGTTCACCACAGAGCGCGTCACGCGGATGGGCGTGGTGCCCTACGGCTACGCGGACGGCTTTCACCGGTGCCTGTCGGACCGGTGCAGCCTTGTGACAGGGGAGGGCGTGGCGCCTCAGCGGGGACGCATCTGCATGGACATGAGCATGATCGACCTGACGGACCTGCCCGGCGTGCAGGTGGGCGACGAGGTGGAGGTGTTCGGCAAGCGGCAGCGGGTGGACGTGCTGGCGGCTGCTGCCGGGACCATCCCCTATGAGCTGACCTGCGCCGTCAGCCGGAGGGTGCCGCGGGTGTATTATAAGGACGGACGGGAAGTGGAAAAGGAGCTGCTGCTGCGGTTCTGAGGCTTCACACTGCCGCCGCGGCGCGCATAGGATAGACCGGGCGGGACAAAACGGAATTTACGGCGCTGCGGCGTATAAATCCGGCGGCTGCGTGGGACAATGGAAGTGACCTGGGGACATATCTCCCTCCGGTACTTCTTGCCTCGGAGTGTGAACTGTGTGGATACGACTGTCAGACGCGGCGACATTTACTATGCGGACCTCAGCCCCGTGGTGGGCAGCGAGCAGGGGGGCGTGCGCCCGGTGCTGATCGTACAGAACGATACCGGAAACCGGCACAGTCCCACCGTCATCGCCGCCGCCATCACGTCGCAGCTGGGGAAGGCAAAGCTGCCTACCCATATCGCGCTGGCGGCCCAGGGTAGCGGACTGCCGCGGGATTCCGTGATCCTGCTGGAGCAGATACGGACGCTGGATAAAAAGCGCCTGCGGGAGCGCATGGGCCGTGTGGACAGCGCGGTGATGGAAAAGGTGGACGCCGCCATTGCCGTCAGCTTCGGGCTGACGGGGAGCCATCTGGTGTAAACGGCGGCGATGACATGAGAAAACAGGCCTGTGCATAGTATGGCACAGGCCTGTTTTTTGTGAAAGGGGGCGGTGCGCCGTGGAATATCCGGTCTGTCTGGCGGATAGCTGCGTGGGGACGCTGTACGTGTGTCCGCGGGGAGAGGAGACGGAGCTGCGGGCGGTGTGCCGGGGAACGGAGAAGGGACTGTACCGGCTGTACGTGCAGGGCAACAGGGGCGAGGTGCTGCTGGGCGTTACCGAGGACGGCGGGCTGCGGCGCTGCTTTTCCCGGGAACTGCTGGCTCCCGCCGGGGAATTGCGCCGCGGTGTGCTGCGGCCGTGCGGCGGCGAAGCGCCGGAACGGCGTGGGTTTCTCTCCCGACTGCCGGAGATGGCGCGGACGGCGCGGCAGGGGCGCTGTGTGCGGGCGCTGGTCCCGTGGCGGGAGGGGGAGCCCTTCCCGATCCCGGAGCTGTTCTGCTTTGCAAGCGTGGGGCAGGGACGGGTGACGTACCTCTTTGATGGCGAGGGCCGGCCCATTATGCCGAAATAACGGCGAAAATTTGAAAAAAGACTACCATATGTTGTGGATATATGCTATACTGTCTCTGACTATACGGCATCTGCCGTAGAGATAAGGAGGAGCAAGAGAGATGAGATGCCCCTATTGCGGTTATAAAGAGAGCAAGGTGGTGGATTCCCGCCCCGCCGACGAGGGCAGCAGTATCCGCCGCCGCCGGGAGTGTTTGCAGTGCGAAAAGCGCTTCACTACCTATGAGACGGTGGAGAGCCTGCCGATGGTGGTCATTAAGAAGGACGGTTCCCGCCAGAGCTTTGACAGAAGCAAGGTGCTGCGGGGCATCCAGCGCTCCTGCGAGAAGCGGCCGGTGCCCGTGGCGGACATGGAGCGCATGGCGCTGGAGATCGAGCAGGAGCTGCAAAACTCCCTGGAGCGCGAGGTCAGCACCGATGTCATCGGCGAGAAGGTCATGGAGAAGCTGAAAAAGGCCGATGAGGTGGCCTACGTCCGCTTTGCCTCTGTGTATCGGCAGTTCAAGGATATCAACACGTTCATGTCCGAGCTGAATAAGCTGCTGAGCGAGAAGTGACCGTCAGAAGATATTTTTGGGACTGAGCTGCTGCGTTTCGGCGATGAGCCGGAACTGGTGGCGCAGCTGGGCCAGCACGGGGTAGAGCTCTTCGGTGCTGCCCTGGGCAGACAGGGCCTTGGCCTGGGCCATCAGGGCCTCGGCCTCGTCCAGGTCCTCATGGGAGACGATGATGTGCATATAGCCTTGAACGTCCTGCCACAGGTCGTCCAAGGTGCCCAGCGCCGCCCCGCCGTCGCCGCCGGCATCCAGGTCGGCGGTGACTGTGTCCACCGCGGCAGTCCACTCGCCGCAGCGGTCCGTGACCCAGGCGGCGTTCCACAGGATGAAGAACAGCACGGCCAGCAGTACGAACAGGGGGATGCGGACGGCCCTCATCGCGCAGCCTCCTTCCGCAGACACACCACGGTGCCATGTTGGTCCACGGACAGCAAAAACACGTCCTGACTGCGGGCGATGCCCTGCCGGTGAAGCTCTTGTCCCAGCCAGCGGTCATCGCGGCCCGCCTGCCGGAGGTTATCCGTCAGCACCCGGCCGTCGTTGATGAGGATGATGGGCAGGAATACGTTGTCCTGTACGTCCAGCCCCAGCTGCTCCGGCGTGACCGGCTGAAGCGGACTGCGGGGCAGCACAGACAGCCGGCCGTTCGTCTCCAGCACGGCGTACTTTACGTCGCTCAGGTCGGTGATCCCCTGGCCCCGCAGCTGCTCGAACAGCTCGTCCAGCGTCAGTCGGTTGCGGCGCATGGTCTCCTGCCGCAGCTTGCCGTCCACGATCACCAGGGCCGGCTGGCCGCAGACCAGGTCCCGGAAGCGTACGTTCCGCAGGCTGATGGCGCTGAACAGTGTGGACAGGGCGATCAGCGTGATGATGGGAATGACGCCGTTGAACAGCGGCAGGGCGAAGTCCTGCATGGGTACGGAGGCCAGGTCGGAGATCAGCAGCGTCAGCACCAGCTCGATGGGCTCCAGCTCGCCGATCTGCCGCTTGCCGCTGAGGCGCAGGCCCGCGATCAGCAGCAGATAGAGAATGACCGTGCGGAAAAAGGCAGTCGCCATGATCGTACACCCCTTCGGAAGTTGTATTCCGGAGCAGTATGCCCCGCGGCGGGGCAAATTATGTTGGTATACAGCGGCAAAGCCGCTTTGTATATGGCTCGCAGAACGGAAAGGAGGATCTCGGCACAGGCCGACATAAGCGCCAGCGCTCATACAGCCGACGGATGTTTCCCGCCGGCTTGTCGCTGCTCTTTTTGAAGGCGGCGGCGAACATGAGACGACGAGGCGGAGAGTGATCGAAGTATTCGGCGGATGCTCTCCCGTGCCGTCCGGGTGCGTACACAGTCAGCAAATATGCGGGTGACCGCAAAACAGAGAGGCTGTGACCGGATGTGAAGACAAATGATCTGCGCGTTTGTGCTTCCGACCTATTATATTGATCGGAGGATTTTGCTTATATGTGTGGTATCGTAGGATACGTTGGACAGCAGCAGGCTGCGCCGCTGCTGCTGGATGGATTGTGCCGCCTGGAGTACCGGGGCTATGACTCCGCCGGTATCGCGGTCTGCAGCGGAGACACCCTTCAGGTACGCAAGACGCCGGGGCGTCTTGCGGCGCTGGAGACGCTGACCCACGGCGGGGCGGATCTGCCGGGGACAGTGGGCATCGGCCACACCCGGTGGGCTACTCACGGCGAGCCCAATCAGGTGAACGCCCATCCGCAGGTCAGCGGCGACGGAAAGTTCGCCGTGGTGCACAACGGGATCATCGAGAATTTCGCCCGGCTGAAGCAGGAGCTGATCCAGAAGGGCTGCACGTTCGTGTCCGAGACGGATACGGAGGTGGTGGCCCAGCTGTTGGCCTGGTATTACAGCCAGTGCGGCGATGTGTTCGAGGCGGTGAACCAGATGCTCTCCCGGGTGGAGGGATCCTATGCGCTGGGTATCCTGTGCGCCGACACGCCGGACCGGATCATCGCCGCACGAAAGGACGCGCCGCTGCTGCTGGGCTGCGGCCGGGGGGAGAACTTCCTGGCCTCGGATGTGACGGCGCTGCTGCGGCACACCCGTGACGTGGTATATATGGATGACGGCGAGCTGGCTGTCATCACGGCGGAGGGTATCCGTATCTACGACGAGCGCCGCCGGCCCATCGACAAGGAGCACCGTCACATCGACTGGGATGTGGACGCCGCGGAAAAGGGCGGTTACGACCACTTCATGCTCAAGGAGATCTATGAGCAGCCGGCGGCGGTGCGCCGCGCCATCACCGGACGCATCCGGGACGGCCGTGTGGTGCTCAGCGACCTGACTATGACTGACAGAGAGATCCGTGATATCGGCCGCATCTGTATCGTGGCCTGCGGGTCCAGCTACCATGTGGGCATGGTGGGCAAATACACCCTGGAACGGCTGCTGCGCCGCCCGGTGGAGGTCTGCCTGGCGTCGGAGTTCCGGTACAGCGACCCCCTGGTGGGCGAGGGCGATCTGGTCATCGTTATCAGCCAGTCCGGTGAGACGCTGGACTCCATGGCCGCCCTGCGCGAGGCCAAAAAGCGCGGCGCCCGGGTGCTGTCCATCGTGAACGTGGTGGGCTCGTCCATCGCCCGGGAGAGCGACGACGTGCTCTACACCTGGGCCGGACCGGAGATCGCTGTGGCCACCACAAAGGCGTACAGCACCCAGATGGCGGTGCTGCACCTGCTGGGACTGTATTTCGGCGACGTGCTGGGCACCGTGGATTATGAGACATACAGCGCTATGGTACGGGGGCTGGAGGCCCTGCCGGGGCAGATGGAGCAGGTTCTCTCCCATACGGAGGATATCCGCGCGGCCGCCAAATGGCTGGCGCAGGAGGAGGACGTGTTCTTCATCGGCCGTAATCTGGACTACGCATTGTCTCTGGAGGGGAGCCTGAAGCTGAAGGAGATCAGCTACATCCACTCGGAGGCCTATGCCTCCGGTGAGCTGAAGCACGGCACCATCTCCCTGATCCGCCAGGGAACGCCGGTGATCGCTGTGGCTGCCTATCTGCCGCTGCTGGATAAGGCGGTCAGCAATGTGGTGGAGGTACAGGCCCGCGGCGCGCGGGTGCTGGCCCTGACCACCGAGGCCGGGGCCGAGGCCCTGCACAAGCGGGTGGATACGGTGTTGACCGTGCCGGAGGCGGAGGCTATGCTCCTGCCGCAGCTGGGCGTGATCCCGCTGCAGCTGCTGTCCTACTACACAGCGCTGGAGCGCGGCTGCGACATTGATAAGCCGCGTAATCTGGCCAAGAGCGTCACTGTGGAATAAGATAGATCGGGGAGAAACGGATAAAATCCGTTTCTCCCCTTTCTTTTTCCGCCGCGGTATGCTACAATTAAAAATTGACTGAACAGAGAAAGGGCGTGTAGACCATGCACGAGGAGCTGATCCGGCGGCTCAACGAAACAAAGACCATGTCCATCGTGGGTATGTGCAAGAACGCGGGCAAGACCACCATGCTCAACTGGCTGCTGACGGCGGGCCATCTGCGGGGTACGCTGGGGCTGACCTCCATCGGGCGGGACGGCGAGTCCACCGATGTGGTCACCGGCACGGAAAAACCGGGTATCTTTGTCCGTGAGGGTACACTGATCGCCACGGCCAAGGATATGCTGCGGCTGGGCGACGTGACAAAGGAGATTTTGATGACCACAGGTATCCCTACCCCGCTGGGCGAGGTGGTCATCATGCGCGCCCGCAGCGCCGGCTATGTGCAGCTGGCGGGGCCCTCTATCACCACGCAGCTGCGGTCGGTGTCTGAGAGCTTTTTTGCCCTGGGGGCAGAGAAGTCCGTCATCGACGGAGCACTGGGGCGCAAGAGCCTGGGCGCCCGGGCGGTGGCGGAGGGCGTTATCCTGTGTACCGGCGCCAGCTACAACGCCAGCATGGAGAAGGTCATCGCCGACACGGTGCACATCTACCGGCTGATGAACCTGCCCAAGGCCGAGACACTGCCGCCGGAGTGCCCCGACGGGCTGGAGGCCTGCGTCAGGGAGTACGGCGCAGCGCTGGTGACCGGCGCACTGACGGATACGATGGTGGTGCCGCTGCTGCGAAGCGGCGTGCTGCGGAAGTGCCGCCTGGTGGTCAAGGACCCCAGCAAGGTGCTGCTCAGCGCTGATACGCTGGATAAGCTGGCGGTGCGTGAGGTGGCGCTGGAGACGGAGGACGCGGCGAAGACGCTGTGCGTCACCGTGAACCCGGTGTCCGCCTACGGATGGAAATTCGACAAGGATGAATTCCTGTTCCGCATGAAAGAGGCGGTGGACGTACCGGTCATCAATGTGAAGGAGGAACTGGCATGATCGCGGTCAAGTTTGAGGAAAAAGAGAAGATCGGCCTGCAATACGCGCTGGAAACACTGCACGGCTGCTCGCCCTTCGGGCAGGAACGCATCCGGCGGTTGCGGTTTTATGCGCCGGAGGAACGCGCTGCACTGGAGGAGGAGCTGTACAACGTGGAGCAGGCGGCCAACGCCGCCGGTGAGCTGAAGGACGTGTACAACAAGCTGATGACCGGCCTGTGCCAGATGAAGGATATCCGCAACTCCCTGCGCCGCTGCGCGGCGGGGGAGACGCCGGACCATGTGGAGCTGTTTGAGATCAAGGGCTATTTGCAGCGGCTGGACGGTATGCGCCCGCTGTTTGAGCAGATCAACGCGGTGACGCACTTCAAGGGCATGACCTTCCACGAGGTGAAGGACGCATTGGCGGTGCTGGACCCGGATGGTACCGGGAGTCGGGGCTTCTATATCCCGGACAGCGCCACGACCAAGCTGAAGGAGATCCGCAGCGCCAAGAAAGAGGTGGAGGAACGGCTGTTCCACGCCCAGACCGACGCGGAAAAGGACGATCTGCGCCTGAAGCGCACCCGGCTGTGCGGCGAGGAGGACGCGGAGGAGATGCACGTCCGCAAGGCCATGGGCGCGGCGCTGGCCCCTATGGTGGACGATCTGCTCTCCGACGCGGAGACGGCGGGGCGTCTGGACTTTATTATCCAAAAGGCACTGTTTGCCGTGCGCTACGGCGGCGTGAAGCCGGAGCTGACGGAGAAGGACCTGGAGCTGGAGGATATGATCAATCCGGAGATCTGCGACCTGCTGGAGCAGCAGGGCCGCCGCTTCGTGCCGGTGTCCATCTCCCTGACGCCCGGGGCCACGGTCATCACCGGCGCCAACATGGGCGGAAAGTCCGTGGCCATGAAGACGGTGGCGCTGAACGTGCTGCTGCTGCAGGCGGGCTTCCTGGTGTGCGCCAAAAAAGCCCGTATGCCGCTGTTCCACAGCGTGAAGATGCTCTTTGACGATTTGCAGTCCATCCAGTCCGGCCTGTCCGGCTTCGGTTCGGAGATCGTACAGTTCCAGAAGGCGCTCTCCGAGGTGGAGCAGGGCTATTCGCTGTTCCTGCTGGATGAGTTTGCCCGGGGCACCAACCCGGACGAGGGCGCGGTGATCGTGCAGGCGGTGACGCGGTATCTCAACGGTGTGGACGCCATCTCACTGCTGACCACCCACTATGACAAGGTGGCGGAGTACGCCCGGACCCACTATCAGATCATCGGCCTGCGGGATATCGACCCGGAGGCCATCCGCCGGGAGCTGGCCGTGACCAGCGAGGACGGCGTGGCGGTCATCGCGCGGCACATGAACTACGGCCTGTATCGGGTGGAGGGAAAGTCCGACTGCCCGCGGGACGCGCTGAATATCTGCCGGATGCTGTCCCTGAAGCCGGAGATACTGAAAATGGTGGAGGAAAGCTACTAAAAAAGCGCCCTGCGGGGCGCTTTTTTTCTGTGCGGGGTGCGGGCATGGAGGAAGGGGTGCTTTCTCGGGGAAATGCCGAAATACAAGGCTGAAATTTATTCGTATCGCACAAAAAAATTATTGTCTTTTCTGTCACAATGTCACTTGACAAGACCGCTGAAAAAGGTATAATTTATAGATAGAAATTTCATAATATCAGTCAATAGAGGCGCGGAGGACAGGGTACTGCATATTTGGGGACAGGCACCCGGTAAATTTGCAGGAAGGGGTCTTCCGCCGAAGGGGCCGGACGGGTCTGTGCGTATGGTTCCTGGCAGCGCGGTGTAAGCGGCGCTGCTGTCATGTAGTGATACATGGAGCGCTATTGGTCAACGACCTTGACCGATAGCGCTTTTTTCATACCCAAAAGAAGTGCCGAGGCCAGCTCTGGTATTGGAAATGCACGTCCAAAAATTTGAAGGAGGAAAAACTTATGGAAAAGATGACATCTCTGCTTCGTCTGCGTATGAGCGCGAAGGACGCCCACTACGGCGGCAACCTGGTGGACGGCGCACACATGGTGCACCTGTTCGGCGATGTGGCCACCGAGCTGCTGATCAAGTGCGACGGCGATGAGGGCCTGTTCTGCGCGTATGACAACGTGGAGTTCCTGGCGCCCGTCTACGCCGGCGACTACATCGAGGCCTACGGCGAGATCGAGAAGATCGGCAACACCTCCCGCACCATGAAGTTCGAGGCCCGCAAGGTCATCGTCTCCCGCCCCGACATCAGTGCTTCCGCCGCTGACGTTCTGGCTGAGCCCGTGGTGGTCTGCCGTGCCCACGGCACCTGCGTCACCCCCAAGGACTGCCAGCGTCTGCCCATCGAGAAGTAAGGAGCGGAAACAATGGAGAAGCTTATCATTACCGCTGCTATCTGCGGCGCTGAGGTCACTAAGGCCCAGAACGAGGCTGTTCCTTATACCGTCGAGGAGATGGTCCGCGAGGCTAAGTCCGCGTACGAGGCCGGTGCGGCGATCCTGCACATCCACGTCCGTGAGGACGATGGCACCCCCACCCAGGGCCGCGAGCGTTTCAAGGTCGTCATGGACGCCATCCGCAAGGAGCTGCCCGACGTTATCATGATCCCCTCCACCGGCGGCGCCACCGGCATGAGCCCCGAGGAGCGTCTGCAGCCCACTGAGCTGTTCCCCGAGATGGCCACCCTGGACTGCGGTACCTGCAACTTCGGCGATGAGATCTTCGATAACACTATGCCCACCATGCGCGCCTTCGGCAAGCGCATGATCGAGAACGGCATCAAGCCCGAGTACGAGTGCTTCGAGCTGGGCCACATCGACACCGTTCTGGGCATGGCCAAGAAGGGCGAGGTCCCCGGCGATCCCATGCAGTTCAACTTCGTGCTGGGCGTGCACGGCTGCACCCCCGCCTCTGTGGAGAACCTGGCGTTCTTCGCCAGCAAGATCCCGGCCAACGCTACCTGGACCGTGTCCGGCGTGGGCCGCGCT
>FR881586.1 GCA_000435555.1 Firmicutes bacterium CAG:176
TTGAGGAGGCAGCTATGGCTTTTGATTTCAAGAAAGAATACAAGGAGTTCTATATGCCCAAGAACAAGCCGGAGATCGTAATTGTTCCGAAAGCAAATTATATTGCAGTTAAGGGAAAGGGTGATCCCAATGAAGAGGGCGGGGCATATCAGCAAGCAATCAGCGTGTTATACGCTGTTGCATACACCTTAAAAATGAGTTACAAGACTGACCATAAAATTGTCGGCTTCTTTGAATATGTCGTTCCCCCGCTTGAAGGCTTCTGGTGGCAGGATCATATAGCTGGCGTGGATTACACCGATAAGTCCGCGTTCAACTGGATCTCCGTTATCCGCTTGCCTGATTTCATAACGAAAGAGGACTTTGAATGGGCGGTCGATACTGCGGCGAAAAAGAAAAAGCTGGATTGCTCCTCGGCGGAGTTTTTGACGATTGATGAAGGTTTGTGCGTTCAAATCATGCACTTGGGCGCGTTTGATGATGAGCCCGCGACTGTCGCGCTTATGGACGCGTATTTGGAGCGGAACGGATATGTCAATGATATGAATATGGAAAGATTACATCATGAGATCTATCTGTCCGATGCAAGAAAGGTTGCTCCGGAAAAATGGAAAACGGTTATTAGACATCCGATAAAAAAGATTTAGATACACTGTTTGTCAAACGGACAAAAACCTTCAGAAACAAGAGGGCACATTCGTTTGACGCCTTGAGTCACGCACGTGTCCATCCCTCTGGGGACATGGGTCAAATTTCCGTGTCCATTTTCTTGGGTACAGTTTACGTCCCGTTTGGGTCAGCGTTTGGGTCAGAAAAAAGCAGCGGGAGAAAACAACAACTTATGCAAACAAAAAGACCCGAAACCGTAAGGTTTCGGGTCTTTTTGGCACGCCGTGAGGGATTCGAACCCCCGGCCTTCTGGTCCGTAGCCAGACGCTCTATCCAGCTGAGCTAACGGCGCATGTCTTTCAGACAGCTTACTTATACTAGCACATCCTACCGCAAAATGCAAGAGGATTTTTCATTTTTCTTTGACTTTTTATAAAGCCGGGCCCCGCCAAAAGGCAGAGCCCGGCTTTGCTCACGATAGGGGAGACGGATAGGTCTCAGTCGGCATCCTTGCTGGTGCCCTTATCGAAGATCTCTACAGCCTTTGCGTTTGGTGCGGTGGTGCACTTAGCGACTATGACTGCGATGATGAAGCTGGCGATGAAGCCAGGTACGATCTCAAAAATGCCGGTGGAGGCGGTCAAGCCGGTCAGCAGCCAGCCCAAGTCTACCACAAAGCCAGAGACAACGCCGGCCACAGCACCCTTGTAGTTGAAGCGCCGCCAGAACAGGGACAGCAGGATGGTGGGGCCGAAGGAGGCACCGAATGCGCCCCATGCGTTTTCCACCATATCCATAATGGCCTGTGCACCGCTGCCCTTGGAGTTGGCGATCAGGAAGGCGATAGCGGACAGTATCAGCACCAGAATGCGGCCCACCATCAGCGTTTCTTTTTCTGTGGCATTCTTACGGAAGAAGGGCTTGTATAGGTCAGCGGTAAAGGAGCTGGACGCTACTAACAGCTGGGAGTCGGCGGTAGAGATGGAGGCCGCGATGATGGCCGCCAGCAGCAGACCACAGATAGCGGCTGGGAAGAACTTGCGGGACATGGCGATGAACACCAACTTCTGGCTGCCGTCGGCCAACAACTCAGCGCCCATGATCATACGGCCGAAATAGGCGATCAGCACGGCGGAGAACAGGGAAATGATGACCCAAATGATGGCGACGGTGGAGGACTTCTTGATCATAGAGGGCTTCTCAATGGACATGAAGCGCACCAGAATGTGAGGCATACCGAAGTAGCCCAGACCCCAGCCAAGGCCGCTGACGATATCCTGCCAGCTGGCGCTGAAGATGCCACCGCCGAAATCACAGGAGACGACCGCACCGGAGGCGGCGTCGGTATATTCGTATACCGTGGTCAACGCCGTGGGATCCAGCAGCTCGCGGTGACCAAAATAGACTACGATAGGCACCAGCATCAGTGCTAACATCATCAGCATACCCTGGAAGAAGTCCGTCCAGCATACGGCGGTAAAGCCGCCGAAGAAGGTATAGGCTACGATGATCAGCAGGGACACCAGCATGGCGACCTTGGGGGAGATCTCCGGAAACAGCGTATTGAACACGGAGGTGCCGGCAACCAGGGCAGAGGCCACATAGATGGTATAGGCAAACAGGAAAATCAGCGCGCACACCAGCTGGAGTGTGCGGGAGTCCACGCCGAACCGGTTGGTCAGATACTGGGGCACGGTGATGGCGTCATCCGCGGCCTTGGAGAAGGTACGCAGCCGCTTGGCGCATAGGATCCAGTTAGCGGCGGTGCCTAGTGCCAAACCGATGCCAATCCACATCTGTCCGAAGCCAAAAGCCAGGATAGAGCCGGGCAGACCCATCAGCAGCCATGCAGACATATCGGAGGCCTGTGCCGACAGGGCCGTGACCCAGGGACCCATGGACCGGCCGCCCAGGAAAAAGTCCTCGCTGTTTTTGTTGGAGCCGTTGAAATAGAAGATCAACGCAACGCCCAACAGAATCACAAAGTAACCCAAAAATGTAATGATTTCCCAATTCATAGTTTCTCCGTCCTTTTGCTAAGTTCTGTCTTGCTTTTCTTAAAAATACACTAAATCATAGTATACAACACCGAGAGGCGTTTGTAAATCTTGATTTTGGACTTTTTTGCTTTAATTTGATATATGGCGGCATTTTTGCGTGCATTCTCTTGTCAGAGGGCAGAATTTGTGGTATGCTGAAGACAAGAAATCGAGAGAGAAGGTATTTGCCCATGGATGCCAGCTTCAAGACGTGCATGTTCGGCGGCTTCGACCGTCAGGATGTGGTCACGTTTATCGAAAAAACCGCCGAGGAGCACCGCACGGCGCTGGAGACGCTGCAGACGGAAAATGATACGCTGCGCCGTGAGCGCGACGATGCGGTGGCTGAGAACGACACACTGCGTCTCCTGGCGGAGGAGGATGCCCGACTTCGGGAAGATAACGCCCGTCTGGAGCAGCAGGTACAGGCCCTGCAGCAGCAGCTCGCCGCCGTACAGGCGGAAAACGATGCGCTGCGCGGCCCGGCAGGGGAGTACCAGTCTCTGAAGGAGCACGTGGCGGACATCGAGATCAGTGCCCATCGCCGTACAGAGGAATTTCGTGCCCGTGCCATGGAGCGTCTGGGACAGTGCATTGCCCAGCAGCGCCTGTGGTGCAGCCAGCGCCGTAGCACCTATCTGAACATGAATACCGCGTTGGCCGAGCAATTGCGCGCTGCCCAGGAGGCGGTGGACAGCGCCGACTTCGCCGCCTTTGATGATATGATCGCTGAGCTGCAGCGGTTGGAGGCTGAGCTGAAAAAGCCCGACCCGCAGCTGTAAGAGAGCAAAAGCGCCCCGCTTTGCGGGGCGCTTTTATGATAAAAGGACCGCCTTGCGGC
>FR881587.1 GCA_000435555.1 Firmicutes bacterium CAG:176
GCCATCTATGAGCTGGACGGCTACATGGATTTTGAGAAATACGGTCAGGACTGCATGGAAAACGACTGCGTGACAAAAACAGAGTTCGGCCTGCTGCGCCGCTTGGACCCGCCCTTTCCGGAGCAGCGGCAGGGACAGAGGATGATGTAAGTAAAAGCGGCTCGATCCGTTTGGAACGAGCCGCTTGATAGGCAGATAAACTGGAAATCGTCATCTTAATTCATTACCTTCGGCATCTAAGAATTCAAATTGCAGAGTGGAATTTGTATGGTCAGAAAGATAGAAGAAAACATACGGATAAGTATCATCCGGTATTACTTCTTCGTACACTTCATTTCCGGATGTGAATCTAACACTTTTACAATTTGTATTGTTTACTATAAACGCATATCCATCACCCCATTGAATATATGCAATGTCTCCGATTCTATCATCAATGGGCTTATAGGTTCGGATAAAAGTGTATTCAGCAGCATCCTCTTTTACCTCAACTTCCATGGGCAAATAATAGTGCTTCTGATATTCATTTCCTGAGATAAACCAAGCGATTGCTCTATTGTCATTGCCACACATTCCTGCATACTGCAAATCAATGGTATCGGAATCAGAAATCGGTATTTCTTCTCTTGCTTTTTCTATTAGTCCATCTGTGCCTTTGAGTGTCTTTCCACAAGCTGATAATGATAAAACCATAGTTATTATAAGAAATACAGCAATTTCTCTTTTCATTTTGTCCTCCCTGTTCTCTCAAATTTCGATTAGTCAGCCACATCATAGCATATCCCCCAAAATGTGTAAAGCCAAATTCCACACCGAAAGGAGATCTTAACCTTGAAAGATGCAACGCAATTTCATATCCGACCTGCCCGCCCAGAGGAGGCGGGCTTATTTTATACCCCGCACCCCGAAGAAGATAAGCGGCTGGGTACCGTTGGCCACGTCCGGATGGACTTCGGGCGCAGCGGCAATGAGTTCTGGCATACATGGTGGCCCCGCGGCCCGGAGGAGCTAAACAGCCCCGCATTCAAGCTGGAGCTGCAGGAGGTCGTGGACACGCTGCGGGAGAGTGTGCTGAAAAACCGCTTCGCTATGGAGCGTTT
>FR881588.1 GCA_000435555.1 Firmicutes bacterium CAG:176
AGCCGCACAGCAGCACCAGCCCGTCGCCGATGTGGACATACCCACCGGTGGGCGCGGGGATCTTGATGACCGTGGTGGCCACATACGTCAGCGCGGCCATGACCGCCGCCATTACCATAGATTTGATCTTCTTATCGGACATACCACATTCTCCTTTACGAGGATTTTTTCTTTCTGCTATGGGAGGCGGCCCCCGCCCCGCAGGGAAACGGGGACCGCCACAGGGGGGGTGAGAGGGTAGCTGTTGAAAAAGCCCTTGCTTTCGTTGACGATTTGTATTATAGTAGTAACTGGTATGATTAAAATATCCATTTTGATTTTACTTGTTAATACCAGATGAAAGGAGCCAGTCCAATGCTCACCTATACCCTGGACAAACAGGCGGGCCTCAGCCTGTATGAGCAGCTCTACCGCCGGGTGAAGGCGGACATTCTCTCCGGCCGTCTGGCGGCAGGGGAGAAGCTGCCCAGCAAGCGCGCCCTGGCCGCCCATCTGGAGGTCAGCGTCATCACCGTAAAGAATGCCTACGAACAGCTGATGGCCGAGGGCTACCTCACTGGTGTGGAGAAGAAGGGCTATTTCGTCAGCGCCGTGCTGCCGTCGCCTGCGGCCGTCCCCGCGTTCCCGGAGCAGCCGCCTCCGCCCCGCGAGCCCGCCTGGTTCCTGGATCTGGCCACCAACTCCATCGCCGCCGAGGACTTTCCCTTCACCGTCTGGGCCCGACTCATGCGCCAGACCATTCTGGAGCAGGGTACCGGCCTGCTGCGGTCCACGCCGCCGCAGGGCGCCTGGGCCCTGCGGCAGGCCATCGCCGCCCACCTGCGGCAGTTCCGTGCCATGGAGGTCACTGCCGAGCAGATCATCGTGGGTGCCGGCACCGAGGTGCTGTACAACCTGCTGGTGCAGCTGCTGGGCCGTGATCGTCTCTACGGCGTGGAGGACCCCGGCTACGGCAAGATCGCCCATATCTACCGCGCCGCCGGCGCGGAGGTGACGGCTCTGCCCCTGGACGAGGCGGGCGTATCGGTGGAAGCCTTGCGCCGCAGCGACGCCGACGTGGTCCACATCTCTCCCAGCCATCACTATCCCACCGGTCTGGTGATGCCCATCGCCCGCCGCCAGGAGCTGCTGCGCTGGGCGCAGGAGGTCCCGGCGCGGGTCATCCTGGAGGACGATTACGACAGCGAATTCCGCTTTGTAGGCCGTCCCATCCCCACCCTGTTTTCCATCGACGGCGGCGAGCAGGTGGTCTATCTCAACACCTTTTCCAAGACCATCGCCCCCTCTATCCGTATCAGCTTCATGGTCCTGCCCCGCCGCCTGCTGGCGGACTTCCGGCAGAAGCTGGGCTTTTACGCCTGCACCGTCTCCGCCTTCGAGCAGTACACCCTGGCCCAGTTCCTCGCCGGCGGCTGGTATGAAAAGCACTTGAGCCGTATGCGTAAGCACTACCGCCAGAAGCGTGACGCCGTCATCGCCGCCGTGTACAAAAGCCCGCTGGCCCCCTATGCCGCCATCACCGAGGAGGACGCGGGCCTGCATTTCCTGCTGCGGCTGGATGGTGCGCCGCCGGACGAGGTGCTCCGCCGCGAGGCGGAGCAGCGCGGCATCCGTCTGGCCATGCTGTCCGATTACTACCAGCGTCCCCAGGACGCTCCCCAGCACGTGCTGGTGGTCAACTATACCGGCATCGACCTGGACCGGCTTCCCGCCGCCCTGGAGCGTCTTGCCGCCTTATGGAAGGAGAATGACCATGTATGATGAACTGACACGCGCCGACCTGCAAAAAATGCAGGAGGAGATCGACTACCGGGTGCAGCAGCTGCGCCCCAAGCTGATCGAGGATGTCCAGACCGCCCGGGCCTTCGGCGACCTTAGCGAGAACTTCGAGTACAAGTGCGCCAAGCAGGAGAAAAACCGCAACGACGCCCGCATCCGCTACCTCCAGCGGATGATCAAGACCGCCAGGGTCATCGAGGACCGGTCCGCCGCCGACACCGCCGGGCTCTATGACACCGTGGAGATCTTCATGGAGAATTTGGGCAAAAGCCGAAAGATCCAGCTGGTCACCACCCTGCGGCAGGACGCCCTGAAGGGCTGGATCAGCAAGGAATCACCCGTGGGCCGCGCCGTTATGGGCAGAAAGGCCGGCGACCGTGTCTATGTGGATATGGGCAGCGGCAAGGGCTACTATCTCCAGATACGCGCCATCGAAAAGGGAACGGACAACGGCGATATCCCCATCGGCAGCTTTTGAATGTGCCGCCGATTTCACACGGAAAAGCGAACGGCGCTTTAAAGTAACGAAGCACGCAAAAACAGCACGGAAAGGCCACAAATCGCGGCCTTTTTCTGCATAGTGGAACGCGGGGCACAATTCGCCAAATTGCACAAAAAGGGACGAAAAAGTTTTGTGGTTTTGCGAGGGGGGAATTCTCCCAAACCCCCTTGAGAAATCGGCCAAATGGTGTTATTATCAACATTGGTAGTATATGGGTAGTCTGCGTAGCGCACATCTCATATGTCTGCGGAACATTTTTTAGGAGGAATTTAATATGAATGCTTATCTGGCAAGCGTGCTCGAGAGCGTCAAGACCAAGCACGGCAACGAGCCCGAGTTCGTGCAGACCGTCGAGGAAGTTCTGTCCTCTCTGGAGCCTGTGATCGAAAAGCACCCCGAGTATGAGAAGGTCGACCTGCTGGGCCGTATGAAAGACCAAGCACGGCAACGAGCCTGAGTTCGTGCAGACCGTTGAGGAAGTTCTGTCCTCTCTGGAGCCTGTCATCGAGAAGCACCCCGAGTATGAGAAGGTCGACCTGCTGGGCCGTATGGTCGAGCCCGAGCGTATGTTCACCTTCCGCGTTGTGTGGTGCGATGATAACGGTCAGTGGCACACCAACCGCGGCTGGCGCTGCCAGTTCAACGGCGCTATCGGCCCCTACAAGGGCGGCCTGCGCTTCCAGAAGAACGTGTACGAAGGCATCATCAAGTTCCTCGGCTTTGAGCAGACCTTCAAGAACAGCCTGACCGGCCTGCCTATCGGCGGCGCCAAGGGCGGTTCCGACTTCGATCCCGCCGGCAAGTCCGACGCCGAGGTCATGCGTTTCTGCCAGAGCTTCATGACCGCCCTGTATCGCTACATCGGGCCGGACATCGACGTTCCCGCCGGTGACATGGGCGTGGGCGGCCGCGAGATC
>FR881589.1 GCA_000435555.1 Firmicutes bacterium CAG:176
CCCAGCGGATGACGGAGCACCACTGGTTGTACAGCATGGGCAGCTCACGGTAGCTGTGCAGCACGTGGCTCCAGTGGTCGCAGAACATAGTCTCGGACGTGGGGCGGAAGGCCAGACGCTCCTCCAGCTGTTCGCTGCCGCCATGGGTGACCCAGGCCACCTCCGGGGCGAAGCCGGCCACCAGCTCACCCTCCTTCTTCAGCAGGCTCTCGGGAATCAGCACCGGCATGGCCACGTTCACGTGGCCGGTCTTCTTGAACTCCGCGTCCATGTACTTCTGGATATTCTCCCAAATGGCATAGCCGTAAGGTCGAAGGATCAGAAAGCCCTTGACGCTGGCGTAGTCCACCAGCTCCGCCTTCAGGCAGATGTCCGTATACCACTTGGCGAAATCCTCCTCCATGGGGGTGATCGCCTCTACATTTCTCTGATCCTTAGCCATAGCTTTATACCATTCCTTTGTTAGTATATAGGGTGTGTGCCAACTTCACATTTTACCCGCCGCCATGTGACTTGTCAAGTTGCCGCCGCAAAAAGGCCGCAAAAAAGCGCCCCGCAGGGCGCTTTTTCAGCGATCCCGGCCCAGCCGCCCGTCGCGGCGCCGGCCAACGATGACATACACGAACACATAGGCGATGGCGCCGGTCAGCAGTCCGGCCAGCACATCGATGGCCGCGTGCTGCTTGACGAACACGGTGGCCGCCATGATGAGGATAGCGTACAGCGTTACGCCCCAGCGCCAGCCGGGCTTCCGCAGTCCCGGCGTGTGCCACACCGCCGCCACAGCCGCCATGCAGCCCAGAATATGCACGCTGGGGAAGACGTTGGTGTTGGTGTCGATGGAATAGGTGTACTCCACCAGCCAGGTGGCGGCATTGTGGTGCGCCATCACCGCCGGACGCAGATCCTGCCCGTTGGGCACCAGAATGCAGAACACCACCGCCGTTGTGAACGTCACCATGATGAACCACATATACCGGCGGAAGCCCTCGGCGTCCTTCAGGATCAGATAGATGCCCAGCACCACCAGCAGCGGGCTCCAGGACACATAGGGGAAGATGAACCACTCGCAGAAGGGGATATAGGTGTCCAGCACCGTCTGTGTGGCCCAGTAGTTATCGGTAATAAAGTGCTCGATGGTAAAAAACATCGCCAGATAGACCGGCAGATACGCGCCCCACCAGGCGTGGGGATGGGTCTTGAAGAATTGCTTGATCGCCTGCATACGATCCCTCCGACAGACTTGATAATTTCGTATCCCGTATTGTACCAGAACCGCCCCGGAAAAGGCAACCCCCGCCCCGCAAATATCACAGAATTTTTACAACTCAGGCAAATCACCGCAGGTGTTGAACGGACTGGACAAACCGGGGCGGCGTATAGTATACTGTCTCCAATACAGACACAGGAGGAACTGCCATGCAGATCATCAAGCGGGAGGAGCTTCCCGAACAGCGCCAGGTGCGCCTGACTATCGCCGTGGACAAGGACACCTGGCAGGCGTCCCTGGCCAAATGCTACCAGGGCGTCAAGTCCGTCTGCCCCGTGGCCGGCGAGCCTACCCGTGAAAACCTGGAACAGGCCTACGGCCCCGAGTTTTTGTACCAGGAGGCCGTCAACGACACCTATCCCCAGGCGCTGGTGGAGGCCATCAGCCAGAGCGATATCCAGATCGCCGGGACCCCCACCCTGTCGGTGGAGACCATCGGCCCCGACGGCTACACCTTCGCCGCCGTTATCGATCTGTACCCGGAGGTGGAGCTGGGCCAGTACAAGGGCCTGTCCGCCGTCTATCCCCAGGTGGAGCTGAGCAATGACGATACCGAGGCCGCCCTGGACGAGTACGCCCGGGCCAACCCCGATGTGCAGCATCCGGAAAGAGCCGCCATGGGCGACGAGGTGACGCTGGACTTCGAGGGCTTTGTGGACGGCGTGCCCTTTGAGGGCGGCAAGGGCGAGCAGTATCCCCTGCTGCTGGGCAGCGGCTACTTCATTCCCGGCTTTGAGGAGCAGGTGGCCGGCGCCGCCGTGGGCGAGGAGCGCGACGTAAAGGTCACCTTCCCCACGGAGTACGTCCCGGAGCTGGCCGGCAAGGACGCGGTGTTCCATATCAAGGTCCACCAGATCACCCGGCGGGCCATGCCGGAGTGGGACGATGATTTCGCCCGCCAGCAGGGATTTGCCGATGTCTCTGCCCTGCGCCGGGCCGTCATGGAGACGGCGGTGCAGAAAAAGCAGGCCCAGGCCGCCGAGCAGTTCGCCAATGACCTGATCCGCCAGGTGACGGAGGCCATGACCGTTACCATTCCCGCTGCCATGGTGGAGAACCAGCTGGACGGGCTGATCAACGAGCTGCGCGGCCACCTGCAGGCCCAGGGCGTGTCCCTGGAGCAGTATCTGGAGATGGGGAACACCACCATGGAGCAGCTGCGTGACCACGCCCGCGAGCAGGCCGCCGCGGCGGCGCGCTATGAGCTGGCCATGACCGAGATCGCCCACCGCGAGGGAATCGACATTTCCGAGGCCGACGTGGACGCCAAGTACGCCGAGCTGTCCAGGCAGTATGGCCTGTCCGTGGAGCTGCTGCGCCAGCAGCTGCCGCCCCTGCGCCTGCGCCACGACCTGAAGCTGGCCGCCGCCCAGGCGGTGGTGGTGGACTCCGCCAAACGCAAATGACCGCCCCGCGGGCAGCAGCCTGCCCGCGTACCGATCAATGAAAAGCAAGGGAAGGCCCGTACGGGCCTTCTCTTTTTGTATCCCGAAAACCACTCGCCCAGTGAGTGGCTTTCAGGATACAAAGGGCGGCGGACAGATACTGCCCGCCGCCAGATCGCTTTGTCGCTTATATGCCCTACCAGGGATAGAAGTAGATCACCGTGTCCGGCTCCATCTGAATGGGCAGATAGGAGCCGTGCTGTCCCTTGTCAACGGACAGATAGGTGTAGTCCTCGAAGGCCATG
>FR881590.1 GCA_000435555.1 Firmicutes bacterium CAG:176
GCTGGCGTTTTTCATGACAGCCGCGCTGCTGGCCGTGGTGGCCGGTCTGTTTCTATATATCTACCGCAGGTCCAAACGATTTTAAGAGTGAGGTATAGATATGATAAAGTTTCTCGTAACGGCGGCTATTGTGCTGATCTGCCTGTTCATCCTCGTGCTGGTGTCCTGTCTCATGGTCTGGGTGGTTATGCGGCTGCTGCGCTGGCTGTTCCCCGATAAGTTCAAGGGAAAGGCAGGTAAGGCGTAAATGCGACAGTGGACAATTATTGGTCTTGATGGCCTGACTGACGATTGGGGTATCAGTGAACCATATTGGGCTACCGAGGTAATTCGTTCTCGTTTGGCTGCGGGGCAAAGCCTTTCAGAGCGAGATATTGAGGACATCGCTTATAGGTTTTTCTGCCGTGTGGAGTGGAGGTAAGGCATAATGTCGCGTCCTCGTGTTAGACATTGTAAAGAATGTCTTTACTATTCTAAGTCACCTTCCGGCAAGTATCATATCTGCAAAAAAGATCGCGGTTCGTATGGCGTGGGGCGGTACATAGATGGTCAAGAAATACGGAACTCTCCGCGCTGGTGTCCTCTCGGGCGTAATTTACGCAATGCTATTGTAGGGTAATTCTCCCAGGAGTTTTTGCACGCTGCTGCAGCATCATGCAAAAAATAAATCCCCCGCCTGCGGCGAGGGATTAGAGATCAGTCCTTCACTTTATCCAGTTCCTTACAGAACGCTTCCACGGCGGCTTTGATACGCTTCAGCTGCTTGACTTCGTCCTTGCTGATCTGGCCGTCATCCTTCATGGCCGCCAGCTCGCAGGACTGCCCAAAGGTTTTTGCCATGGCCTGCATATTCAGTATCTGGGCGTATATGTAGTGGTTCATATTCTCTCCTCCGGGTGGTGATTTTTTGTATCTCCCTAAACGCATTATATCAGTTATTTGCGCGATTACAATAGCATCTTCGTGCATTTCCCCGGTTTTTGCCGATGGCTTCGGCGGCGGCAGCCGTACATATAAGCCGACCACTTTTTGGGACATCGTCTATAATCTGCTCTTTAGTGACAGCAGTTCCGGTACCGGTATCAGCGGCGGCAGTCGCGGCGGCTGGTCCGGCGGCGGTGGTTTCAGCGGCGGCGGTCGTGGCGGAGGCTTTGGCGGTGGCGGCTTTGGTGGTTCCGGTGGCAGTTCCGGCTCCGGCAGTGGCTCCGGTGAGACTGGCGGCGGTAGCTCCGGAGGTGGTTCTGATACACCCACTACGCCCACATGGACAAGCCCGGATGATATGAAGCTGGACTATAACCAGTATGTTGATCAGCTTCCGGCCACGGGGTATACCAGCGATGGAAAGTTGCTGTGGCAGCCACGATGGAGCGATACTAATTACTGGTCTTTTTTCGTTTCGGGTACTGGTGGTAAAATTCAATATTTTAGCTCTGCCGATGGGCAATATAGTAACAACAGTACAGACCTCGTAAAGGTTTCTTTTTCAGGCACTCAGTTTTTTGTAAATGCACTTTTGCAAAAAGATTTCTATTTAACCGTTTCATTTAGCACCTCGCATACTTTCGTTGCCCCTATTTCTGGGCGCTATACTTGTGTTACTCCTATTTGTCAGTATCGTTCTTACGAAAGTACTGGTGGAACTTATTACAACAATCAAGTAGAAAAATTTATTTGGCAAAAGGCAACTACTTTTAATTCTGGCGATTTGGTTCCCCTTGGCGACTTGGGTCGTAATCAATCCGCTGGTACTAACTGGTGTGTTCGTGCCTCTCTCGTTTATACTACTCCTGTTTTCTCTATCGAACCTTCTGCCACAAGTCTTATTACCAACAACTACTACATCTCCACCCGTGTTGACAATCTCACTGGTATCTACGTCGACAATTCCGACAACTACTATACGGACGTCACTATCGTGGATGAGACAAACAACAGGTATTACGATATGACTACGAAAACGTACTATGACATCAAGTCGTGGTCATACGATTACTCCTCCCGGACGTACTTCCTCACTCTGGATAACGATGTTGCGTTGACGGTACAGTTTGGTGATACCAACGTGACGATCACAAATAATAACGTCTCCAACACCTACAATTATGTGGTTGAGGATGATACCGGTTCCGATCCCGATACCCCCACCACCTGCAAGCACGACTGGCAGGAGACCATTGACACGGCTCCCACCTGTCTTGAGGGCGGCCACGCCAGCTACACCTGCTCCAAGTGCGGTGAGACCTACGAGCAGATTCTCGCCGCCAAGGGTCACGACTGGAAGGTCATTGAGCACGTCAACATGGTCTACAACTCGGATGGAACCGTAGCCACCCAGGGCCATACGCTCTACCAGTGCTCCGTCTGCGGCGAACAGTGGTACACCGATACCGGCGCTCCGCCTCCGGATGTGTCCGGCAGCAGTAATATCCTCGCATGGCTGCAAGCGTTCCAGACGTGGCTGGATGAGAAGCTGGACCTTACGCCGGTGCTGGAACGTCTGGACGCCATCCTCGCCGAGCTGCAGAGCACCTCCGGCTCCACCACCTGTGAGCATACCTATGAGCAGCACATGGAACAGGACGCCGACTGCACCCTGCCCGGCCTGCAGGTCTCTACCTGCTCCCAATGCGGGGACAGCTACTCGGAGATCATCGACCCGCTGGGCCATGACTGGGTGATATCGTCCCATGTGGACGCCGTCACCGACCCGGATGCCGGCGAGGAGACCGCCTCGGCCTATGACATTTATACCTGCTCCCGCTGCGGAAAGACCTACGAGGACCACACCGGGGACGGTGCCCCGGACAAGGACTACAGCAGCAGCTCCATCTCACAGCTGGTGGTCAAGGTGTTCTCCAAGCTGGGCACCTTCGCCGGTAAGCTGATAGGCTTCATCGTCCGGCTGTTTGACAAGGCCATCTCCAGCGTGGACGAGGTCATCTCCAAGTTCAACGAGTATACGGAGCAGATCAGCGGCTTCGGCGGCGATTACCCGGCGTGGCTCACCGGCTTCTGGACGGTGCTGCCGTCTGAACCG
>FR881591.1:0-452 GCA_000435555.1 Firmicutes bacterium CAG:176
CGTTCAAACCAACAAACCATTGCAGCACAACGGCTTTAAGTCATTTCCGGTTGCTCCACATCCCACTGGATAGGTTCCATACCCATGGAGCGTATGGCGGCGATGACGTGGTCGTCATACTCCCCGTAGGGACAACGGATCAGCGTGGGGGTCACGCCGGTAACAGCACTGATCCGCTCGTTGCTGGCGGTGACATCGTCAATGATCTGCTGAGTGGACAGACTGTTGTAATGGTCGTGGTGATTGGAGTGGCTCATCACCTCGTGGCCCGCGTCGTGCAGGGCTTTGACGGACTCCGGGTACTTCTCCGCCCAATCTCCCACAACAAAGAAGGTGGTCTTGACACCATACCGCGCCAGAATGTCGATAAGCGTCTGGGTATCCTCGTTGCCCCACGGTGATGCAAAAGTGCGGCAGTTCACGACTTGAAATACTCCCAAGATTCGTAAGTT
>FR881591.1:524-1478 GCA_000435555.1 Firmicutes bacterium CAG:176
CGCTCTCCACTTTTTCACTTTTTTCCACACAGGCACTATGCACTCACCCCTCCAGCAGAGCGCGGCAGCCCTCCGGAAACAGATAGTCGATCTCCATGCGGTTTCCCTCGTAGACGCGGATTTCCCGGATGGCGGCGGCGACTGTGGGGCGATCCAGCTCCGCCAGCTGCCCCGACGCCAGCAATTCCTTTACCCAGGGCAAGGACAGCGGCTCATCCTGTACCGAGTCGCGCAGCTTGTCCAGTTGGGCCTGCAGCGCCTGCTCCTGTGCGTCATAATCAGCGCGGTAGCGGAGGAAGTCCTCCTTGGAGATAAGCGCGTCCTGATAGTCCTCGTAGGCGCTCTGGCGGCGGCGCTGAATGCGCTGCAATGCAGCTTCCAGCTTTTGGGGTTGGTCGGTGCCGGAGCGCGGGCGCTGCGCCGCGCCCTGCTGTGCCAGCTGGTGGAGGTTTTCCATGCCGGCAATGAGTTGGTTCAGATCATCCAGTATCACCTTCGTCAACACATCGTGGGCGATATAGTGCTTGCTGCACACGGATGCGCCGTAGCGTTTATACGAGCCGCAGGTGTAGAAGATTTTGCCACCCCAGGTGGTCTTGACCATGGCTCGTCCACAATCGCCACACTTGAGAAAACCCGCAAAGGGGCTGACATTCTGTTGAAAATCCGGCGTACGGGCGTTAGCGTTCAGCAGAGCCTGCACCCGCTGCCACTGGCCCTTTTCGATGATGGGCTGGTGGGTGCCGGATACTACCGTCCACTGGGAGCGCTCCTTCCGCTTGGCTTTCCCGTGCATCTGAAGGCGGTCGTCCCGTCCCTGCTCCATATTCCCAATGTACATCTCATTTTGCAGGATACGGTGGATGGTAGCGTATGTCCAGTAGGTGGTGGTTTCCAGCCGGTGGTTGTTGCGATATTTTTCTCCGGTGAGCCGTTTGTACTCACTGGGGCAGG
>FR881591.1:1519-1931 GCA_000435555.1 Firmicutes bacterium CAG:176
TCGTTCAGCTGCTTGGCAATACGGATCTTTCCCATTCCGTTTTCGAACAGGGTAAAGATGCGCCGCACCACCTCCGCCGCAGGCGGGTCGATGACCAGACGGTTATGATTCTGCGGGTCCTTACAGTACCCGTAGCTGGCGAAGGCCCCGATGAACTCGCCCCGCTGCTGCTTGGCGTGGAGGGAGCTTTTGACCTTTTGGGAGATGTCGCGTGCATACTGGGTGTTAAACAGATTCTTCAGCGGCATCATCATGTCGTAGGCGCCGCGGTCGCTGTCGATATTGTCCGTGACAGCGATGAACCGCACGCCGTGCTCCGGCAGCCAACGCTCCAGATAGCGGCCTGTTTCGATGTAATCACGGCCGAAACGGGACAGGTCCTTTACCAGCACACAGCGGATGCGCCCGTTCC
>FR881591.1:1964-2166 GCA_000435555.1 Firmicutes bacterium CAG:176
TATGTCCCGTAGCATCCGTTGAAAGGCGGGGCGCTGGAAATTCGTGCCGGTATAGCCGTCGTCGGCATAGCATTCCGCCATTACCAACTCAGGATGATTTTCGATATACGCCTCCAGCAGCTTCCGCTGGTTGCCGATGGAATCACTCTCCATCCGGTCTCCGTCCTCCCGGGACAGGCGGCAGTACAGCGCGGTAGGCAGT
>FR881591.1:2205-2425 GCA_000435555.1 Firmicutes bacterium CAG:176
TTCTCCATAAGCTCCCTCCTTTCCGTAGACTGCCCACAGCCATTAAGCCGCCTGTGTGTGGGCGCGGATCAATTCCACCACCAGCGCCTCTGCCGTCTGCTGGCCAAGGAAATTGCGAGTGATGGTGATCGCCGGGGCGGGTGCTTGCTGAACGGTTGGCATAAACAGACCTCCTCTTCGAGAATAGTCCATCGTATGCGCGCTACGGAAACCGTATGTT
>FR881592.1 GCA_000435555.1 Firmicutes bacterium CAG:176
TATGTTAAAGGGGAAAGTGAATATGGAGAACAAGATCACTGTATGCGTTGCGGATGCGGACCAGGCGTATCGGACGGAGCTATGCGATTTCTTGAAGAAGCAGGGGGATATCTGTCTGATCGGCGACACTGCCGACGGCCGTGAGGCGTTGGCGATGGTGGAGGCACAGCACCCCACCGTGCTGGTGCTGGACACGGTACTGCCCGGGCTGGACGGCACAGGTATCCTGCGGCGGCTGAAGGGCAAGTCCGAGACGCGGTGCATTGTGGTGACGGAATTCCGCACCGCCGAGGCGGCCCGGGACATCCGGGATGCCGGCGCCTATGTATTCCTGCCCAAGCCGGCGGACGACACCTCAGTGCTGGAGCATATCCGCCACGCGGCAGGCCCGCGCTGCGACCTGCCGCTGCAGCAGTTGGAGATGATGGTCACGGCCATCATCCACGAGATCGGTGTGCCGGCGCACATCAAGGGCTACCAGTACCTGCGGGAAGGCATTATCCTGACGGTGCGGAACATGGAGGTCATCAACGCGGTGACGAAGGTGCTGTATCCGGAGATCGCAAAGCGGTTCGGGACGACGCCCAGCCGGGTGGAGCGCGCCATTCGCCACGCGATCGAGGTAGCGTGGGACCGCGGCGACCTGGAAACGCTGCAGAAATACTTTGGCTATACGGTGAATTCCGCGAAGGGCAAGCCCACAAACTCCGAATTCAT
>FR881593.1:0-3745 GCA_000435555.1 Firmicutes bacterium CAG:176
CCGGTCGGTGTCTCGCCCTACGATCATGGAGACGGCGCGGCGGGAGGCGGCCAGATCACCGCTCTCCAGCGCGTCATAGACCTTCATGGTCTCGTCCCGCAGGGACTTGACCGCCAAGATCTGCCAGCACATCACACTCTCCAGCGCCAGACGCAGCCACGGGCTGACCAGACCGCACAGCCACAGCAGCAGAGCCGGGACGGCGGTGGATATGATGACCACCGCGCCCCACAGAATGGCACCCGCCGCCCGCTCGCCGGCGGGCGTTTTGGGGCATATGCACCGCAGCACCCGTTCCAACACGCTGATACATTTTCCAATCAGAACTACCGGATGGGGAAAACTGTGGGGGTCGCCCACCAGAAGGTCTATGCAAAAGCCGATAACAAGTGCCGCAAGCGACCACATCATGCCGTTTCTCCTCCGCCCTGCATCGTAAAAATATAAATGGGATTCTGCCCGCTCATCAGGTGATAGCCTCCGGCCCTTCTGTCCCGCGCCGTCTGCAGCGACACCACCTCCGTCTCCGTAAAGGGAAACGCCGTCAGGCACTCCGTCAGCTCAGCCACGGACTCCAGTGAAACGGCCGTGGCCACGATGCGGACACGGGGGTTTCTTGCCAGCAGCAGCGCCACGATCTCCCGCATATTCCCGGCGCTGCCGCCGATGAATGCGTGGGTAGGCGCGGGCAAACCGGCGCAGGCCTCCGGCGCACTGCCGCAGACCACCTGTAGGTTCTCCAACGAAAACCGCTCCCGGTTCTGCCCCAGCAGCGCCGCGGCGTCCTCCCGCCGCTCCACGGCACAGACCTGTCCCCGCTTTGCCTGTAAGGCCATCTCCACCGACACCGAGCCGGTACCGGCGCCGATGTCCCAGCAGACGCTCCGCTCCGTCAGCCGCAGCTTGGAAAGGCACACCGCCCGCACCTCGCTTTTCGTCATAGGCACCACCGGCATTCCCTCCGCGCTGCGGAGGAAGGCGTCATCCGGCAGACCCGGCGTGACCACTGCGTCGGGGTGGGGATTTTCGATGAGCGCCACGCTCAGGGGCGCGTAGGCACCTTCTGCCAGCTCTGCTGCCGTGCCGCACACAATGCGCTCATCCGGGTAGCCCAGCCGCTGTCCCACAGACACGGTGACGCCGCCCAGACCGCCTGCTGTCAGTGTGCGGCACAGGTCGTTGATGCCGCGCTCACCGCCCACCAGCGCGAAGAGCCGGCCGTTTGCCCTCACCTCCGGCAGGATGTTGTGCTGCCGTCCATGGAGGCTCACCACCCGCACATCCTCGTAGGAGGTTTGCAGCCGGGCGCACAGATAGGACAGCGAGCTCAAACCTGGCAGCACCGCTGTGTCGCAGCCCTCCAGCAGAGGAAGCAGCTTTTTGGTGCCGCTGAAAAAGCCGGTGTCGCCGGACATGACCACCGCAAAGCGGCGGTATTCCCGGTGGGCGCGGATAAAGTCCGCGATATCCTGCGGCGCAATGGCGTCATGGGTAGGCTGCCCCGGCCGCGCCACAGCATCCAACATCCGTTTTGCGCCAATGAGACAGTCCGCCGTCTCGATGGCTTCACTGACCTCGCGGGTCATAGCCTCCCGGCTGCCGGGGCCGATGCCGACGATCCGCACCTGCGGCCGGACGGTGCAGCCGAACCGCTTACACAGCACATCCAGCACCGCCGCAAAGGGAAGCCCCCCCCGCTGGGGCGGGCGACCAATGACCACCAGACCTGCGCCCGCCTTCCGGGCTGCGGACACCTTAGCAGGAAAGCCGCCGGCTTCGCCGCCGTCCTTGGTCACCATCCACGCGGCGTTGGCAAACCGCAGTGTGGCCAGATCCATCTCCTCGGAGAAAGGCCCCTGCATGGCGATGATATGAGAGGCTTTTAACCCCGCTGTGCGGCAGGCCTCCAGTGAGGCATCCATAGGCAGCACACGGGCGTACACCCGCTGGGTAAAATCGAGGATACCGCTATACGCCGCCAATTCCTTACTGCCGGTGGTCAGGAGGATGCTGCCCTCGGTATTCGCCAGAAACGCGGCGGCCTCGGCGGCGTTTTCCACGCACACGAGCGCCTCCTTCGGGTCACAGGACTGCCGCAGCAGGCGCAGATATTCTGTTTCCGTCTCCCGGCAGGCCGTGCAGATGCTCTCGGTGATGGAGGCGGCGTAGGGGTGGGTGGCATCGATCACCAGATCGAACCGGGTCTCTTGCAGCATCCGGATGATGTCCGCCACCGGGATGCGCCCCGCCAGAACCGTGACGTTTTCCGCCTCTGGCAGCAGCGTCTCACCGTACTCCGTTGCCACGCATACCGTGGCCTGTACCGGCTGTCCGGCGAGAAATTCCACCAGCTCCCGCCCTTCGGTGGTGCCGGCAAACACGCAGATATTACACATTTCGGTATCCTCTGGGGGTGATGAGCTGTCCCGCCACCGTCTTTGCCGCACTGTTGCCGATAAACACGGTGCAGAACATATCCACCTCCGCCTCCCGCAGCTCTGCCAGCGTCAGGATGCGGCGGCTCTGCCCGTCGCGGCCGATGTTGCGGACGATGCCGCAGAGTCTGTCCTCCGGCAGACGGCGCAGCAAAATATCGCAGGCGCGCTTTACATGATCCGGTCTGCCGTGGCTGGCCGGGTTATACAGGACGATGGTCAGATCCGCCGCCGCCGCGCAGTCCAAGCGCTTTTCGATGATCTCCCACGGTGTCAGACGGTCGCTGAGGCTGATGACCGCGAAATCATGGGTCAGCGGCGCACCTAGCACCGCCCCGCCGCTGCACGCCGCCGTCAATCCCGGCACCACCTGAATCTCAGGCTCCTGCGCCTCGCCCCTCAGCTCATAGACCAGCGCCGCCATGCCGTAGATGCCGCTGTCACCGGAGCAAACCATGGCGGCGGTCTTGCCGCTGCGCGCCAGCTCCAGCACCAGCTGGCAGCGCTCTGTCTCCCGTGTCATGGGCGTGGAGTGAAGTTCCTTGCCGGGATAGCGATCCCGCACCAGATCCACATAGACGGGGTACCCCACAATGGCGTCGCACGCCTGCAGGGCCTCGTCTGCCCGGATGGTCATATCCTCATAGCCGCCAGGGCCGATACCCACTACAATTACCTTACCCAAAGCGCACCTCCCAATGCTCCGCCGCGACGGCGACGGTCACTCCGTCCCGCGCTGTTTTTTGTACGATCAGCCTTTCGGCATCCAGCAGCGCCGCCCGTTCACAGACATTGTCTACGCCGGTAACGGAACGGACGAAGTCGGAGGGAGTGAAGTCACCCGCCACATCCCGCAGCTGCTGCGCCGTGTAAAAATGCACCGGCCAGTTGTTTTTCTCACAGGCGGCCAGCAGACCCGGCTCGTCCTGCTTCAGGTCGATGGAACAGACGCCGCGGATAGCCGCTGTGTCCAGGCCATTTTCCGCGAACACTGTCTGCACCGCACGCACTACCGCTTCGGCAGAGATGCCCCGCCGGCAGCCTACGCCTACCCGCAACACGCGGGGAATCAGCCGCAGGGTGCGGGCAAAGGGTGTTCTGACGTGCCAGCCGATGAAAATGCCCAGAGGGCCGGTCTCCCCGGCAAACGTACCCTCCGGCAGGGGGACAGGCAGGTAAAACTGGCTACAAAGAGGCACGTCCCCCTCCAGTATCGCCGCCGATACCGCCTTGGCAAGCCCCATGTCGGAGATGGCACAGCCGTGCCGGGCGGCCCATGCGTCCACGGCGAATTTTCCCCGGACGTCGGG
>FR881593.1:3785-6128 GCA_000435555.1 Firmicutes bacterium CAG:176
GGTGACCACCGCCGTGGCGTCCAGCTTCTCCGCCAGCTTTTCCGCCAGCGCGTTGGCGCCGCCGATGTGGCCGGAGAGCAGGGGGATCACAAACTGCCCCGCCTCGTCGATGCACACCACCGCCGGGTCGGTTTTTTTGCTTTTGACATAGGGGGCGATCTCCCGCACGGCGATGCCGCAGGCCCCCACAAAGATCAGTGCGTCCATGGAGGAAAAGCACACATCATATATCGCCTTGTCCAGCGGCAGAAAGCCCGGCTCTTCAAAACGCGGCATGGTATAGCACATCCATACCTCCTCCGGCAGCGCCTCCAGTACCCGCCGCGCCGTGGCACAGCCGCCCCGGCTGTAGGCAAACAGGGCGGCTCTCATTGGGCCCCCTTGCGGAACTCCGTTGTAAAATCGGGGTGGTACAGCAGCGACCGGAGATAGTTGTCGCCCAGGCAGTTGCCCACCACGATCAACGATGTCTTGGTCAGACCGTTGCCTGTCACTGTCTCGTGGAGCGTCCCCACAGTGCAGCGGAAGATATGCTCCTCCGGCCAAGTGGCCTTGTAGACCACCGCCGCCGGGGTGTCAGCGGTATAGCCTCCCGCCAGCAGCTCATCTTGCAGCAGTTCCGTCAGTGAGGTGCTGAGAAACAGCACCATGGTGGCCTGATGGGCCGCCAGTGAGCGGATGGACTCCCGTTCCGGCACCGGCGTGCGGCCGGGGGCGCGGGTGATGATGACGGTCTGGCTCACATCGGGCAGGGTGTACTCCGCCCGCAGAGCGGCCGCCGCGCCGCAGAAGGCGCTGACGCCGGGGCAGACATCGTAGGCGATACCGCGTTTTTCCAGCTCGTCAAACTGCTCCCGTACTGCGCCGTAGATGCTGGAATCCCCTGTGTGCAGGCGCACGGTGGTCTTGCCGGCGGCCTCCGCCTTCTCGATGAGGGCGATGACCTCTTCCAGCGTCAGCTTGGCGCTGTCGTGGATCTCGCAGCCCTCCCTGGTATAGTCCAGCAGCGCCGGATTCACCAGTGAGCCGGCGTAGATCACCACGTCGGCCTCGCCCAGCAGCTTGGCGCCTCGGACCGTAATGAGGTCGGCAGCGCCGCTGCCCGCTCCCACAAAATGTACCATTGTCAGTCCTCCTTTATCCGGCGCAGCAGTGCCGCTGCGTCCTTTGTCTCACAGAGATAGCCATATTCCTTGGAAAAGAGGATGGCTCCCGTCTCTATATCACTGCATTTATAATGCATCATGTCGTCGATGCGCCCGGCCAACCGGTGCAGCACCGCGTCATAAAGTCCCTGCTCCTTCAACAGCCGCAGGGCGTCGTCACAGGTGGCGCAGCAGAGCATCTCCGCCGCCGCACCGCCGTGCAGCCCCTCTGCGGCGGCACAGGCCGTCAGGATGTCCATGCGACAGTCGCCGTAGCGGGAGTGGGTGTTCCACATACCGCCCGCCAGCTTTACCAGCTTGCCGATATGACCGATGAGCAGCGCCCCTCGGAAGCCCAGCTCCCGGCACATCTCCATCGTGTCGCCGATGAAGTTGGAGGTCATCACCGCCGTGGCGGGGTCGATGCCCATGACACCCTTGATATAGTCTGCGCCGTAGTTGCCGGGGGCCAGCAGTACATAATCCGCGCCGCCCTCCCGCCGCTGCCGCAGCTCTACATGGATGGTGTCCACCAGCGCCTGCTCGCTCATAGGCTCTACGATCCCCGTGGTGCCTAAGATGGATATGCCGCCCTCAATGCCTAATCGGGGATTGAAGGTCTTTTTCGCCAGCGTCTCGCCATCGGGAGCGGAAATCACCACATACAGGCCGCCGATGTATCCGAACAGGCCGCAGACCTCCTCCACATTCTCCTGAATCATCCGGCGGGGTACGGAGTTGATGGCCGCCGCACCCACCGGCTGGTCAAGACCTGGCATGGTTACCCGACCTACACCCTGTCCGCCGTCAATGACAATGCCAACAGTCTCTGTTTTCCGCACCTCGGCATAGATCAGGGTGTCACGGGTGATATCTGGGTCATCACCGCTGTCCTTCCGGATGGCACAGCGCACACAGTTTGGGGACAGATGGATGTCCTCCACCGCCAGCGTCAGTTCCATGCCCTTGGGTGTCAGCAGGCGGATGGACTCCTTTTTACTGCCGCTCAGCAGCATCCATGCGGCGGCCTTGGCTGCCGCCGCGGCACAGGAACCGGTGGTGTAGCCCAGACGGAGTTTTTTTCCGTCCCGTATGATAAATTCCTTCATAACCTACCGCCTGATCTGGTAGAGCATGGCATTGCAGATAGCCGCCGCCACGTTGCTGCCGCCCTTGCGGCCCCGAGCCACGATGTAGG
>FR881594.1 GCA_000435555.1 Firmicutes bacterium CAG:176
TGTTTTTCCCAAAGGAAAACACCAACAGCCGCACTAAAAGCGCGACTGTTTGTGGTTACCATAACAAATATTATTGTTAACTTATCGCCAGGTCTGGCTGTAAAAGTACAGGGCCAGCATTCCGGGTCCCACATGGGCGCCGGTGACGGGCTCGTGACAGACGGAGAGTATCTCACCGGTGCAGCCAGCCTGCCGCAGGGCAGTGGCCAGGTGCAGCGCCTCCGCCGGGGCGGCGGCGTGAGAGATACCCACCGGCGCAGACTTATCCTCCACCATTTCTTCATACAGCTGGATCAGCGTATCCATAGCCTTTTTACGGCCGCGCTCCTTGCTGAGCACCACGATTTTGCCCTCCGGATCTCCCTGTAGGATGGGCTTGATCTGCAGCAGTGTGCCGGCAAAGGCCGCGGCGCCGGACAGCCGGCCGCCCTTGCGAAGGAATTTCAGATCGTCCACCATGAAGTGCTGGCGCATCTTGCCGATAAGCTGGTTGGCGCGGGCCACGATCGTCTCCATATCTGCGCCCTTCTGCGCCATATCGGCGGCTTCCAGCACGATGAGCCCCTCGCCCAGTGAAGCGCCGCGGCTATCCAGCACGCGTATGTCACGGTCGGGATAGCGCTCGCGCAGCTCCTGCGCCACCACGCTGACACCCCAGCAGGTGCCGCTGACACCGCCGGACAGCCCCACATACAGCACATCATCGCCCCGGTCCAGCACAGGCTCCATGGCCTCGCGGGCGGCCAGAGGCGTGATCATAGAGGTCTTCACCTCCGCACCCTTACGCATAGCCTCGTAAAAGGCGTGGCCGTCAAAGGGCTTGGATATGTCCACCGGCTCACCGTCAATGGTATAGGTCAGACACAGCTCCGTGATGGCGTACTGCGCCCGCAGATCCGGCGGCAGATTGGCCGCGTTGTCAGTCATTACTTTGATCATAATGCGTCTCCTTTGAGGATAGATATGTATTATATTACAGCCGTGCGCGCACCCAGTCGGCCAGCGTGTCGAACAGGCAGCGATAGCCGGACATGGTCAGATGGATGCCGTCGGCGGCGATAAGACCGGACAGATCGCGCTGGGGCAGGAACTGCCGCCGCACGTCGATAAGGGGCACGCCCTCGGCAAAGGCCAGTGCCGCCACCGCGTCGGAGTACAGCTCCTGGTGGCGGTAAATGCGTCCCACATCTCCCAGCCAGCGCAGCACGCTGCCGCCGTCCGTCTTTTGAGAGATAAATCGGAAATACCGCTGTCCGTCAATGGGCGGCAGCGTCATCAGCACCGGCTGCACGCCGGCGGACTTCAGCGCCGTGACGGCGCAGTGCAGCTTCTCCGTAAACTCCGGCAGGGTCGTGCGGGGCAGGTGGTCCTGCTCCGGCGCGGCGGCGACGGCCTCCCAGTCGAAGTCGCTGTCGTTGCCGCCGTAAGCCACCAGCGCCCAGCGGGCATCCATGCCCCGCTGCACATCGTGCTCCACCAACGCCAGGCCCTTGGTCACTGTGGCGCCCATCTTGGCGCGGTTCACCACCTCCAGCCGGTCGCTGGGATACTGGGCCATCACCTCCGGCAGATGGAAGTGGTAGCGCATATCCGCGTCGGGCATGGTGGCCTTCAGCAGAGAATCACCGTAGATAAAAGCACGTTCCATAGGACTGCCTCCCCATGTGGTTTTTATCTAATATAGCATATTAGCACACGCGCGTCAATAGATTTTTCTGCTGGATTTCTTGCATGATGTGCCCGTATGTGGTATACTATACAGTAAATCGGATACAGGGGTGTCGCTATGGAATATGACAAGGAATTGATCGCCCACAAGCTGCAGCGGTGGGACAAGTTCATCACGGATTATCATCTGCCGGACTGGGAGACGATACCGGATTTCGGCCTGTATATGGACCAGGTCATCGTACTGCTGGAGCAGTATCTCAGCTTTATTCCCGCGCCGGTGGGCGGCAAGGAGCGCTTTGTCACGTCCTCCACCATCAACAACTACGTTCGGCTGAAGATCATGCCCGCGCCGGAGAAGCGGAAATACCACCGCATCCACATCGCGTACCTCATCATGATCCTGACCATGAAGCAGAGCCTGAGCATCAGCGATGTGCAGAAGATCCTGCCCGCTGACAGCAACGAGACGGACGTCCGCGCGGTGTATGAGGATTACTCGCTGAAATTCCGCCGGGTGGGGCTGTTTTTCAACCAGCAGGTGCAGTCCGGGTCGGAGGGCATCCGCAGCGCCAACGAACAGAACGGCAATAACGCCGTGGAGCTGCTGGTCATCGAAAGTGCGCTGATCGCCGGGTTTTCCAAGATATTGGCAGAGAAGCTGATACGCCTGTGCGGCGCAGATGCCGAGGATGTGCTGGCCGCGGAGCAGACACCGCCCCAGCCGTGATCAACAGGCCTATTGTATAGCATTTCCGAGGGAAATATGTGAACGAACTATAAAATCCGTGGCCGAAAGGCCACGGATTTTCTTATGGCGCGGCGCATATACTCCCGCGAGGTGATCGTATGAAAAAGCTCCTGCCGTATGTGCTGGCATTCCACGCCGCCCTGGCCGCGGCGATCCTGCTCTGGGCGCTGCAGGAAAAGTTCCCCGGCCCGCTGACCAACACGCTCTCCCCCGTATGGAACAGCCCATGGGAGATGGGCAAAGCCGCGTTCTTTCCCCTGCTGGCGGCGGCACCGACGCTGTGGGTGCTGCAAAAGGGCGGCAGCCGGGGCGGACTGTGTCTGATGGCCCTGTCCGGCGCGGCGCTGGCCCTGGCGCTGGCCTGGACGCCGCTGGCGCCGGCGGCGGTGGCCGTGCTGGCTATCACGGCGGCGCTGGCCCTGTACGCCGCTCTGTGGCGGCGCGTCTCCGGTGACGCGCTGCCCTGGTACCTGCTGACTGCCGCCCTGAGTGTGGCCTATATCCTGCTGACCATTTTGCCCCCCGCCGGCGGCATATTTACCCCGTGTACCGTGGCGACCGGCGGCACCATCCCGTTTTGAGGACCCAAAACCCTCCCCCTTAGAGTACGGCCTGTTTCCCTCGTAGGGGCCG
>FR881595.1 GCA_000435555.1 Firmicutes bacterium CAG:176
TGCGGGCGTCCTCAGGACCGTTGAAGTACTCATTGACGATGGACTGCCAGCACATACCGTCGCAGTCCTCCTCCTGCACGGAGCCCACGACCATCATCTTGTAGCCCTTGGGCAGCAGGTCCAGATCCTTCATGATCTTCACGCCGTAGGCGGCGGCGGCCATGCCACCCTCCTGGTCGGAACCGCCGCGGCCGTAGATGATGTCATCGGTCTCATAGCCCTTGTAGGGGTCGGCTTCCCAGTTTTCGATATTGCCGATGCCAACAGTATCGATGTGGCTGTCGATGGCGATGATCTTGTCGCCCTCGCCCATCCAGCCGATGACGTTGCCCAGCTTGTCGAACTCCACCTTGTCATAGCCCAGGGCCTTCAGCTCATCGGCGATGCGCTTGACGACGCCCTCTTCCTCACAAGACTCGGAAGGGATGGCGATCATGTCCCGCAGGAACTTGACCATAGCGGGTTTGTACGCCTCGGCGGCGTTTCTGATGGCAGCAAAATCCATAATGTACCTCCGCAAAAATTTTATCAAATTCTGTGTTAAAAACGGGTAAACGGTTTTTACCATCTCCTATCATAGCACATGGTAGCTGGATGTCAAACAAAAATTTAGGAAATCAAAAAGTTTTTCAGAAAAAACCGTTGCTTTTTGTGGGAGGTGTGGTATTATGTAAGAGGAGAAAAGCGGAAAAGGAGGGTGTTATGGAGGCGAAACGATTAGAATCGCTGAAGCAGATCGCCGCGGGCATCGCGGCGCAGTTCGGCGACAAGTGCGAGGTGGTCATCCACGATGTGGCCAGCAGCCACCCGGAGCACACCATCGTACACATCGAAAACGGGCACGTGTCCGGCCGGAAGATCGGCGACGGTGCATCCAGGGTCGTCATGGAGCAGCTGGAGCATCAGAACGAGCAGCCCCAGGACCATCTGTGCTACCTGACGCGGACGCCGGGCGGGAAGATACTGAAATCCTCGTCCCTGTATATCCGCAACAGCCGCGGCGCGGTCACGGCCATATTTTCCATCAACTACGACATCACCAACATCATGATGATGCACCAGGAGCTGGGCGAGTTTATGCTCACCCGCGACCGGGAGCAGTCCGAGCCGGAGAAGATCATCAACGTCAACGATGTGCTGGACGAGCTGATCCAGCAGTCCGTGGCGCTGGTGGGCAAGCCTGCGGCCCTGATGAACAAGGACGACAAGATCCGGGCCATCCGCTTCCTCAGCGACGCGGGCGCGTTCCTGGTCA
>FR881596.1 GCA_000435555.1 Firmicutes bacterium CAG:176
CGGCTCTTTTCCGCGCTGCCGGACAGCTGCCGCGCGATCTCAGCCGGCGCACCGTCCGACAGGATGCGCCCCCGATCCATAGTCACCACACGGTCGGCGGCGGGAAATACCTCGTCCAGCCGATGCTCCGTCAAAAGGATGGCTACGCCCAGTTCGCGGTTGATCCGCTGCACGGTGGCAAGCAGGTTGCGGGCCGCCAGCGGATCCAACATGGAGGTAGGCTCGTCCAAAATCAGCAGCTTCGGCCCCATTGCCAGTGCCGAGGCCAGATTCATCAGCTGCTTCTGTCCGCCGGACAGCTCCGTGGTCTTACTGCGGAACCACGTTTCCATGCCGAAAAAAGCGGCCATCTCCGCCACACGGCGGCGGATCACCGGCACGCTCAGCGCCATATTTTCAAGGCCGAAGGCCAGCTCATGCCATACGAAATCCGTGACGATCTGGTTATCCGGGTTCTGCTGCACGAAGCCGATCTCCGCCGCGGCGGTCAGCTCCGGCAGTTGGGAAAGGGGCGCGTCCTTATAAAAGGTCTCGCCGGCCCTTGCCCCCACGGGCAGCAGGCCGGGCTTGGCATGGCGCAGCAGTGTGGTCTTGCCGCAGCCGGAGGGGCCGCACAGCACCACATACTCGCCTTTCTGTATCTCCAACGTCACCTCGTCCAACGCCCGCGTTTCGGCCAGCGGGTAGGCGAAGCTCAGTTGGTCAAACCGTAAGAGCGCCATCTAATGGTCTCCTTTGTCTCAAGAATACCGGGCAGGAACATCAGCACGGCGTAGAACACGAACATGGTATAACTGGCACTGCCCAGCACCACCGGTGTCATGGCGGGATAGAACTCCATATACCCGTGGCCGAAGGCGCGGGCGGTGATGCAGACCCCTGCCACCGCCAGAATAAGACCCAGCGTCCGGGCGTCCCGGCCATCGAAGCGGAACAGGTGGAAGGTGGTGCGCCGCTTGGCACCATAGCCCCGGGCTTTCATGCTGTCCGCTGTCTCCACCGCCGCCTCCATGCTCATGGTCAGCAGCACCGACAGGTTCCGTAAGGCACTGCCCAGCCTTTGCAGCAGCCGCGTGCCCTCCTCCTGTAACATGGCCTGAGACTGACGGATCTCGCGGCGATTCTGCTGAAGCTGTGGGATGAACCGCAGCGTCATGGTGATCAGCAGCGACGTACCGGGGAAGGGCTTGCCGAACAGGTACAGGAACTTATCGGAGGTCATGACCTCCTGATAGCAGGTAAACCACATAATGACCGCGCACAGGGAGCAGCCGGACACCAGACCGTAGCACACGGCCTCCAGCGTGTACCACAGGTGGTTGATGGTAAAGAGCATGGTCACGCCCCGATGGTTGAACAGGGGGTTGGCAAGGGCGATCAGCAGAAACATAGGCCCCACAAACCGCATGGTGTGGCCGTAGGCCCTCCAGCCCCGCAGTCGGATGGAAAACCAGCTGGCGCCCAGAAACGACAGCACTACCGTGACCGGGTGCATACAGGCCAGTGTCAGGCCCAGCACCAGCACGAAGTATGCCATGCTGACCGCCGGATGCAGATTCCCGAAGAAACGCATCCGGGTATCAGTCATGGTTATCCTTCCAATCCTGAGCACCTTCCCACCAACCGCCATCCAGATCAAGGCCAAGGTCGCAGGTGTAATTCCACTCAATGACCTCGCCGGGCTTGACGTAGTACACGCCGCAGCCGTAGTTGGGATACCAGTCGTTGACGCAGTACATCCATCCGCTCCAGCGGCCGCCGTCGAATTCATAAAGGTTATTGATGCCCTCCACATAGCAGCCGCTGGACGTGCCGCCGCGATAGGACATGTGGATCTTGTACTTTTCACACACAAAGGCGAGGACGTCGAAAACCGTGTCGCCCTCCTTCACCTCCACCGTGGTTACCGGCAGGATCACGCCGGAGGCCGGGACGATGCCCGCCCACTTGCTCTCCAGATGCATACCGTTATTCACCGCCGTATCGCAGCGAATGGTAATGGTGACGGTGTTTTTCTGGCTTTCGGGCTTCTGCTCGGGGGTAGGCGTAGGGGTATTGCTGTCCTCGCCCTTCTGGTCATCCTTTTTATTGTCGTCCTTTTTGCCGCCGGAGTTGGACGGCTTATTGGCGGTATCCTCCTCAGGTGTGGTAGAAGGCGTCTGGTCTGTCTTATTGCCCTTGTTGCCCTGCGATGCATCTCCGGAGCCCTGGGCATAGAAATCCGCCACGCTGTCAGGCTTGCTTTGGGACGGGGTAGATGTTGTTTCCTTTTTGCCGAAGCTGAAGGCCTCCGTAAACCAGGAATACCACGGCTTTTCCTCTTCGGGTTGGTCGGTATCCTCTCCCACATAATCCAGATCCAATCCGCCGCTATTGCCGGCAGTGCCGGTCTGGGCGCAGGCGCACAGGCTCAACAGCATCATAATTGCCAGCAGGAACGCGATGATATATCTCAGATTCTTTTTCATGTCAATTCTCCTTCAGCCGTTAGGGCTGTTGATTTTGAGGATGCGGGAGGGGCCGGCAAACCCCTCCCGCTATGGAAAAGACAACGGCATTTGCCGTCTCGACTTGCCTTTTGCGGATTTGAGGATGGGGGACGGGGCGGCTTAAACCCCGTCCCCCTATGGAAAGCTGACAGTCTCCGTTCAGACTGTCTCGGCTTGACTGGGGTTAATTGCTGCGGATATTGTATCAAGTGCGGCTTCAGCGGAGGTCGCTGCCAAGGTGAGAGCTTTTGCTTCAGCCTCCGCCTTCTTTTTCGCCGCCCATTCTGCCTTAGCAGCCCGCTCCGCACGCTTTTTGATAGCCTGCTCCTTCTTTCGCTGCTCGGATTGCTCCAGCTTGCGCTGCCGCTTCTGCCTTCGCTCCTCGCGAAACAGCGGTTCTTGCTTTACCTTTTCCGCCTTATAGCGAGCGGTGTCGCGCAGCTTGCGCATGGAACGAGGCTGCGGCAGCCTTGCCGCCGCCATCGCGGCTGCCCAGCTGCCAAAACGCTGCTCAATAAACGTACCGCCATCCACTTCGCTGGGGGATGGGCTGTGACCCAGCGAGATGGCACACCGGCTCAGATACCGCGCCAGCTGCGGCAGCGGCGTATCTGCGTTTCGCTCGGCAAATGCTTCGTCACGCGCTTCCAGTGCTGCTACAGCCCTTTTGACTATTTGGTTTTGTGCCCACGCCTGAAAATCAATGGGACGTCCGCCGCGTTGAGACATAGTAACACTCCTCCTTATTACGAAAAAATGCCGGACAAACCCCTTCTCAGGGGATGACCAGCGACATTTTGGCAAGAAAAAACGCTGACAAAATCCGTCAGCGCACGCTCCTGCCCTCGTCACAGCGAGAGAGCGCCACTGTGTACCAAAGATCCTTGACCGTGCAATTCTCCTGCCCTCGCGCCACAAGGCTTTCGCCTTTCGTACATGATCTACCTTCTCAGAAGCTTCCTCCCAATGGCGGTATTACCCAACAGCTTTCGCCGCTTCGACCATTTCCTTGCGCTCACAGTGCCGTCCGCAGAGGGTTTCTAACCCAAATTCCTTTTAGGCTGCTGCCTGATCTTTTGCATATAAAAAGATCTTTACGACCAACACAGCCACACGGTGTCACCGGATCATATTTACTTGTCTGTTGCAAATGAATGAGGCCACTGCGGTTTGTGCATACTGCAAAGTGTCAGCACACGCTCTGGGTATTTCGTAAATCATATACAATTCACGACAGAAAAGTTACCGCAATTCTATCTTTTACTATACATTGACTTGCCAAAAAAGTC
>FR881597.1 GCA_000435555.1 Firmicutes bacterium CAG:176
CCATTACGGCCTACTGGACAATGGGCAAGGCCAATACCCATCCCACACAAGTTGACCTCAAGATCACCGGCTACGACAGCGGCAAGCACGGCCAGCAGACCGTGACGCTCCAGTACGGCGCGGCTAAGGTAGAGATCGTCGTCACCGTGCTGTATAAAGAGCCGGAGGACATTACCGTGACCATCACCCTGCTGGGCGACAAGGCCCACGGCGACAACGGCCAGGTACACGGACTGTCCAAGGGCGGCCTGACCGCGTGGGTCAGCGGCCACAAGGTGGAAGTGACCACCAACATGACTGTGTGGGACGCGCTGAAGCAGCTGTCCGGCGTAACATGGGATAACCCCACCGGCAACTACATCAAGAGCGTGACCTACGGCGGTGTGACCATTGGCGAGTTCACCAACGGTAAGAACTCCGGCTGGATGTATACGCTGAACGGCAAGTACCCCATGCTGGGCGTCAGTGAGCAGTATCTGAAGAAGGGCGACGTCATCGTGTTCCACTACACGGATGACTACACGCTGGAGGCGGCGGACATGGGCCCCGCGCCGGAGGAGAAAAAGACCACTGATGAGGTCATCGCCCTTATCAACGCCATCGGCGTGGTGGATCTGACCAAGGGCGATGTCATCGCCAAGGCACGCGCCGCGTATGACGCGCTTTCCGCGGCGGACAAGAAGCTGGTGACCAACTATCAGACGCTCCTGGACGCTGAGGCGGCCTACGCCAAGCTGGTGGCCGAGCTGGGCAAGAAGGCGGACAGCATCTACAAGACCACCGGCGACTATCTGGCAAAGCTGGGCACACCCGGCGTGGGCAGCATCGGCGGCGAGTGGATGGCGCTGGGGTTGGCCCGCAGTGGTCGCACTGTCCCAGGGGGCTACTATGACGCTGTGGTCAAGTATGTCAAGGACAACATCGACAGCAACGGACGGCTGGACAAGAACAAGGCCACCGAAAACGCCCGCATTATCCTGGCGCTGACGGCCATCGGCAAGGATGTGACGAATGTGGACGGCCATGACCTGCTGGCCGGGCTGAATGAGATGTCCTACCTCTCCAAGCAGGGCATCAACGGTGCGATCTTTACGCTGATCGCGCTGGACAGCCACAACTACACGCCTGCCGGCGATGTGACTCGCGACAAGCTGGTACAGGCTATTTTGGACGCGCAGATCAGCGGTGACGGCGGCTGGAGCCTGGACGGCAAGAACGCCGATGTGGACATGACCGCCATGGCTATCCAGGCGCTGGCAGCCTACTACAAAAGCAACAGCAGCGCAAAGAAGGCTGTGGACAAGGGACTGAGCTGGCTCAGCTCCGTGCAGCAGAATGACGGCGGATTCACCAGCTGGGGTGCAGCCAACAGCGAGTCCTGCGCGCAGGTCATCGTTGCGTTGACCGCACTGGGTATTAACCCGGCCAAG
>FR881598.1 GCA_000435555.1 Firmicutes bacterium CAG:176
CTGGCCAACTGTTTGGTGAATGCCGATTATTACGGCAGACAGGGGCTGGTCATCGTCAAAAAGCGTAACAGCATTACGATGTCTAACCCAGGCAGCTTCCGCATTGAAATTGATGCAGCGAAGAGCGGCGGTGTATCTGATCCTCGTAATGGAACGATGCTGAAGATGTTCAACCTGATTGATATCGGTGAGCGCGCAGGGAGCGGTATTCCGAATATCTTCCGTGTCTGGCGTGAGCAGAATTGGACAACTCCGGAGATTACAGAGCAACTCGAGCCGGAGCGGACAACATTAACGCTTTTATTCTCCAAGGGAGACGATAAAAAAGCGACGATAAAAAGTGGCGATAAAAAAGCGACGATAAAATCTGCGCGACAGAAAGAAGAAATCATCGTCTACCTTACTGATCATATTTCGGCCAGAAGTGCCGATATTGCAGAGCTCCTTGGAGTCAAGAGTACACGAGCCAAGAAACTCCTCTCTGAACTGACCGCGGAGGATATTGTCGTAGCCGAAGGCGGAAATCGAAATAGAACCTATAAGCTGAAAGCGTAAGGAGAGTGTCAGATGCCAATTCCCAAATATGATGAGATGTACCGTGCCTTCCTTGATTGCTTGGCAGATGGCCAACTGCACAAATCAAAAGAGGTAAAAGATGCGGTTGCAGGGGTTTTCTCGGTTTCCGAAAAGGAACGGGCTGAGATGCTGCCAAGCGGGAAGCAGCAGCTTTTTGATAACCGTATTGGCTGGACAAGGACATATCTAAAAAAGGCAGGCCTTGTGCAAAGCCCGTCACGAGGTATTTATGTGATTACGCCAGCAGGCAGACAAGTCCTCAATGAAAATCCTCCTCAAATCGATAACCTTTATCTTCAGCGCTTTGAGTCATTTCGAAAGTTTATTTCTCCGAACAATAATGAAGAAAGCACCACTTCGACACCCGCAGCAAAAGTATCCAGTAAAACACCACAGGATATTTTGGATGAAGCCTTTCAGCAGATCAACACTACCCTGGCAGATGATCTCTTGAGTGAAATAATGAAGCAGCCTCCCGCTTTCTTTGAACATCTGGTCGTCAAGCTGTTGACGCAAATGGGATATGGTGGCTCGGTGGATGATGCCGGCACGGTCATCGGGCAAACCGGTGATGAAGGCATTGATGGTATCATCCGTGAAGACAAACTTGGCTTCAGCTTGATTTATATTCAGGCGAAGCGTTGGGATTGTGACAAAACCGTTGGCAGACCAGAGATTCAGAAATTCGTTGGTGCGCTGGCTGGACAAGGTGCTTCCAAAGGATTGTTCATTACGACGGCCAAGTTCACGAAAGAAGCACGCCAATATGCAGAGAAGCAACACACCACAAAGGTCGTGCTTGTTGATGACACCACGCTGGCAAAATTGATGATTGAATATGATTTAGGGGTGTCCACGGAAGCTACATACGAAATTAAAAGAATTGACAGCGACTTTTTTGCGGAGGATCTTGATTGATTTTGCCCGCCAACTTCTGATAATAGCAACTTATCAAAAGCACTACTAAAGTTAGGAGGACACACATGAAATCCAA
>FR881599.1 GCA_000435555.1 Firmicutes bacterium CAG:176
GGCTTTCGGCGTTGTTTGTGGCGTCGCTAAGAGGATTCGAACCTCCGGCCTACCGCTTAGGAGGCGGTCGCTCTATCCGGCTGAGCTATAGCGACATTTATTAAATTGTATTTGTATTACCACTTGCCTTTTTTGAAAAGGCAAGTGATAAAGTAACACCTTAGGAGGCGGTCGCTCTATACAACTGAGCTACGGAGGCGTGTGCAACTGGTATTGTACCGTAGGCGGCGGCATTTGTCAACGGCGCCGCGGCGAAAAAGTTGACGAAAGGGCTTGCAATCGGTCCTTTGCAGGCATATAATACAAAGGTTAGTGAATTTACCCGAGAGAAAGGGGTTTTTACCTTTGCAGAACGAAAAACTGAGAAACGTGGCCATTATCGCCCACGTCGACCACGGCAAGACCACGCTGGTGGACCAGATGCTCAAGCAGGGCGGTGTGTACCGCGAGAACCAGGAGACGGTGGAGCGCGTCATGGACTCCAACGACCTGGAGCGTGAGCGCGGCATCACCATTCTGGCCAAGAACACCGCCATCCAGTACGGCGACACCAAGATCAACATCGTGGATACCCCGGGCCACGCCGACTTCGGCGGCGAGGTGGAGCGTATCCTGAAGATGGTCAACGGCGTCATCCTGCTGGTGGACGCCGCCGAGGGCCCTATGCCCCAGACCCGTTTCGTGCTCAGCCGCGCGCTGGAGCTTGGCCATCGTGTTATTGTGGTTATCAACAAGATCGACCGTCCCGACCAGCGTATCCACGAGGTCATCGACGAGGTGCTGGAGCTGTTGCTGGACCTGGACGCCACCGACGAGCAGTTGGACAGCCCTATGCTGTTCTGCTCCGCCCGCAACGGTACCGCCAGCTATTCCCCCGACGTGGTGGGCACGGACCTGAAGCCGCTGTTCGATACCATTCTGGACTACATCCCCGCGCCGGAGGCCGACCTGGACCAGCCCTTCCAGATGCTGGTCAGCTCCATCGACTATAACGAGTTCGTGGGCCGTATCGCCATCGGCCGTATCGAGCGCGGCGTGCTGAAGCAGAACCAGGAGATCGCCGTGTGCAACTATCACGACCCGGACGCCCCTGCCAAGAAGGCCAAGGCGGTCAGTATGTACGAGTTCGCCGGTCTGGGCAAGGTGCCCATCACCGAGGCCACGGCGGGCAATATCATCGCCCTCAGCGGCATCGGCGATATCACCATCGGCGATACCATCTGCGCGCCCGACTGCGTGGAGCCGCTGCCCTTTGTGAAGATCAGCGCCCCCACGGTGGAGATGACCTTCTCCGTCAACGACAGTCCCTTCGCCGGGCGCGAGGGCAAGTTCGTCACCAGCCGCCAGCTGCGTGACCGCCTGTTCCGCGAGACGCTGAAGGACGTGTCCCTCCGCGTCAGCGAGATCGAGGGCGTTATGGACGCCTTCAACGTGGCGGGCCGCGGCGAGATGAGCCTGTCCATCCTCATCGAGACCATGCGCCGCGAGGGCTACGAGTTCCAGGTGTCGCCCCCCCGTGTGCTGTACCAGACCATCGACGGCAAGAAGTGCGAGCCTATCGAGCGCCTGGTGGTGGACGTGCCCGCCGAGAGTGTGGGCGCGGTCATCGAGAAGCTGGGCGCCCGCAAGGCGGATATGCAGGAAATGACCCCCATCGGCAGCCGCATGAAGGTGGAGTTTCTGGTGCCCAGCCGCGGTCTGTTCGGCTACCGCAACGAGTTCCTGACGGATACCCGGGGCGAGGGCATTATGGCCAGCGTGTTCGACAGCTACGCCCCCTATAAGGGTGAGCTGATCCGCCGCAATACCGGCTCTCTGGTGGCCAGCGAGACCGGTGAGTCCATCACCTACGGTCTGTTCAACGCGCAGGAGCGCGGCGTGCTGTTCATCGGCCCCAACGTGGGCGTGTACGAGGGCATGGTAGTGGGCATCAGCCCCAAGCAGGAGGACATCGTGGTCAACGTCTGCAAGAAGAAACAGCTGACCAACACCCGTGCCGCCGGCAGCGATGACGCCCTGCGTCTGGTGCCGCCCCGGAAGATGAGCCTGGAGCAGTGCCTGGAATTCCTGGCGGATGACGAGCTGCTGGAGGTCACCCCCAAGAACCTCCGCATCCGCAAGACCATCCTGAACCACGAGCGGCGCATGAAGGCGCAGCACGGGAAGAAAAACTAAATTATGTAAACCAAAAGACCGGCGAAAGCCGGTCTTTTGGTTTATGTGGGGAGGATGTAATGTCTGGCTGCGGCGATTGTAAGCTATGATAGGTGGACTTTACAGGGCGTTTCTGCTATGATGTAGCTACCAAGC
>FR881600.1:0-4371 GCA_000435555.1 Firmicutes bacterium CAG:176
GACAGCTTTGTTAGACTACCATACACTGTGCCTTTTGTCAACGGTCAATTCCACATTTTGTCCACTTGGAATGGAAGGCTTCACGTCATCAGCACAGCTTATGTATTATCTCCGCCGCCTGCCTTTTTGATACTTACAGAAACACCTCGTTCTTTGCCGGCCGGGCGTAGATCTCCTCCAGTTCGCTCTTGTGGTATAGATACCCGGGATCATCGAAATACTTAGCACCGCTGGGACAGCCTTTGACACAGGCACCGCACTTGATGCACACTCCGTTGACCCGGGACACGTCCGCCGGGTCGATACTTCCCATGGGACACCGGGCAGCACATAGACCGCAGCCGCCGCATTTTGTCATATCCGTCTTGGGCTTGACCTTCAGGATATTGATGGGTTCTCCATGACGGTCACGGGGGGTGTAGTAGGGCCGTATGGGATCGCAGCCGCCCACGGTGACGGGCGCAGTATCTCCCGCTACCAGCTTGGCGGCCACATGCGCGGCAAAGGCATCCATCTCCCCCACATCCGCCCCACTGGGCCGACCCGCGCCTAAGGTACGGGAAAAGCTGTGTTCCCCCACGAAGGCCCCTCCGGCCACGCAGGAAAAGCCGTCAGCCGTCAGCAGCTGCGACAGCTCCATCAGTGCGTCATCGTAATTGCGGTTGCCGAACAGCACCACAGGCACCGCCAAAGCACCCTCGCCGTGCACCATATCCCGCAGGTACGGCATCAGCAGATTTGGAACGCGCCCAGCGTAGGTGGGACAACCCACTACGGCCACATCACCGGACGGAATGGTCAGCTCCTGTCGGCGTGCGGCAGGCAGCGTGTAATCATACACTTCGCAGTCTGTGCCCAACGCTTCTGCCAGACGGTGGGCGATGCGATCGACTGTTTTCTTCGTGGTACCGGTCCCGCTGAAGTACACCGCCCATACTTTTTTTACAGTCATGCCATTTTCCTTTCACTGCACGGGCAGCCGGTGGCTGCCTATTGTGCTTACAGTTGAAAATCCTCTTCCCGCAGCTTATCTGTATCCAGCTTCATCGGCCGGGGCGGCACCCGCTTCAGGGGATCGTACTTAAATGCGCCGCAGTGGTCCTCCGGCATCACGACACCCCGCTTGACGCAGGCTACCTTGTCCTCGCCAATGCGGCTTCCTTTGGCACAGTATGCGCACCGGGGGTCCATATCCTTGCGAAACAGCATAGACTCACCTCACAATGTGTACAGCTGCACCGCACCGTCACGTACGGTGGCGCTGATCTGCGTAATGGGATGCTCGAATGCATCGATGATACGGGCGGCCATGGGGTCCTCCAGCTCCTTTTGGATCAGGCGCCGCAGGTTTCGGGCGCCGTAGGTCAAAGAGTAGGATTTCTCTACCAAATAGTCCACCAGTGCCTCGTCATAGCGGAGGGTATAGCCCTTGTCGCCCAGCGAGGCTTTCAGCTCATCCAGCATGATACGGGCGATCCCGGCAAAGTTCTCTTTTGTCAGGTGGTTGAAGCACACGATCTCGTCCACGCGGTTCAGGAATTCCGGCCGCAGGAAGTCCTGCAGTGCCTTCATGATTCGCTCCCTGCCCTGGTCGTCAGCGCTGCCGCCGAAGCCCACTGCACCGGCGGATTTAGTGTCGGACCCTGCATTTGAGGTCATCACGATGACGGTGTTCTCAAAATTCACCTTCCGTCCGTGGGCGTCTGTGATCTGTCCGTCGTCCAAAATCTGCAGCAACACATTCAGCACATCCGGGTGTGCTTTTTCGATCTCATCGAACAGCACAACGGAGTAGGGCTTGCGGCGTATCTTCTCCGTCAACTGCCCCGCCTCGTCGTAGCCTACATAGCCCGGAGGACTGCCCACAATACGGGAGACAGAGTGCTTCTCCATAAACTCGGACATATCCAGGCGGATCAGGCTCTCCGGCGCATTGAACAGATCGTCAGCCAGCTGCTTGACCAGTTCCGTCTTGCCCACACCGGTGGGCCCCACGAAGATGAAGCTCACCGGCTTGTGCTTGGGGGAAATACCCACGCGGTTGCGGCGGATCGCGGCGGACACGGCGGCGATCGCCTCGTCCTGGCCCACCACATGGGCGCGCAGCCGCTGGTCAAGCTCCGCCAAACGCTTGAACTCTTCTTCCTTGATCTTGCTGGCGGGGATCTTTGTCCACATCTCGATGACCCGGGCAATGTTCTCCATGGTCAGCTCCGGCATCCCCTTGGCCCTGATGGCATTCAGCTCATCCGTCACCCGCAGTTCCTGGCTGCGAAGCTCCGCGATGCGCTCGTACCGCTGGTCAAGCTCCTGCTCGGTGAACTGCTGACCATCCGCCGGCTGGGCGGACATCAGGTTCTCGCGCTCAAAGATCAAATTGGACAGCTCCTGTTCCAGCTCCATCCGGCGGTTGATCTCCGGATCGTGGAGGTTCCGGTCGGAGCAGGCCTCATCGATCAGGTCGATAGCCTTATCCGGCAGATAGCGGTCCGTGATATAGCGCTCGGACAGCAGCACCGCCTGGCGCAGCACCCCCTGCGGGATGGACACACCGTGGAACTGCTCATAGTAGTGGGCAATGCCCTGCAGTATCTTCAGCGTATCCTCTACATTGGGTTCACTGACGGTAACGGGCTGGAAGCGGCGCTCCAGCGCCGTGTCCTTTTCGATGTGCTTACGGTACTCGTTGAACGTGGTGGCGCCGATGACCTGTATCTCGCCCCGGCTAAGGGCAGGCTTAAGGATATTGGCGGCGTTCATACTGCCCTCGGCATCGCCGGCACCCACGATGTTGTGGACCTCGTCGATGACCAGGATCACGTTGCCGGCCTTGCGTATCTCCTCGATCAGGCCCTTCATCCGGCTCTCGAACTGACCGCGGAACTGCGTGCCTGCCACCAGCGCCGTCAGATCCAGCAGATAGACCTCCTTCTGCCGCAGCTTGAACGGCACCTCGCCCTTGACGATCCGCTGGGCCAGGCCCTCGGCGATGGCGGTCTTGCCCACGCCCGGCTCGCCGATCAGGCAGGGATTGTTCTTCTGGCGGCGGTTCAAAATCTGCACCACGCGCTCGATCTCCTGCTCCCGGCCAATAACGGCGTCCAACTTGCCCTCCCGGGCACGTTGGCTCAGATTGATGCAGTAGTTATCCAGAAATTTGCGCTTTTTCTCCGTCTTGCGGCCGGTCCCTTGCTGTCCAGTACCGCCGTTCTGGGGCGGCTGCTGCTCGGCCGACAGATTGCTGCCGTTGTTGAATAGGCGGTTCAGAAACGGGAACGTAGCGGTCTTGCCGCTTTCCTCATCATCCTCGTCGCCCTCGTCCACCGGCGCATCCAGCTCCTCCGCGCCGCCGAAGGCCTGCATCATCTCACTGTTGATGTTCTCCAGGTCCTCCGGCGTGATACCCATACGCTTCATCATGTCCTCCACCTGGGGCAGACCCAGCTGGGCGGCACACTTAAGGCACAGGCCCTCGTTGACCATCTCATTCTTCTCATTCATCCGGGAGATGAACACAACGGCCACATTCTTCTTACATTTGGAACAAAGAGTCGGTTGCATGGTTTTCCTCCGTTATCTCTTATCAAAAAAAGCATATCCATTATAGCCGTTTTCACAGCTTAGCGATCAGATCGATGGGGCTGTTCTGGGCGAAAAATTTGAGCAGGACCGTTTTGCTCACCAGCTCCGGCGTCACCAGCAGCTGCAGCTTCTGCAGCACCCACACCGCCAGGAACAGCAGCAGCGCGCATTTCACCAAGCCCAGCACGCCGCCCAGCAGGGCGTTGACGCCATGTACCACCGGCAGTTTTGTGAACAGATGCAGCGGTGTCAGTATCAGCCGCAGCAAGAGCAGCAGCAGCAAAAACGACACCACATACACCACCGCGTAGGCCGCAGACTTCAGCGCGGTGGACACCACAGCGCTCAGCAGCGTCTCGCCCGCCTGCTGCGCCTTCTCCACGGCATTGTCCACCAGTTCCGACAGCGTATCGCCCTCAAAGCCGAAGGCCGCCAGCATCTCGCCGGCGTCATCGGTGTTGCCCTGGGCCGTCAGCCGCTGCTCCAGCTTCTCCGAAAGGATCGGTTCCAGCCATCTGGCCGCCGGCTCCGCCAGCTTTCCGGCGATCCAGCTGGCCAGCAGCAGCGCCGCCACCACCACGATAATGCGTGTCAGTGCCTGTACAAAGCCCTGCCGCCAGCCCAGCACCAAGCCGATCAGCAGCAGTGCCAGTAAAATCAGATCCGCAAAAATCCCAACATTTCCACTCATTGGTGATCACCTCACATAGGGCCTCGCCCCGTCACAGCTTACGGCAGATACAGGCTTGCGGCGGGGCCGCCCCCCCCCCCCCCCCCCCCCCCCCCCCC
>FR881600.1:4376-13762 GCA_000435555.1 Firmicutes bacterium CAG:176
CCGCCCCAGCCGAGCCGTCGCTCCGCATCAGCACCTCCCGTGCCTGGCTAACTTCCTCCAGGTCGGCCACTGGGAGCAGCTGCTTGTCATAGATCGTCAGATGGTCGCTGCACAGCACAGCCACGTATCGTCCCGCGGCGGACAGGCTGCTGACCTCGGCGTCCAGCTCCAGCGATGCCAACTCCTGACCCTCGCTGTTCACCGTCACCACACGGTGCTGCGTGCCGGTACGGTACCGGCCCAGCAACAGGGCGGCATAGCCGTCACCGCTGATGCTGACCCGCCGCAGATAGTCTCCGCCGTAATCATAGGCGGCAGTCATCACGCCGCTGCCGTCGATAAAGCACAGCTGCTCCTCCGTCACGGCGCAGAATCCGGTTCCCGCAGCCATCAGATCATAGACCACGCTGCCCCGCAGGGTGCAGCGTCCAGCCTCCTGATCACTGTTCACCCGGTAGAAGATCACATAGCTGGCAAACGTGCCGTTTTCCTGCCCCATGGTCACCGCCGCCAAGGTACGGCTGTCGGCAGACAGCGCCGCCGTCATCACAAAGCGGTCCGACGACTTGAAGGCGAACACCGCTTCTCCGTTGCCGTCATAGACCCGTACCGCGGCCTTGCAGCCGCTTTCACTGCACACCACAGTCAGCCAGCCCTTGGTATTCAACGATGCACTGAGCACCTCTCCGGCGCAGTCCAGTGTGTACATCAGGCCCTTATCCGACAGGACGTATACCACCGTTCCGCCCACGTCATAGGCTGCGGCACGTCCGCCGCCGACGGACAACGCCGGTGATTGGAACTTCACCGCCTCGTCATACAGCGTCTTGTTCTGCTCATCCAGCACCGTCAGTTGGTGCATGGACACAGACACAAGGCTGCCCTCCAGCGAGGCAAAATGACCCGACTGGTCGCTGCTGTAACGATACAGCTGGGCGCAGCCGGTCTCATCCTTCACCGCCTTGGCGTAAATGACCTTGCGGCGCAGACCATCAAAACCGCTGCGGTCCAGCAGCACCGCTGCCGTCACCGCCGCTACCGCCAATACCGCCACGATCAGCAGTACCAGCAGCGGCTTCCGGCTGCGCTTGGCCACACGCCGGGGCTGCTCCTCCTGGACGTCGCCCAGGGTAAACTCTTTCCAGTTGTTGGTGTTGTTATCCATTCAACCGTTCATCCTCATACCATACTCGCGTGAGATACAGCCCTCCCGGCGGCGCCGTGGGCCCCGCCAGCGTCCGGTTGCCCGAATTCAGTATCTCCGGGATGTCCTCCGGCATCAGCTTCCCCTCCGCCGCGTACAGCACCGTGCCGGTAATGGCACGTACCATATTATACAAGAAACCGTCCGCGCATACCTTCAGCTCCAGCAGTTCCCCATTCCGCGTCACACGGCAGTAGTGGATAGTCCGCACGGTGCTCCGCACGTTGGTCCCCACACTCCGCACAGCGGCGAAATCGTGGGTCCCCTCGAACATCCGGGCCGCCCGGTCCATCAAGTCCTCATCCAATTTCTTGGGATAGAAATACGCCCGGTGAACGTAAAAGGGGTTTTTGATCCGGGAGTTGTAGATACGGTAGGTATACTCCTTTTGGATGCACGACCCGATGGCGTTAAAGTCATCGGCTACCTCATAGGCCGCCTTTACCACAATATCCTCCGGGATATGGGTATTCACCGCAAAGGGCAGGCGATCCACCGGTATCCGCGACTCTGTACGGAAATTGGCCACATAGTGCTCCGCGTGGACGCCGGCATCCGTGCGGCCGCAGCCGATGACCTTCACCGGATGGCCGCACACCATAGACAAGCCCTTTTCCAGCGTCTGCGCCACAGAGGTCTCCGTCTTCTGCACCTGCCAGCCGTGATAGGCGGTGCCGTTGTACATCAATACCAGCGCGATATTCCGCATAGGCCCCGCCTCCTCTCACTCAAAAGCCAAGCTTTTTCAAAACGATAATGCCTGCCGTCAGCGCCAGGAACGCCGCCAGCACCAGCCAGTCCGCCGCCTTATACCGCAGCACCCGCAAGGCTGTACGCCCCTCACCACCGTGGTAACAGCGGCACTCCATAGCCGTAGCCAGTTCATCGGCACGGCGGAACGCACTGATGAACAGCGGCACCAAAATGGGAACCAGCGCTTTGGCACGCCGGAAGATATTGCCTGTCTCAAAGTCCGCGCCGCGGGCCTTCTGTGCCGACATGATCTTGTCTGTCTCCTCGATCAGCGTGGGAATGAACCGCAGCGCGATGGACATCATCATGGCCAGCTCGTGGATCGGCAGGCGCAGCTTTTTCAGCGGCCCCAGCAGATTCTCCATGGCGTCCGTCAGGGCGATGGGACTGGTGGTGTACGTCATCAGGAACGTGCCCATGATGAGCATCACGATCCGCAGCACCATCTGCACGGCGGCTACAACGCCCTCCCAGGTGATGCTCCGCAGCAGCCAAACATCCGCCACCGGCGTACCGGCGGTGAAAAACATATTCATAACGGCCGTGAAGGCCACCACAAAATAGACGGGCTTCAAGCCCTTGGTCAGCGACTTGAACGGCACCCGCGACACCAGCACCGACACCGCCAGCACCGTGATCATGATTCCATAGGTCAGTACGCTTTTGGCGCTGAATAGCGCCACGATGTAGAGGATGACGCACAGCAGCTTTGTCCTGGGGTCCAGCCGGTGTACCGGCGTATCCGCCGGGAAAAACTGACCCAGTGTGATATCCTTCAGCACGGAGACGCACCCCCCTTCAGCGTCAGCAGCTTCTGCTCCAGCGCCTCCACGGTGTATACCGCTGTGTCAATATCCAACCCCCGTGCCTTCAGCGCGGCGGCCACCTTCGTTACCTGAGGCACGTCCAGCCCCACCTGCTCCAGTTCATGAGCCCGGGCAAACACCTGCTTCGGCGTGCCCTCCATATATACCTTTCCGTCGGACAGCACCACGATGCGGTCCACATTTCTGGCGATCTCCTCCATGCTGTGGCTCACCAGCACCACCGCCGCGCCCTTGGCGCGGTGATAGGCCTGTATCTGTGCCAGTATGGCGTCCCGCCCCTGGGGATCCAGTCCCGCCGTGGGCTCATCCAACACCAACACCTTCGGTTCCATGGCGATGACGCCCGCGATAGCCACCCGGCGCTTCTGTCCACCGGAGAGCTCAAAGGGCGACTTGTCCAGCAGCGTCTCGTGCAGTCCCACAAAGGCCGCCGCGTCCCGCACCCGCCGGTCGATCTCCTCCGCGTCCAGTCCCATGTTCTTCGGTCCAAAGGCGATGTCCTTATACACCGTCTCCTCGAACAGCTGGTATTCCGGGTACTGGAACACCAACCCCACCTTGAAGCGTACGTCCCGTATTTTCTTCGGATCCGCCCAGATATCCTTCCCCTCCAGGAGAATACGCCCGGACGTGGGCTGCAAAAGCCCGTTCAGATGCTGTATCAGCGTGGATTTACCGGACCCGGTGTGTCCGATCACGCCCAAAAACTCCCCTGCGCCCACAGTCATGCTCAGCCCCTCCACGGCGCTGCGCTGGAACGGTGTCCCCGCTGAATAGGTGTGGGTCAGGTCCTCTATCTGCAAAATCGGTTCCAATGTTACTTCCCTTCCGCCCCGCCGAAAGCGCGGCAAATGGTATCGGCGCACTCGTCTACCGTCAGGTTTTCCAGCGGCACATCTACTCCGTCCCGCCGCAGCCGATACAGCAATTCCACCGTATCCGGTGCCGCCAGGCCCAGCTCATGCAGGCGCTCCACCTGTGAGAACACCTGCCGCGGCATACCGTCCATCGCTACCTCGCCGTCGTTCATCACGATCACTCGGTCTGCACGCTCCGCCTCGACCATGTGATGGGTGATAAGCACCACGGTAATGCCCTGTTCCCGGTTCAGCCGCAGCACGGTGTCGATGACCTCACGCCGTCCCGCCGGGTCCAGCATAGCCGTGGCCTCGTCCAGCACGATGCACTCCGGCTCCATGGCCAGAATACCCGCAATGGCGATGCGCTGCTTCTGTCCGCCGGAGAGCAGGTGCGGTGCGTGGCTGGCGAATTGCTCCATGCCCACCGCCGCCAGCGCGTCGTCCACCCGCCAGCGTATCTCCGCCGTAGGCACACCCAGGTTCTCCGGGCCGAAGGCTACATCCTCCTCCACCACGTTGGCCACGATCTGGTTGTCCGGGTTCTGGAACACCATACCCGTCCGCCGCCGGATCTCCAGCAGCAGCTTCTCGTCCCGCGTGTCCATTCCGTCCACATACACGGCACCGCCGCACGGCAGCAGCACCGCGTTCAGGTGCTTGGCAAAGGTGGACTTGCCGGAGCCGTTGTGGCCCAGCACCACCGTAAAGCTGCCCTTTTCGATCTGTACCGATACATCCCGCAGGGCTGGAGGATTTGTCTCCCCCTCCGGCGCAGGGTACGTATAGGTCAGGTCCCTTGTCTCTATCATCACTGCCATACGCAATTACTTCCGTTCTTGTTTACTCGGAAAACCATCTTCCCGTGGCGCCGCAGGGCAGCGCCATGCCGCTTTCCGTGCAGGGCAGGCCCAGCTCGTCCCATGTGACCGTGCCGCCGAATTTCCGCCCTACCAGCATCTGCAATATGTACCCCAGCACCGACGGCGCCAACCCCGTGGTATAGCTGTTCAATACCACGAACAGCGGCTTGTCCGACAGCACCCGGCTGCACAGCTCCACAAAGGGATACAGATTGTCCTCCAGCTTCCACACCTCGCCGCCGGGCCCGCGCCCGTAGGAGGGCGGATCCATGATAATGGCGTCATAGGTCTTACCCCGGCGTATCTCACGCTCCACGAACTTGGCGCAGTCGTCCACGATCCAGCGGATGGGCGCTTCGCCCAGGCCGGATAGTCGGGCGTTCTCCTTACCCCAGGCCACCATACCCTTGGCCGCGTCCACATGGCACACAGAAGCCCCGGCCTTCGCACAGGCCACCGTGGCCCCACCGGTATAGGCAAACAGGTTCAGCACCCGGATAGGCCTTCCGGCATGCCGTATCTTGTCCATGGCGAAGTCCCAATTTACCGCCTGCTCAGGGAACAATCCCGTATGCTTGAAGTTCATAGGCTTCACCTGAAATGTCAGGTCTTTGTAATGCACCTGCCAGCTTTCCGGCAGCTTACCTTTATCCCAATGACCGCCGCCGGTAGAAGACCGGGAATAGCGTCCCGTGGCGCCGCGCCACAACCGCGTGGTCTTATCCGTCTCCCAGATCGTCTGGGGATCGGGGCGCACCAATACCTGCCGGTCCCAGCGCTCCAGCTTTTCGCCGCCGCCGCAGTCCAGCAGCTCATAATCCTTCCAATCCTTCGCGATCCACATACAGACGGACCCTCCCCATAATAAATCAGTTTATTATACAATAGAAGTCCCCCATCGTCAACGCCGCAACTGTAAACATTTTTCGCCAAACATTTTTTGCCGCGCTGCCCGTTGTGGCCGCGGGCAAAGTGTGGTATACTGCATATACCATACGCAAGGAGGTCTATATGGAAAAGAACACACCCAAGCAGCTGGCCCCCGTCAACGGCACACCCTTCGATTACCTCCGCTGGCGCGGCGACCTGACCTTTGCCCGTGACGGCTTCAACGAGGTGGACAACCTGGTGCTGTGCATCCTCTCCTATATCAACTTCCGCCGCATCGACGCGGTCCATACCAAGGACCCCGCCGCGGCGCCCACCCTGGCCCAGGTCGCACCCCTGCTCACCGACGAGGATGACCAGCTGGGCCTCTCCGAGCTCAGCTATCTCCCCCTGCTGCGTCTGGCGGCACAGACCGAACGCTTCCGGGACCTGCGCCTGTTCGGCTACACCCACGAATACGACGAACAGAGCGCCAAGCAGTTCGACGCGCTCTCCTTCCTGGTGCCCGACGGCACATTGTTTGTGGCCTTCATGGGCACTGACACCTCTCTGGCCGGCTGGAAAGAGGACTTCAACATGAGCTTTCTCTCCGCCGTCCCCGCCCAGACGCGCGCCGTGTCCTACGCCACGGAGATGGCGTCCCTCTGCCCCGCCCTGCCCCTGCGTATCGGCGGCCACAGCAAGGGCGGCAATCTGGCCGCCTGGGCGGCCATCTATCTGCCTGCCGAGCTGCAGAAGGACCGCCTGCTGTCCGCCTATAACAACGATGGCCCCGGCTTCGCCCGGGATATGCTGGACACCCCGGAATACCGCCGGGTGGCCGATAAGCTGCACACCTATATCCCCGAGTCCTCCATCGTAGGCGTCCTGCTGGAGCACGCCGAGGACTACGCCGTTATCGACAGCGCCAACCGTTCCATCATGCAGCACGAGCCCCTGTCCTGGAGTGTGGTGGGCACCCGCTTTGTCCACCTGGGCCAGCGTTCCCAGATGGGCAGGCTCTCCGACGATGTGCTCCGGGAGTGGATCGGCTCCATGACCCCCGCCGAGCGTGAGCAGTTCACCGATGCGCTGTTTGACGTGCTCTCTCTGTCCGGCAAAGCCCGGACGCTGGACGACCTCCGCAGCGGCGGTCTGGCCGGCGGCGCGGCGCTGCTGAAGCAGTACGCCGGCGCGGACGAGGAGAAAAAGAAGATCATCGCCGAGATATTCCGCCGTCTGGCCGTGGACGTGAAGGACGAGCTGAAAAAGGCCGCCGGCGAGGGGTTTGAAGGCGTAAAAAAGGCCGCCGGCGAGGGGCTGGAGGGCGTCAAGACCGTCCTGACCAACCTGACCAAGGGTGAAAAATAAAAGCGCAGCCGCCCGCAGGCACAGCCCTCGCCCCCGCAAATGTCAAAAAAAGAAAGCCCTCAGGCCACATCTTCATAAGTACAAATTGTGGCACAAGGGCGGCTGATGCGAAATGCCCCGTCGCAGGGATTTCCTGCGGCGGGGCATTTTTGACATCTTTAGGCAAAGAAATAAAACCACAGCTCTAACAAGGGAACGAAAAAATCTTTAACACGAGTAAAACCTCCTATTGCAATATGCTGGTAAAAGCTTGCTGGCCGTTTTACTAGAGCAATAGGAGGTTTAATGCGTTTTAAGAAAGATGAATACAAAAATTCCGCAAAGTAAACTAACTTTGCGGAGCATCTTGTGATATAAAAGTACTACACTTATTGGCAGAAGTCAACAGGAAAGTGCAATAATCGATTGATTAATGGAAGTTCTCCAACATTCGAATATTGTAGACAAATTTGAGATTGATAGGCAAAGGAGGATGACTATGCAGCATTGCAAAAGAGAGTATTGTAATGCAGGAACACGGCAGTGGTCGCAAAGAGGCATCTACATCCGCAAGGCATCTAAGGCCAAAAACTCAGAACAGATAATTATTAGGAGCAATGATTCACGCTACAGGGGTTATCCTAAAACTGAGAAGAATGCCATTCAGCAAAGAGGTGTGGTCACTATCCAAGAGGCCGTAACAGGCTTCTTGGCCGAAAAGGAAAACACTATAAAGCTCTCATCTTACCTGCGCTATGAGCAGATGCTGCGAAAGCATATTCTCCCATCGTTGGGCCGTGTATGTGTAGATCAGTTATCAACAAAAGCATTCACATCTTTTTTGCAGCAAAAACAGATAGATAGCGAGCTGTCACAGAAGACGTTGAAAGATATAGGCACATTATTGAAGGGCGTTTTAAAGTATGCAGAGACTACATTCAATTGCAGCAGTCCTGCACATGGCGCAAAACTCCCGAAGTATCGGCAAAATATGCCGGAAATCTTTTCAGATGCAGAGATAAACTCCATTGCCAATAGAGTACTCGATGTACCGAGTATTCTAGGAATAGCTATTTTGCTGACATTGAACAGTGGTTTGCGTTTAGGAGAGTTGTGTGCACTACGGTGGTCTGACATTGACTTTTCGTCGGGAGTAATTTCTGTCCAGCGCACAGTACAGAGATTGACCGTAGATGGAGTAGGCAAACTGGTGATCCAGCCCCCTAAAAGTTTATCATCCCTACGACGGATACCCATTCCTGCAGATATGTTAGCGTTGCTGAAACAAGTGCGTCTTTCTAATTCAATAGATAGTTTTTTGATGACAGGCACGGACGCACCTATGGCCCCTCGTACCTGTCAATACCAGTACAAGCTGTTTTTGAAGGAATGCGGAGTTCACTATCGAAATTTTCACATTCTGCGCCACACCTATGCAACTCGCTGTGTTGAACGGGGAATAGATGTGAAAAGTGTGAGCGAAATGCTCGGACACTCAGATATTAAGACGACTTTGAATCTGTACCATCACCCATCACTAGCCCATAAGTCACAGGCCGTACAAAACATCTGCTTTTTACCTGTACAAGAAACGTTTATACCAACACAACTGATGGGTAGTGCGCTCATGCAACGTTTATGAGCTGCGAGTTCCGCAAAGTTAGTTTACTTTGCGGAAGTGCGGCAGGAAGGCCATTACATTTCTGTATTATGCCTTAATATACCCTGCTGATACACATAAAAACTTCATAGGCCCTGGGATGTCTTACAGCGGTTATCCGAACTGCGTTCTGTGCGCGGTCAGGTAATTGCATAAAAGGAACGGGAATAATAATCCCACGCGAACGGCACCGTGGGCGCAAGAATGCACCAAAACAGCAGTAGCTGTTGGACGAAAGTCCGCCATTGAGGGATGCCCCTTGAGAAGGTAGGTAGCAAACGAGGAGCAGCAGCTCCGTGGCGCGAGGCGGGAGACTTGTATGATTAGGGCCATTAGCGGTGGGCGGATTCTCCACGCGTTGTGACAGGAGTGCTTGTTGTGACAGCTATCATAGTTTGTTTACGCACTTCTATTTTGGGTGCTTGCCGCTTTTTTCAGTTTAGCTGAAAGAGGCGGCATTTGTCATCATTGAGGGGGAAAATATGTCAAACAGAGATCCACGCCAACGATTTGACTATCAAAATTGGTTAAATGGTCAGGTCGCCGAACGAGCTAAAGCCTCGCTGACAGCGCGGGATGCAGCGTTCGCCGAGAACAATGCCGGGGTGACTCGTGCGGCCCTAACGCAGTATCTAAATGTATGTGCCGCTGCGCTGGGGCATAGTCCCAGCCCCACAGAGATCGACGGTGGTGCGTTTATCGAGCAGCGATTCGGCAGCTGGGATAATGCCATGACAGCCGCAGGATTGCCCCGGCCAAAAACCACACCTAAACTTAACAACACACTGCGTTACCGCATGGAAAAAGAAAAGCTACTGCCGCTGTTTCTTTCCGAACGCAAGGAGAAGAAGCGGCAGAAGCAGATCGAGAAGAACCTGCGGCAGGGCCAACTGGCCCACGAAAAGGCCGTGAAGCGCCGCGCAGAGCGGGAAGCCGCCGAAGCAAAGAAAGCGGCTGCCGAAAAAGACACCAACCCTTGTCAAGCCATGACGGTCTGAACGGAGA
>FR881601.1 GCA_000435555.1 Firmicutes bacterium CAG:176
CTTTTACTTCCGCGCGGTTTGTATTATTGTATTATAATGAGGTGCAGAAAAGAAATCCAATCCACAGTATTCTTTACACCGCAAGGCAGTCCTTTGCGGTGGGCTTAAAACTACCGCTTTATGAATGTGAGGGGAATCGACTAAAAAAGAGATCGCTAGGTCATCACGTTTCTGAAGGTAGGAAGAAACAGGTAAGGAGGTTAGCAAATGGCACACGATGGTAAATTCGCTCAATATATACGCAGAAAGCATATCCACTGGATGGTTGCTGCAGTGCTGTGTGCGCTAGTTGCATTGCTTGTGTTGCGCAGAATTCAGATGCCTGCCAATGTCCCGCTGCCTCAAGTACCCGTCAGTGATCCTCAACCTAAAACGCCGTATTCCATTCCCATCGAGAATACAAAACTGTACGTTTATGTAAGCGGAAAGAGAGCCTTAGATTCTGAAGAAAGCACTACCTATCCCGAGGAAGCTGCTGTCGAATTAGCAAAATCGTTCCTCGACGACTTGATGACTCCTTCCGATGCTCGAACATTTACGATTACGGAGTACAGGGATCTCAAAGTGCGCCTACTGCCAACGACTGATATGGACAGAGAAAGCGCGGATATATACGTACTTAGACCATCTGAAATCAGCAAAGATACTTGGATTGTGGAAATAGATGTTTCCTTTCAATATGAAGGGGTCATCAGCCCCATCGGGAGTGCCGATCAGCGGTGGATTGACAGCCTTTATCAAGGCAGTCCCATTGGTTTCCTACTAACACGAAACGGAACGGAGTATACAATGCGTTCTCGTTACAGTGGTGCATAATAGCAGTGCAATATTTTTTAAGTGATTTGTCCGTAACCGTCAAAACAGAGGGC
>FR881602.1 GCA_000435555.1 Firmicutes bacterium CAG:176
GGACGGCGACGCAGCGCCGCCCCTTGGTCCTTCCCTGAGAGGGGGACTTCGGGACAACTTGTCCCAAAGTTCACCCCTCGTATACCAAGGACAGAAAACAGGCAAAACCGGGGGTATATTACCAATTTTCTTTCAGATACTCTTTCATGCTCTCAAGGCCCCGCAGGACGGAGCCTCGCACTGAGCCGCTATGTACGCCCTCGGCTCGTCCAACCTCGGAAAAGCGTTTACCGTCAATGACACACGCCTCCACACGGCGGCCCTGCGTTTCGGGCAAAGTGTTCAGCGCGTTCCAGAGGTAGAAAAACCGTTCCTGCCGCAGCACCAGCTCTTCCGGGGACGGCTCATGCAGACAAGCCGAATATTCAATGCCGTCATCGCAGTCCAGCGAATACTGCGCCTTGTTGCGGGTAACACGGCGGCGGTAGGCGGCCTCATACCGCTTGTCGGCCTTCAGTTCTTCCGCTACTTCGTCGGAAATCTCAACATATTCATCGTGGGTGTACCAAGCGTAAAAGTCCTTCAAATTGATCGTAGTCATTATATTTTCCTCCGTTCAGATTTTTGTGGTGGGTTGATAAGCGATTTGAACGGAGGTGCGGCGGGGATCGGCATCCGGGGCAGCCCTTACCGACCTTGGGACAAGTTGTCCCAAAGTAGGCATAGAAAAACGCGCTTGCATGGCGCAGAGCCACACAAGCGCGTGAAATGATATATTCATTTACATACTGGCAGATTTCATATCCAAGGCCGGACTTGCCCGGAGGGGAAGCTACGCTTTTTTTAGCAGGTGAAGATCATGCGTACAATAAAAAAGCAAAATGAACACAACGATCCCTCCTTGGAAACCGCCGTGTCCTTAAAAAAGGGCGACTTTAATACACCCCCCGTAAATCCATTTTTTCAAAAGGAAAACGGCGGCTTGAAATGCAATATTTCAAAGCCGCCGTCATCTTTGCAAAGCCGGACGGCTTCTGCTCAGGTGTTATTCGACATTCTCAATCGATTCGACAATGTTCATTTTTGCAATAGAGCGCAGCGGGATCGCCGTTGCCAGCAGGCAGGCCGCAACAGAAACCACAGCAACCTCTATAATCGCCATGACGGGAACGGTAACAAGCTGTAAGGTGTCCGTCTTTGCTGCCCCGACAAAGATACAGCAGACATACCCCAACACCGCACCAATCACAGACGCAAAGATAAAGATAGCGTAATAGGCACCCTCCCACAAGAATGTTTTATAAAGGCTTGCGGCGCTCATTCCAATAGCCCGCTGCATACCGATCTCGCCTACACGAGTATGGATGTTGCTGTAAACGGTATTGATGATATTCAGAACACCGATGACACCGATAAAAGCAATCAGTACCCAGCACAGCATCTTGACTTGTGCAAAGCTCTCCGCCATTTCGTCGCTGCTTTGACGGTAAGAGAGCCAGTGCGTTCCCGGCTGTTCGCTACACCAGTTGTCCAGCCAACTTTCAAAGGCATCTGCATCTGCATTCTCTTTGAGTGTTGGGTATATTTCCGAATAGCTGTCATCTCCAAGCAGATAGCTATATAGCTCACCGTTTACAATGATCTGGACACCATTTGTAAAACCAGCATTATTGATAATAACAGGGGTATCAGTAAGTCCTACCACGCGGACTATTTTATCTCCCAGCCGGATTGTGTCGCCAACGGCAAGGTTTGTCTGCTGTATGCCCGTATCTCCATACGAAAAAGCAATGGGATTTTGAATCAAGCAGCCCGTTCCGTCATTCAACGCTTGCTTATCCTCTTCAGACAAATCAGGGGCATAGGTGCGGAACTGCCCTTCATCAACGCTTGCGAGTTGCAAGGTTTCATGGCTCTGCACGGACAAATCCGTTTCAAAGGGCAGCACATCTCCGGCTCCCGGCATAAACACGGAAAGCCGGGTAGTGGAAACACCCTCTACCGCATCATTCGCTTCTAGCGTTTTCACGGCTTCTGCCCGAATGCCGACGGTTTCATTTGTAATCGCATAGTCGCCGGAATACATATTCTGAATGGAGCTGCTGGCGTCGAGCAGCCCGGTAAAGCTCTGTAAGGCGACAAAAACGGTAATACTCATAACCAGGGACAAGATTGTAACAACTGTCCTGCCTCGTCCGCGTTTCAAGCTGAGCCGTGCGTAGTAGGCATCAAAATTGCGGATGGTGCGATTTTTCTTTACCCGGCGCCTGATCTTCACTGTTTGTCCGGACATCGCAACCGTGGGAGAAACGCGGGAGGCGTACCGCGCCGCGGGAAAAGCAGCCAACATTGCAAAGATCAGCGTGACCGCAACACTGGCAAAGAGCATTGGCAGTTTTACCGTGCTGGCAGCACTGATGGCAGAGTTCAGTTCGGAAGTGCTGTTTGCCATGAATATTTCGGGATTGAGAACGCCAGTTGCCGCGATCAACGCCCCTTTTGCCGACAGAGTACCAATCAGCAGCCCAACAGGAAGCCCAGCTCCGCAAAGGATCAAGAGTTGTACGGACACCAAGCGATAAATCTGTCCCCGCTGTCCACCGATGGCGCGAAGCGTTCCATATTCCTTGATACGCTTTGTGATGGAGATTTTCAGAATATTATAGATCACCAGCCCGGCCGCAAGCAAAACCAATACGCCTACCAAGATACAAGCTACCGTCATAAAGGAAAAACCTGCGTCAGTGCAGCTATCCTCGTCTGCATCATAGGCAATACCGAGTGCGTGAAGCAGAACCCAGTTGTACTGGATATACCGATCATCTTCCTGCAATTTTGCCGCAAGATCACAGACAATGCTCTGAAAATCCTGTTTGCTGTGGGTTTTGAAATCGGTGGAATAGAGCAGATATTCGTCCGGTAATACACTTTCTGCTGTTCCATTTCCGACAATTCCAACAACCGTACCAGTTGCATAGCCGAGGTAACTATTCTCCAAAATGCCTGTCAGGGTGAAGTCAGCGACATATTCGACCTCCGGCAATGATCCGTCCATGACATATACGCTCAAATCCAAAGAAATGGTGTCCCCAATCGCAGCATCCAAGCCGAGATCGTGCAGCGCATCTTCCGACAAGGCCACTTCATTTGCTTTTTTCGGCAAACGACCCTCTTTTATCTCGCTGATTGCCGGGTACATTGCCAAAGCATTGTCGTGATACTCCCGGAGATACAAGGTCAAGCTGCTGTTGCCAAGTGTTGTGCTGCCGACAAAGATGATGTCGCCTACGTCATACAGGCGATCATCCTCATGGAGCTTTTGCGTCTGTTCCCGGCCGAGTTGATGAAAAGTTACATAGCGGTTTCCGTTCAGTCCCGCAGCCTGCTGGACACGCATAGATTGCAATATGCCGATGGATTGACCGATCACAGTGGTCATAATCGTTGACGTAATAACGGCAATCAGGATTAAAACCGCCGTAATTTTCTGTGCCTTCAGTTCTTTCCAAGCAAGTGCCAGATAGGATTTCATTTCACAGTCACCTCCGAAAGCACCCCGTCGATGATGGTAAAACGGCGCTCTGCCATCTCTGCAATGTCAGGATCGTGGGTAATGACAATGAGGGTTTTATTCATCTTCGCCCGAAGATCACAGAGCATTTCCATAACCTCACTGCCGCTTTTGGTATCAAGATTTCCTGTCGGCTCGTCGGCGAAGATGATGTCTGGCTTTGCGATCAGAGCGCGGGCGATTGCCACGCGCTGCTGCTGCCCGCCGGACAGTTCATGGGGCAGATGGTTCAAACGGCTGTCGATCCCTAAAAAGGCTGCGATCTCCTGTAAATAGGCATTGTCCGGCTGGCGCTTGTCGAGAAGCAGCGGCATGATGATATTCTCCTGCGCTGTCAGCACCGGGAGCAGATTGAATTGCTGGAAGATGAAGCCGATCTTTTGGCGGCGGAACGCCGATAACTCCTTGTCACTGCCGTGATGGATGCCGGTATCGCCATACAACACCTTGCCGGAAGTTGGCGTGTCCAATCCGCTGATGATGTGAAGCAGCGTACTTTTGCCACTGCCTGACGGCCCCATAATGGAGATGAAGTCACCGGAGTGGATTGTCATATTTGCATGGCACAGCGCAACGACTTTGTTCTCGCCTGTACCGTAGATTTTGGAAACATCGTTTACTTGAATATCCATGAAAAAACTCTCCTTATCGGTTTGATAAGGAGAGTATAAAAGGCAAATCTCAAAAAACGCTCAAGAGTTATGAGATTTTCAAAATAGCGGAGGCAACAGCCCCGATATCGGTATTTGCGATTTTCAACGTACCGCCGTGTTTGCGGCAAAGAAGATCGCAGATATAAAGTCCCATGCCCAAATGCTCCGCTTCTTCCGTACCTTTGCGGAACGGCTGGATGCCGTTTTTCAAAAGCTCCGCCGGAAACCCGTCGCCATCATCCGCAATTTCCAGTTTCAGATTTTCGCCCTCTATGGAGAGTTCTACCGAAACATTCTCTTTTGCAAATCGGAGAGCATTTGTTGTAAGGTTCTCAGCAACTTGAAACAACATCCCTTTATCCAGTGTGACAGTGCCGCCTGCGGATAGACCGTGAAAGTAAAGCTGCTTTCCATGATCGGCTGCGGAAAAGCCAAGTGCTTTTTCCAAATCGGCGCTCAGCGCAGCGGTGTCAAAAGTCACTTTTTCCGGCTGCACCTGCTCCAACCGTTGAACCTTGCTCATAGTTTCCACATAGCGTTCGATGCGCCCTGTATAGGCTTCCATGCGCTCAAGATTATCCATGAGCTGCGGCGTATTGCCGCTATCTGCACACTGTTTTGCCATTTTTGCCGAGCCTTTTAAGACCGTTATCGGGTTTCGGAGATCGTGGGAGAACGCGGCGTTCAGCCGTTTCCGTTCCTCAGTTTGCCGCCACAGCTCGCGGTTGCTGTTCAATAGCGATTGCCGCATGGTTTCAAATGCAACACAGAGCTGTCCCAGCTCGTCCCCAGACACGGATGGAATGGTAAAGTCCAAATCATTCTCCATCATGCGGTTTGCTCCATCCATGAGAATAGCAAGCGGCTCTTTCAGTTTCCAGCGATAGAACAGCGATGCAGTTAATATCAAAGCGACAATGAAGAATAGAATCGGTAAGCAAAATTGTAAAACCGC
>FR881603.1 GCA_000435555.1 Firmicutes bacterium CAG:176
GAGGCCACCGACCCCTGGGGCATCAAGGTCAACCGCGTGGAGCTGAAGAACATCCTGCCGCCCCGGGAGATCCAGAACGCCATGGAGAAGCAGATGAAGGCCGAGCGCGAACGCCGGGAGTCCATCCTGCAGGCCGAGGGCGAGAAGGCCAGCAAGGTGCTGATCGCCGAGGGCGAGAAGCAGTCCACCCTGCTGCGGGCCGACGCCGCCAAACAGGCCAAGATCATGGCCGCCGAGGCCGAGGCGGAGTCCATCCTGAAGGTGCAGCAGGCCATGGCCGACTCCATGCGTATGCTGAATGAGAACGCCCCCAACGACCAGGTCATCAAGCTCAAGGCGCTGGAGGCGCTGGAGAAGGTGGCTGACGGCAAGGCCACGAAGCTCATTATCCCCAGCGAGATCCAGGGGCTGGCCGGTCTGGCCACCAGCGCGAAAATGCTGGTGGAGAACGACGCGCCCGCCGCGGAGTAAAGCTATGGCAAAGAAGGAGCAGCGCTTTATCAAGGTCATGGAGGAGAGCGGTTTTATCAGCAGCAACGAGGTGCTGGTGGACACCGAGACCGGCGTGCAGTATCTCTACCACGCCGTGGGCAATTCCGGCGGGCTGACGCTGCTGGTGGACGCCGAGGGCAAGCCCCTGCTGTACCGCAAGACGCCGGACGCACCGGAATTCTGAGCAAAAAAGGAAGCACCCCGCGGGGTGCTTCCTTTTTTGCTTCGCTTTATGACTCCTCCTGGGCGGGCTTGAACACCAGGGCGGCCATGTCCGCCAGCGTCTTCTCCGACGCGCCGGTGTCCGCGGTCAGGCTGTACGCCAGACCGGGAGCGATGTCCCGCCAGATGATGCAGCCGGCGCCGCCCGCGTCCCAGCGAAGGACGGTGGGGCACCAGCGGAGCCTGCCCTCCGCCGTCAGGCTGCCGCCGGTGAAGTCGGAGATGTCCGGTATTGTTTCTGAAACGTCCAAAGTGGGGGCCATGCGGTAGTGCCAGGTAACGCTGTTCAGGGTAAAGGAGACTTCGGTGA
>FR881604.1:0-1570 GCA_000435555.1 Firmicutes bacterium CAG:176
GGGCGGGTCTGTTTTTTGCAAAGCGGGCTGTTCTGTGTAATGAAGCACCATGTGCGGCGGATGTATATTCCTCCGACACCGGACAAAGACTACGGATGTAAAATCTGCTTTGACTGGAGGAATTTCATATATGAAAGCAACAGGCATCGTGCGCCGCATCGACGACCTGGGCCGCGTGGTCATCCCTAAGGAGATCCGCCGCACCATGCGTATCCGCGAAGGCGACCCGTTGGAGATCTACACCACCCGCGACGGCGAGGTTATTTTCAAGAAGTATTCCCTTATCGGCGGGTTGGAGGAGTTCGCCGCACAGTTCTGCGATACCCTCAGCCGCAGCACGGACTTTTCCGCCGCTGTTACCGACCGCGATGCGGTCATCGCCATCGCCGGGGCGGGGAAGAAGGAACTGCTGGGCAAGCCTGTCTCCCCTGCGTTGGAGCAGGTCATGGACCAGCGTGGCCTCTACTGCGGCGAGGGTGTGGCCATCAGCGATGAGAACGAGCAGTTCCGGGCCGCTGTTGCGGCACCTATTCTCTGCGGCGGCGACGTGCTGGGCGCGGTGCTCTTTCTCTCTCCCGACGGCAAGCCGGCGGGGGAGACGGAGTGTAAGCTTGCCCAGACCGTGGCGTCCTTTCTGGGCAAACACATGGAGTCCTGACAGAAGGCCCCGTGGCTTTCGCCGCAGAGCCTTGCATACGGCTTTCGCAAGCTTTTTGACCGGCAAGAAAAAGAGAAGCGCCTTTCAGGCGCTTCTCTTTTGACTTATCAGTGCAGCAGCAGGCTGACAACAGCCTGAACGTCATCGACGCTTACTTCGCGGTTGCCGTTGACATCGCAGCGGAGGAACTTCTCCATGTCAAGTGCGGAATGCTTGGCGTTATATAGGTCGTAGATATACTGGGCGTCGTTGATGTCGATATGGCCCGTGCCGTTGACGTCGCCGCTGTAGGATACCGACACAGTGGAGTTGCCCTTAACGGAGATCACAGATTTTGCCGCGGCGGCGATACCTGCCGCCGTACCCTTGTCCACCAGCAGCCAGGCGTAGGCTTCGTATTTCTCTGACCAGAACATGGCCGCATCACCGTAGTAGAGGGACTTGGTCGCAGGGAGCTTTGTTTCCGGCACAGCGGTGATGAGCCATACGGCGTTGCCATTTATGAGCTTTACATACTCGGCTGCGTTCACCGTCAATGCAAGCTGTGCCGTTTTGGTGATGCTCACCATGATAATGCCGCCCTTGATGTAGTCCCCGGGAATGGTGTAAGTGCTGGCATTTTCGTTGCGCTGGAGCGTGAGAGTTTTTTCGCCGGCCATGACGGTGACCGTGTAGTCAAATCCCTCTTGGTGATTGATACCGAATGTAAAAGCTTCACCGCTTTTTACGGTATAGGACGTAACGTCACCCCAGACATCGGCGGCGCCGCTGCCCGTAAGCACGATTTGCGTGGTGCCGCTTTGCGGGGCCTTCTTCACCGTAATGACCACCGGGCCGGTGACAGACGCCGCCGAGATCGTATAGGTATAGCGGCTGCCGCTGCTGCTGGCAGTGCACGTCACCCGCGTGGAG
>FR881604.1:1609-5299 GCA_000435555.1 Firmicutes bacterium CAG:176
TTACGGCCACCGCATAGTCGTAGTTGGCCGCCTGCGTGACCGTAAAGGTATAATTCTGCCCATGCGTTGCGGAAGTGAGGGCGCTGACGTCACCGTAGCCGTCGCCCTCGACGGTCACCGCGTAGGTTTTGACAGTGGGTGTGCTGTTGGCGCTGATGACCAGCTTGCCGGTAACATTTTTGATCGTATAGCTGTCGTCGTCGTTGTTGATGATGTCAACTTTTTCATTATTCACAGTGGCCGAAAAGCCGTAGTTATAGCCGGGATCGGCGGTGAAGGTGTAGTCGCCGTTTGCGGTCACGTAAGCGTCACCAGTGGCACAATCCGGAAGCACAACAGGGAAGCCGCCGCACAGGATCGTCACCGTGTTGCTTTGGCCGGCCGGTACACTGGCAGTTTGGGCGTCCTTTGCCGCGTTGGCGCGGACGTCCATCTGTGCCTTGACCAATTTCACAGTGGCCTCACCGGCAGCCTTTACGGTGAAATTCAGCATGATAGAACTGTCGGAGCGCGGTTCTCCGTAGCCGCCTATGGTCAAACGACCAGGAACAGAGTGATCAATGACATCAGGAACTTTGCTGCCGATGGTTGCGCTTGCGAATATGAGTTTTTCCGCATCATAGTCGATTTGGAAGAAATAGGTGTTGTACTCCCGCGATGTGGAATTTTGACCTAAGTATAGTCCAACCAATGCGGTTTCTCCGACTGCGGTGGTTGGATTGCTATACAGATAAGCGTAAAAGCTCTCTGTGCCGCTGGCGGACGCCGGCAGCAAAAGCAGTACCATAACCGCCGCTAAAAGCCCGGAAAACCATCGTTTCATCTTAAAAACCCCTCCGTTTCACCACTTTTCGGTAAATACTAACCTAAATTTATCACCGGTCACCGAACAATTCAATTCGCAATAGGCAGAAATTTTAGGGGGATTGTTGTGCAGAATGACGATAAAGCCCATGAAAATGGGCAAAAACCTTCCCCCAGGGGGAGGAATTTTTCGCGCCCCTGTTAGCGTTCCGTTAAAACTGCGTTAAGAAATCACCGATTTTCTTGAAACTACAATCATAGAGTGCTACCATAAAACAACGTAGGGGGCGTGAGGTACAGGCCTCGCGCGACAGGAGGGGAGCGCCCGGGAGACGGATATCCGTCCCCGGGCGCCTTGCTTTGTCTACAAAAAACCCATCGGCCGCACAAAAATGCGGCCGATGGGTTTACCATAATTTGTATTATTGTCAACTTAGTCCTGCGGCTGCTCGCTTTCTGGCACCGGAGTCTCGACGGTGGAAACGGCAGCGGGCTCCGGAACCGCCTCGGGTACCGACTCCTGCGGGGAAGCCTCTGGCACAGCAGGGACTTGCGGGGCCGGTTCCACCTGCGCGGCTTCAGCGGCCTCCTGGGCCTCACGGGCCAGGCGCTCGTTTTCCTCGCGGATGGCGGCCTTCTGCTCGCGGCGGGCATCAGCGGCAGCGAAGAACGCCCGCACCAGCGCCAGCAGCACGAAGAACGCCGCGATGGCCAGGCCGATCCAGCCCGCAGTGCGGATCAGGAAAAAGTCCCGGATGGTGAAATACTCCTTGTAGATCCCCAGGAAATACAGCGCCACGCCGCCGGCGGCACACAAAATGCACAGCAGCAGGCGGAAGAAGGCCCGGACCTTGTGCTTGCGCCCGGCCAGATACGCCACCAGCAGCGCCAGCGCGGCCAGAAACAGCGCCGGGGACTGGCAGCAGAGGATATAGCCCAACGTCTTGTCCAACATGGCCTCGCCTCCTTACAGCTGGCACTTGCCCCGGGGCAGGTATTTGCCGTCCGGCCCGGCCAGCACCTTGCCGGAGGACACCGCGGGCTTGCCGCGGAGCCACACCTGGCGGATGGAGCCCTTGGTGACCACGCCCTCGTAGGGGTTGTAGTCCGCCGCGCCCACCATATCCTCGGCGCGGATGACGTGGTCGGCGTTGGGGTCGTAGACCACGATATCGGCGTCGGAGCCGGGGGCCAGTACGCCTTTGCGCGGGAACAGGCCATACAGCTTGGCGGGGTTCTCTGCCAGCACACGGCACATGGCGCCCAGGCCGATCTTCTTCTTGGCCACGCCGAAGGTGTAGATCAGCTCGCCGCGGGTCTCCACGCCGGGGATGCCGCCGGGAATAGCGGTAAAATCGTCGCGGCCCGCCAGCTTCTGCTGCGTGGTGAAGCTGCAGTGGTCGGTGGAGACCGTCTGCACCTCGCCGCGGCGGATGGCGCGCCACAGCGCCTCACGGTCAGCCGGTTTCCGAATAGGAGGCGAGCAGACGTATTTGGCTGCCTGCAGCCAGTCCTCGTTGTAATACACGCTGTCGTCCAATATCAGATACTGGGGGCACGTTTCCACAAAGACCTTCTGGCCCCGCCAGCGGGCGTTGGCGATCTCGTCCAGCGCCTCGATGTTGGTGGTGTGGACGATGACCACAGGGACGTCTACCTGTTCGGCGATGCGGAGCAGACGGCCCACGGCCTCGGCCTCCATGATGTCGGGCCGGGTCTCCGGGTGGCAGTGGACGCCGTTCTCGCCGGCGGCCTTCTTTTCGGCGATCAGCGCGTCGATGACCCCGGCGTTTTCGCAGTGGACGCCGCAGATGCCGCCCTTTTCCTTCAGCTTTTTCAGCGCCTTGTACATGGCCTCGTCACCGATCATCATGGCAGGGTAGGTCATGTACATCTTGAAAGAGGAGATACCCTCGGCGTACATATCGTCGATCTCGCGCTCGATGGTCTCGTTCCAGTCGTCGATGGTCATGTGGAAGCCGTAGTCGCAGGCGCACTTGCCGTCGGCCTTCTCGTGCCAGAGCCGCAGGCCGTCGTGCAGCGTCTCGCCCTTGTTGGGGCAGGCAAAGTCGATGATGGTGGTGGTGCCGCCCCGCAGCGCCGCCCGGGAGCCGCTGGCAAAGTCATCCGCCGTGGTGGTGTTGCACACGTCCAGATCGAAATGGGTGTGGGCATCGATGAAACCGGGAAACAGCAGCATCCCGGTTACGTCCACCACCTGCGCGCCGATGGCGGGAATGTCGCGGCAGACATCGAGGATCTTCTCGCCCTCCACCAGGATATCGGCCCGGCGGGGACCCTTGCCGGTGACCACGGTACCGCCCTTGAACAGCAATCTCATCACAAGACCTCCTCGTTTGTGTTGATTTCTGTCGGTATTATACCACTTTTCGCCCCACTGTGTAAAGCACAATAAAAACGTCCCCAAGCCTTCCCCTTGGGGGCGCTCCCTCATTAGCCTTCCCCTCGAGGGGTCCGCAGTGTTGAATGACACGCCGGTGGCGTGTCAGACCCGTGGACCGACCGACCCGCAGGGAGACAGGTGGCGCGGGGCAGTCCCTCAAGCCTTCCCCTTGAGGGCGCCCCAGTGCGCACACTGGGGTGTGCACAGCTGAAGGTGTCAGCGAAGCTGACGGATGAGGGGTAAAAAGAAGCTCTTATAACCCTCCCGCGTTAGCGGGAGGGTTATATATTTATCTCACCCCGTCAGAGGTGAGATATTATCTATCCCCGGCCGTCAGGCCAGGGATAATTAAGCGTAAAAAAGAAAGGCCCCACGGTCAAACGATCTTTATTCACCCCACCCTCGCCAGGGGGAGGGATAATTAAAGTCAAAAAAGAAAGGCCCGTAGGAAAGCAATCTTTACTATTCCTCCCGCGGCAGCG
>FR881605.1:0-2349 GCA_000435555.1 Firmicutes bacterium CAG:176
CGGCGGAGACAAAGAAAGCGCTCGCGCCGGGGCGCGAAATAGCCCGCTGCGCCGACTGCGGGCGGGACGGCGGTGCGGATACAGGAAAGGAGAAACGCTATGACGAAAAAACAAAAGAAAATGCTCATACGCATACTCATCACGGCGGCGATGCTGGTCGCGCTGTATATTATTCCGGTGACGGGGTGGCTGCGGCTGGCGCTGTATCTGACAGCGTATCTGGTCATCGGCTACGACATTCTGAAAAAGGCCGGACAGGGCATCGCCAATGGGCGGGTGTTCGACGAGAACTTCCTGATGGCGGTGGCCACGGTGGGCGCGTTCGCGCTGGCCATCTATGAGAAAAGCGGCGACTACAACGAGGCCATCGCCGTGATGCTGTTCTATCAGATCGGCGAGCTGTTCCAGAGCTACGCCGTGGGCAAGAGCCGGAAGAACATCAGCGCGCTGATGGACATCCGGCCGGACTACGCCAACATTGAGCAGGACGGCCAGCTGGTACAGGTGGACCCGGACGAGGTGGCCATCGGCACCGTCATCGTGGTACAGCCGGGCGAGAAGGTGCCCATCGACGGCGTCGTCACCGAGGGCAGCTCCACCCTGAACACCAGCGCCCTGACCGGCGAGAGCCTGCCCCGGGACGCCCGGGAGGGCGACGAGGTCATCAGCGGCTGCATCAACATGACCGGCGTGCTGAAGATCCGGACCACCAAGGCCTTTGGCGAGTCCACGGTATCCAAGATCCTGGAGCTGGTGGAGAACTCCAGCTCCCGCAAGTCCCGCAGTGAGGACTTTATCGCCAAGTTCGCCCGCATTTACACGCCGGTGGTATGCTACAGCGCGCTGGCGCTGGCTATTATCCCGCCGGTGATCCGGCTGGTGGGCGGCATGGACGGCCAGTGGGAGCAGTGGGTATACCGTGCGCTGACGTTCCTGGTGACCAGCTGCCCGTGCGCGCTGGTGGTCAGCATTCCCCTGAGCTTCTTCGCCGGTATCGGCGGCGCCAGCCATGAGGGCATCCTGATCAAGGGCTCCAACTATCTGGAGACGCTGTCCCAGGTAAAGACGGTGGTGTTCGACAAGACCGGCACGCTGACCAAGGGTGTGTTCGAGGTGACGGCGGTACACCACAGCGACATGGACGAGCAGAAGCTGCTGGAATACGCGGCGCTTGCGGAGTGCGCCTCCTCCCATCCCATCAGCAGGAGCCTGCAGAAAGCCTACGGCAAGGCCATCGACCGCAGCCGCGTGACGGACATCCAGGAGAGCAGCGGCCACGGCGTCACCGCCGTGGTGGACGGCCACACGGTGGCCGCCGGCAACAGCAAGCTGATGGTCCAGCTGGGTATTCCCTATCACGACTGCCACAGCGTGGGGACCATCATCCACATGGCGGTGGACGGGCAGTATGCGGGGCACATCGTGATCTCCGACGTGGTGAAGCCCAACGCCAAGGCGGCCATCGCCGCGCTGCATAAGGCGGGCGTGGAAAAGACCGTCATGCTCACCGGCGACGCCAAAAAGGTGGCGGACGCGGTGGCGGCGGAGCTGGGCGTGGACGAGGTACACAGCGAGCTGCTGCCCGGGGACAAGGTGGCGCAGGTGGAGCAGCTGCTGTCCCGGCAGCGCGGGAAGGCCAAGCTGGCCTTCGTGGGCGACGGCATCAACGACGCGCCGGTGCTGAGCCGGGCGGATATCGGCATCGCCATGGGCGCCATGGGCAGCGACGCGGCCATCGAGGCGGCGGACGTGGTGCTGATGGACGACGAGCCCATGCAGATCGCCAAAGCCATCCACATCTCCCGGAAGTGCATCGGCATCGTGTATCAGAACATCGTGTTCGCGCTGGCGGTGAAGTTCGCCTGCCTGGTGCTGGTGGCCATCGGCGCGGCCAATATGTGGGCGGCCATCTTCGCCGACGTGGGCGTGATGGTGCTGGCGGTGCTGAACGCCATACGGGCCCTGCGGGTGAAAAATCTGTGAGTGAAAAAAGGACCGGCTCTCGCCGGTCCTTTTTAGCGCCTAACATTTTTTTATGAATTGCGTAAAGTGTGAAAATGGGGGTAGCATTTTCGGGGGGAGGCTGGTATAATGTGCGGGTAACAGTTGTTGATTTATGTTGTCAACATAATATAGCATATTAGATATGCTTGTAAAACTTTCACATTTATATTAGTTGCATAGGAGAAACATATGGAGACCTATAAGAGACGGCGGGGCGATCGGCGGGACGGCCGGCTGCTGCGGGAGCTGGATTCCCTGCACTTCATCACCGGCATCATCTACCCAAACCGGTGCGATAATGAGGCGTACATCTCCGTGAAGGTGGACCTGACCGCCATGAACGCA
>FR881605.1:2462-8782 GCA_000435555.1 Firmicutes bacterium CAG:176
CCCCCTGCGGCCGAAGCTGAACCGCTTTATCGTGAACAGCAATTTCTATCAGCGGAACGAGGTGTCCGCCGCGTTCGTGGTGAAGAAGCAGTTTTCCGACAAGGGCGCGGAGGCGCTGGCCTTCCTGCATGGAAAGGAGACGGACACGGTGGCGGAGGTACACGACTACATCCGCCGGCAGGTGACGGAGTGCCGCAGCGAGAAGGTGGATGCCTCCACCGCGGGCATGGATATGTTCAATAAGATGCCCCGGTGGATGGGAAAGGCCATCGTGCGGTTCCTGATGTTTCTGGATCGCCACGGCTGGGTGCCGTCCGACCTCATCGCCACCGACCCCTATTACAGCTCTGTGGTCATCTCGAACCTGGGGTCCATCAAGCTGAAGTGCGGCTATCACCACCTGACCAACTGGGGCACCTGCTCCCTGTTCTGCATCATCGGTGAAAAGAAGAAATCGCCGTTTATCAATGAGGACGGCACCGTGACCATGCGGGAGACGCTGGAGTTGGGACTGACCATCGACGAGCGGTTGGCGGACGGCTATTACTACTCCAAGTCTGTGCGGCTGCTGGAGTATCTGCTGACACACCCGGAGGAGCTGGAAAAGCCCATGAGCGAGGAGGTACAATATGAGTGAAGTAAAGACCCCGTGGAAGGACTATATGGGCGATGTGCCCATGCACCTGGATTATTTCCAGGGAAGTATGTTCGAGGCCGTGGAGCGCATGGCCGAGCTGTATCCCAACAACATCGCCTTTGATTTCATGGGCAAGTCCACCACCTATAAAAAGATGGTGCAGGAGATCGAGAAGTGCGCCAAGAGCCTGAAGACCCTGGGCGTGCGGCCCGGCGACAAGGTGACCATCGCCATGCCCAACTGCCCCCAGGCCATCTATATGTTCTACGCGGTGAATCTGGTGGGCGGCATCGCCAACATGATCCACCCCCTGTCGGCGGAGAAGGAGATCGAGTTCTATCTGAATGCCTCCGAGTCCACCACGGCCATCACGCTGGATCAGTTCTACGACAAGTTCGAGCACATCCGGCAGAACACCGGCATCATCAACATCATCATCGCCTCCGTAAAGGACGCGCTGAGCCGCACCATCCGGGCGGGCTATATGCTCACCGAGGGGCGGAAGATCCAGAAGATCCCCGAGGATGCGCCGGTCATCCGGTGGAAGGAATTTATGGATATGTCCCGGTACTGCTTCTACAAGAACTACCGGGTGGAGCGAGGCTACAACGATCCCGCGGTCATTCTGTACTCCGGCGGCACCACCGGCACCACAAAGGGCATCGTGCTGACCAACGGCAACTTCAACGCACTGGGCCAGCAGATCATCGCCACCAACCCCATGTTCCGGCCCGGCGACCGGATGCTGGCGGCCATGCCCCTGTTCCACGGCTTCGGTCTGGGCGTGTGCGTGCACTCCATGCTGAGCCAGGGCGGACGGTGCATCCTCATCCCACGGTTCACCGCCAAGAGCTATGCCAAGCAGATCGTGAAGTACAAGTGCAACTTTATCGCCGGCGTGCCCACGCTGTATGAGGCGCTGCTGCGCCTGCCCAGCATGGACGGCGCGGACCTGAGCAGTCTGAAGGGCGTGTTCTCCGGCGGCGACAGCCTGTCTATCGAGCTGAAGAAGAAATTTGACAAGTTCCTGTATGACCACCACGCGGTCATTCAGGTCCGCGAGGGCTACGGCACCACCGAGACGGTGACGGCCTGCTGCCTGACCCCCACCAATATCTACAAGGAGGGCTCCATCGGCCTGCCCTTCCCCGACACCTATATCAAGATCGTGGAGCCGGACACCGACAAGGAGGTGCCCTACGGCACCGAGGGCGAGATCCTGCTGGCGGGCCCCACCGTCATGAAGGAGTACATGAACAACCCCGAGGAGACGGCCCGCACCCTGCGGAAGCATGACGACGGTTTGACCTGGGTGTACACCGGCGACCTGGGCACCATGGACGACCAGGGCTTCATCTACTTCAAGGGCCGCGCCAAGCGGATGATCATCACCTCCGGCTACAACGTCTATCCCGGCCAGCTGGAGAACATTCTGGACGCCCATGAGGACGTGCAGATGAGCTGCATCATCGGCGTGCCCGATCCCTATAAGATGCAGAAGGTCAAGGCCTTCGTGATGCTCAAGCCCGGCGTGCCCGCCATCGACGCCACCAAGCAGACGCTGCTGGACTACTGCCGCAAGCACGTGGCCAAGTACGCCATGCCCTACGACATCGAGTTCCGGGATGAGCTGCCCAAGACCCTGGTGGGCAAGGTGGCCTACCGGGTGCTGGAGGACGAGGAGAAGGCGAGGATCGCCGCCCAGGCAGCGCAGCCGGAGGCGTGAGCGCCCTCCCCACCGCATAAAACAGAAAAGGAGACTGCCTGCCATGGAAGTGGAGCTGATACGGCAATACACACTGATCGTAGACTTTCTGGGCCACGTGCTGGGCCCTGACTATGAGATCGCCCTGCACGAGCTGGAGGACGACTCCAACCGGATCATCGCCATCGCCAACGGAGAGCTGACCGGACGGCACATCGGCTCCCCTCTCAGCAACAAAATGCTGGAGTTCGTGGCTGGGAACCTGTACGAGACGCAGAACTATGTGCTGAACTTTGAGTCCGTGTCCGCCACGGGCAAGACCATGTGCTCCAACTCCATGTTCATCAAGGGACGGCACGGGGAGCTGTCCGGCCTGCTGTGCATCAACTTTGACGCCAGCCGGTATGAGGAGCTGAGCCGCAGGGTCATGGAGCTGTGCGGCGGCGGCGTGAAGCGGGGCGTACCCAGCGGCACGCGGCTCATCGCCGACAGCAACGACCCGGTGGAGACCCCGGTACGCAGCGGCTATCCCACGTCCATCGCCGGCGCCACCGCCAGCATCGTATCCCAGGTGGTGGCCAACTACCCGGTGGAGGTGGACCGGCTGACCCAGGACGAGAAGATGGAGATCATGGACATTCTGAACCGCAAGGGCGTGTTCCTGCTGAGGGGATCCGTGAGCCATGTGGCACAGACGCTGCACAGCAGCGAGGCCAGCATCTACCGGTATCTGGGCAAGCTGAACAACAAGTGAAAAAGGGCGCCCGCGGGCGCCCTTTTTTCCTTTCAAACATTGACCGGAAAACAGAAATGCTATATAATATATAGTCACAAACAAGGACTGGAGGCGACAGGATTGAAAACAAAGACCATCGTCCATAAATCAGCCGCACCCATCTACGCCGCGGCGGTGACGTGGGTGCTGTACGCACTGCTGTTTCCGCTGTATCAGGTGGGACACTTCCTGCTGGCGGCGGCGGCTTCCGCCGTTGTGGCACTGATCGCCCGGATGTTCTGCCGGGATGTGACCGAGACCGTGGAGGTACCGGAGGAGCCGGTGAGCACCGGCAATGTGGACCTGGACAAGGCCATCGCCGAGGGCGACGCGGCCATCAAGGCCATGCGGGCGCTGAACGACCGCATACAGGACGAGACTATCTCCGGCCAGATCGACCGGCTGGAGGAGGTCAGCGGCAAGATATTCGACTATGTGAAGGCGCACCCGGAGAAGCTGCCGCAGATCCGGAAATTCATGTCCTACTACCTGCCCACCACGCTGAAGCTGCTCCGCAGCTACGACGAGCTGAGCCGCCAGGGCGTGTCCGGCCAGAACATCACCGGCACCATGGAGAAGGTAGAGGGCATGATGGCCACCATCGTGCTGGCTTTTGAAAAGCAGCTGGACAGTCTGTTCGGCGACCAGGCCATGGATATATCCACGGACATCACGGTACTGGACAACATGATGGCACGGGAGGGTCTGACCGGCGGCGACGCCGTGCACCAGGCGGCCCAGGAAAACCCGGTGGCCGACCCCCAGCCGGAGTTGGATATCCGCAATGCTGGGGACGCGCAGACACAGCCGCCCCAGGCGGAGGACAGCGTGGACGCCGGGAACGGCATCACGCTGGAGCTGTAAGAACAATGTATATAACTTTGTGAGAATATAACAGAAAGGAAACAACCGCCATGACCGATAACATGATGCCCGAGCTGACCCTGACCCCTGACGATACCGCTACTGCCGCCGCAGTGGAGGTGCCCTCCCTGACGCTGACGCCGGAGGCCCCGGAGGTCCCCAAGGAGGAGGAAAAGAAGATCGAGCCGGTGGAGATGGACGACAAGCTGCTGACCGAGGAGGAAAAGCAGGCGGTGGAGGCCTTCTCCCACAAGATCGACATCCGCGACACCAACCAGGTGCTGCAGTACGGCGCCGCGGCACAGAAGAGCGTGGCGTCCTTCTCTGAGAACGCGCTGAACAACGTCCGCAGCAAGGACATGGGCGAGATCGGCGAGGACCTGAGCCGCCTGGTGGTGGAGCTGAAGGGCTTTGGCGAGGAGGACGAAAAGAAGGGCTTATTCGGCCTGTTCAAGAAGGCCAGCAACAAGCTGGAGACCATGAAGGCCCAGTACAGCAAGGTCGAGGCCAATGTGGACAAGATCGCCCAAAATCTGGAGAACCATCAGATCACGCTGCTGAAGGACGTGGCCATGTTCGACCAGATGTATGAGCTGAACCTGAAGTATTACAAGGAGCTGACCATGTATATCCTGGCCGGCAAGAAGCGCCTGGCCGAGGTGCGCTCCACGGAGCTGGAGGCGCTGCGGAAGAAGGCGGAGCAGTCCGGTCTGGCCGAGGACGCCCAGGCCTACAACGACCTGGTGAACCTGTGCAACCGCTTTGAGAAGAAGCTGCACGATCTGGAGCTGACCCGCATGGTATCCGTGCAGATGGGCCCCCAGACCCGGCTTTTGCAGAACAACGACACGCTGATGATCGAGAAGATCCAGTCCTCCCTGGTGAACACCATCCCCCTGTGGAAGAGCCAGATGGTGCTGGCCCTGGGCATGGAGCACGGCCGTCAGGCTACCGCCGCACAGAATGCCGTCACCGAGATGACCAACGATCTGCTGAAGAAGAACGCCGATACGCTGAAGATGGGCACCATCGCCACCGCCAAGGAGGCCGAGCGCTCCATCATCGATATCGAGACGCTGCAGCACACCAACCAGCAGCTGATCTCCACCCTGGACGAGGTGCTGAACATCCAGAAGGAGGGCGCGGCCAAGCGCAAGGAGGCCGAAGTCGAGCTGGGTAAGATCGAGGGTGAGCTGAAGCAGAAGCTGATGGAGCTGCGGAGCTGATCGAAACACACAAACCGTCAGCCCAGCTCGACCGTGCGGCGAAGCCGCACACGCGCCGGACGGCGCGCACAAGCGTTTCGGCTTGCCGAAACCTTGCCGCAGGACGAATTCATTTCGTCCGAGGATGTCAGATCATACGGGGTCCCCGTTTTGCGCACAGCACAAAATGGGGCGCTGGGTAAGATCGAGGGTGAGCTGAAGCAGAAGCTGATGGAGCTGCGGAGCTGAAAATAAGATCAATCTCCTTCGGAAAGGGGAACAGGTATGAAGTTTTTTGAAAAACGCGGCGTGGCACTGGTGGTGCTGGCGCTGGCTATTGCCGGCGCGGTGTTCATCGGGCAGAGCCGCAAGGACGGCTTTATCGCCAAGAAGCCCACGGAGCTGCTGGACGTGCAGTACCAGGACTGGATCTGTGACGAGGCCGGTCTGCTGAACGGACAGACGGAGCAGCTGATCCGGGACTACAACGACAGCTGGAACAGCAAGTATTACGCCATTACGGCGGTGGCCAGCATCGACCATCTGACCAGTTGGGACGCGGAGGACTATGCCGCCAACCTGGGCGAGAAGTGGGGGCTGGGACGCAACGACATGATACTGCTGCTGGTGAAGGACGGCGACTGGCAGGTCTACTGCGGCGACAATGTGGGCTACACCATGACCGACACCCAGCAAAATCAGCTGCGGCAGGCCATTGAGACCACCTATTACAGCGGCGACTTCGACAGCGCCGTGACGGCCTTCTTCCGGCAGGCGGACGTGTTCTACGCCCAGGCGAAGCTGGACGGCGGCGACAGCAATGACAGCGGCTGGTACGCCCCGGCGGCACCGGCGGCCAGCAGCGGCGGCACGTCCATCGGCAGCGTGGTGGTGCTGATCATCGGTATCTTCTTGGTGTGGATGGTGCTGGATGCTCTGCGGTACAGCCGCTATCGCCGGCGGTATATCGTGGGCGCGCCGGTGAATGTGGTGCGTCCGGTGTACTACCCCATTTTCTGGGGCAGACGGTACGCGCCGCCCCGGCCTCCCAGAGCACCCCGGCCCCCGCGGCCGCCCCACGGCGGAGGACCGCGACCGCCCTACGGCGGTGGTCCCCGGCCTCCCATGGGCGGC
>FR881606.1 GCA_000435555.1 Firmicutes bacterium CAG:176
GGTGGTGAATACCATCAGCCGGCGAAACAGCGTATCTGCCCCGCCAACCTCCTGTATCATACCGTCACGCCAAGAAATTGTCAAGTTCTTAACGTCATATTCCATTATTTTAACAAATTGTGAACTCCGTTTTCGTCGTTTTTACAAGAGAAACCGGGCGGCAAACACAGCATCGTGCGCTTTTTACGGCAGACGGCACAAATCTTTCCGGGTCCGCGGACGCAAAAAGAGACGCCGGTGCGGCGGCACCGGCGTCCCCTCTGTTAAGTAAGAGTTTGTTTATTAACAATTCGTCAAGAGACTTTACAGGAAGAATTCCTTTATCTGACCGTACAGGATGAGGACCATGATCAGCGGCGTGATGAACTTGACGCAGACCTTGAAGAAGCCGTAGCTGCCCATGGCATGACCGGACTGCTCCGCCTCTTCCTTGACGAACTCGGGGCCGATCTCCCAGCCGATCATCAGAGACATCAGCAGCGCGCCCAGCGGCATCATAACGCCCTCGGACAGCGCATCCCAGAAGTCCAGCCAGTCGGCAGCCCAGGTCTTGGGATTTGCAATGTTCAGCAATTCCGCAGGCGAGAAGCTGCTGGCACCCAGACGGTCAGCGCAGACCAGGATGCAGCCCAGGCCCACACAGGCGGCGGCGATGAGGGTATAGCTCTTGCGCTTGTCACCCTTGCCCTCGTCGCGGGCCTTATCCACAAAGTGAGCCACGATGACCTCCAGCAGGGAGATAGAGGAGGAGATGGCGGCAAACACCACCAGCAGATAGAACAGGATGCCGAAGATGGGGCCGAGGCCGCCCATGCGGCTAAACACGTTCTGCATGGTGACGAACAGCAGGGACGGGCCACCCACTGCGCCGGAGGGATCCAGAGCGAAGCGACCGGGCAGCACGCACAGGCCGGCCATCAGAGCCACCATCGTATCCATGACCACGATCAGCAGCGCGTTCTTCTGGATGTTCTCCTTCTTCTGCAGATAGGAGCCGTAGGTGATCATGGCGCCCATACCCAGGGACAGGGAGAAGAACATCTGGCCGCCGGCGGTAGCCAGCACAGTCAGGACGTCGGGTGTCTCCTGCTTGAAGGTCACGATGCGCTGCATGACGCCGTTGATCTCCACCGCGGACATTTTCACGCCATCAATGACGGCGGAGGCGGGAACATAGTATCCATTTTCAGTAGCCCAGCCGGGGGCAAACATGTACTTCAGACCATCCAGGGCGCTGCCGTGGATCACGTGCTCCACCAGGGAGCCGTCCGCCTGGAGCACCTGCACGGTGGTGTCCACACCGTCCAGCGTGCAGGCGCGGATGATGCAGATCAGCAGAGCCACGAACAGGGCGGGCATACCCACGGAGCAGACCTTCTCGATGCCGCCGCCAACGCCGCCGAGAACGATAAGCATAGTCAGCACCACGAAGATCAAGCCATAGATAATGGCCTCGGTGGTGCTGGACATGAAAGCGCCGAACACCGCGTCGCCCAGAGAGGCGCTGGCCGCGTCCGCCGACGCGGCGGCGATGGCACTGGCGCCAAAGCCCGCGCCGAACAGGTCGCCTACATTGAGCACCACATACTTAATGCAGTAGCCGCCCAGAGCGCAGTAGAAGAACAGGATGAAGAACGCGGACAGGATGCCCATCCAGCCCATCCAGCTGAACTTCTTGCTAAGGGCCTTATATGCTGCCACAGCGCCCTTGCCTGTCTTACGACCAATGGCCAGCTCGCCCACCATGACGATGAAGCCGCAGCAAACAGCCAAAATGAGGTAAATGATGAGGAACGTGAAGCCGCCGCAGGCGCCCATCTTATTGGGGAAGCCCCAGATGTTGCC
>FR881607.1 GCA_000435555.1 Firmicutes bacterium CAG:176
GCGGCATTGCCGGTAAACTGCCGCTGGGCGGTAAAGGCGTTGTTCAACCGCTCCAGCATCTGGTTGAAGGAGTGGCTGAGCTGCCGGAATTCCGGCAGCACGTCCTCATCGATCCTCACATCCGCCAGATTGTTCAGCTGCACCTTCTCTACCTGAGAGGCGAAGCTGTGCAGGGGCTTGAGGGCTCGCCCGCTGACGAAATAGGCCAAAATTCCGCTGAGCAGTGTCACTATAGCCGTGATATACCAGTTGGTGGTGCGGAAGCGTCCCTGCGCCCCATCGACAACGATGGTCAGCTCCTCGCTGGGCGCAACGAGCTGCGGGTCAAAGCTTGCCGCGCCGCCCTCATTCAGGATCACCGTACCGCCGCCCTGTAAGCTGTCTGCAATGGTGTCCATATAGTACACACCGGAGGAACAGAGCAGCAGATTCATGGCCACGCAGGTGATGCCGATGAGCAGGACGGACATCAGTGTGATGCGCCACTGCAGGGAAAGCCGCTTCATTCTTCGTCCCCTCCCATCAGATAGCCCTCGCCGATGCGGTTGCGGACAGGGTCGTAGCCCAACGCGGTGCGCAGCTTCTTCCGCAGGGCGGAGATGTGGACGCGGATGGAGTTGCTGAAGCTGTCCACGCTGTTGTCCCAGACGTGATCCATCAGCTCCTCCTGACTCACAGGCCGCCCCTGATGCGCCATCAGGTATTCCAGGATCCCCGTCTCCTTGCGGGTCAGCGTCAGGGGCTGCCCGTTGGCGGAAACTGCCCGCGCACGGGCATCAAAGGTGAGCTGCCCGCAGCGCAGCACCACATCCTGCTGGGTAAACTGCCTCAGGGTCAGGCTGCGGATGCGCGCCTCCAGCTCCGCCAGATGGAAGGGCTTTGCCAGATAGTCATTGGCGCCGGCATCCAGACCCGTCACCTTATCCTCCACCTCGCCGCGAGCCGAGAGGATCAGCACAGGTGTCTCTCTGTCGGTCTGCCGCAGGGTGCGCAGCACCGTCATTCCGTCCTTTTTCGGCAGGTTCAGATCCAGCAGCACCAGATCGTACCGCTCCGTTTCCAGCAGCTCCAGCGCCTTCTCGCCGTCGTAGCAGCAATCCACGCTGTAGGCCGACCGCCGCAGGCTGCGGGCGACGGTGTCGCACAGGGCGCGCTCGTCCTCTACAATCAAAAGGTGCATAGTCGCCTCCTTAATGAACAGGTTGTCTCCTATTATAGCAGAGCCGGATAAAATTTGTGTTAAATTTCTGTTCTTAACAAAGATTTTAACCCGCCTGCGCTATGATAGGCCGCAGAAACAGGAAAGGGTGATCAAAATGAGTCACAGGAAGAAGGCAGCAACGCAGGTCGCGCTGCTGCTCACAGGAGCCGCCATGCTGTGCTTCGGTGTCTGGCGGGGCGCGGCCGCCCCGGTGCTGAGCAAAGTCTGGCGGGGCGAGGCCGCCACGGTGCTGAGCAAAGCGATCAAATTATGTCTGGAGTGTGTGGGCATTGGATAAGAAGAATACTTCGGGCGCGTCCCATCTTTTGGCCCGTTTTCGGGGCTGGATACAGGCAGGGGCGGCCTTATTGACCAACCTGCACCTGCCGAACTTTCTCAAGGGCGGCTTGTATCAGGGCGCGGGCAAGACCGTCTGCGTGCCGGGGCTGAACTGCTACTCCTGCCCGGCAGCCTCCGGCGCCTGTCCCATCGGGGCGTTTCAGGCGGTGGTGGGGTCCTCCAAGTTCAGCTTCTCCTATTATATCACAGGCTTTCTCATTCTGCTGGGCGTACTGCTGGGGCGCTTTATTTGCGGCTTTCTGTGTCCCTTCGGCTGGTTTCAGGAGCTGCTGCATAAGATCCCCACGAAGAAGCTCTCTACAAAAAAGCTCAAGCCCCTGACGTACCTCAAGTACGCCGTGCTGCTGGTGATGGTCTTCCTGCTGCCGGCGTTTCTCGTCAACGACGTAGGCATGGGTGACCCCTTCTTCTGTAAGTATCTCTGCCCCCAGGGCGTGCTGGAGGGGGCCATCCCACTGTCCCTTGCCAATTCCGGCATCCGGGCGGCGCTGGGCAGCCTGTTTACCTGGAAATTCAGCATCCTGCTGGCAGTGATCGTGCTGAGTATCATATTTTACCGGCCCTTCTGCAAGTGGCTGTGCCCGCTGGGTGCGTTTTACGCGCTGTTTAACAGGGTGTCCCTCTTCCAGATGAAGGTGGATAAGAATAAGTGCGTCTCCTGCGGAAAATGCGCCAAGGCCTGCAAAATGGATGTGGACGTGACAAAAACGCCCAACCATACCGAGTGCATCCGCTGTGGGATGTGCATCCGCGCCTGTCCCACCAACGCCGTCAGTTTCCGCTACGGCTTTGGAGACGGCAAAAAAGAACCTGTAGAACCTGCAAATACATTAAAAACGGAGGAAACAAAATGAACGTAAAGAAAATCATCACACTGCTGCTGGCGCTGGTGCTGGCCGCCGGTATGGTCGCCTGTGGCACAAAGCCCGCGGAGGACACGGACGGCAAGGATGGCAGTGAAGAGGCAAAAGCGCTGTACGAGCAGCTGATGGCGCAGGAAAATGCCATCCTGTCGGAAAACACAGCTCTTTGGGAAAAGGTCTTTATGGCAGCCGATAAGGGCATGGCCATGATAGAGGACGGCGGCAACTACGGCGATTTTCTGCTCAAGACCATCGAGAATGCCAAGGATCAGTTCACCGAGGAGGAGCTGACGCTGCTCACCGGCGAGGCCACCAAGATCAAGGATATTGAGAACCAGCGGGCGGAGCTGGAGACGAAGTATCCCTGGCTGTCAGAGACGCCTGATGGTGATGACAATACGAGCGTCCCGGCGGGCAGCGATATGACCACGCCGCCTGACGATGGCAGTATGCAGAAGTTTCCCGCCTTTGAGGGCAAGGATCTGGACGGTAACACGGTGAAGAGCAGCGAGCTGTTCGCCAAAAACGCCGTCACCGTTGTGAATTTTTGGTTTACCACCTGCAACCCCTGCGTAGGGGAGCTTGCCGAGCTGGACGCGCTGAACAAGGAGCTTGCGGAGAAGGGCGGCGCCCTCATCGGCGTCAACACCTTCACGCTGGACGGCAACGAGACGGCCATTTCCGAGGCCAAGGATGTGCTTGCCAAGAAGGGCGCGACCTATCAGAACGTGTATTTCGCTTCCGACGGTGAGGCGGGAAAGTTCACCACCAATATCTTTGCCTATCCCACCACCTATGTGGTTGACAGGAACGGCAACATCGTGGGCGACCCCATCGTGGGTGCGATCACGGAAAAGAAGCAGGCGGAGGCACTGCAAGCCCAAATCAGCAAGGCTCTATCCGCCGATATGGGCTGACAAACAGACTTGTAGATATCTCCTGTACCTGTTTGTGGTCTGATTTCAGATACATATCAGCAGAAAAAAACGGGACGGCTGTTCTTTTGAGGAACAGCCGTCTTTTTCTGGGAAGACAGCGAATGGGGCGCGGGGCTATTTGCCCGCGCCCCTAAAGGTGCTTTTTGTTGAGGTGAGGTTACACTTCGTCCGTTCTCCTCTGCCCCAAAAGCCAGGCTGTCATGTCCCGCAAGGTCTCCTCCAGCGGGCGCGGATGATACGCAAAGCATTCCGATGCTGCAGCATGACTGAATTGCCCGTTTGAGGCAAGAACAGCAACGGAATAAGGGGTGAAAAACAGCGGCTTTCGCTCCTTCGTGCTTCGACGTTCATAGTATGGAGCCGCCAGCCTTGCAAGCCCCAGTGGCAGGCAGATGGGGCGATACTTCAGCTTTGCAGCCTTCCCCACGAGCTGGAGCATCTTGCGAATGGTGACATAGTGGCCGGACAAAATGTATCCTTTGCCGGGCTCTCCGTTTTCGGAACAGGCGAGAATGCCTTTTGCCACATCCCGCACATCCACGAAGTCATATCCGCCGCAAACGGCAAAGGGCAGCTTCCCGGCAAGAAAGGATTTCGCCATTGAGGTGAAGCTCCCTCCCTGTATATCGCCCGGCCCGATGATACCGGAGGGGAAGACAATGCTGGCATTCAGCCCGCGCTCTGCCGCATTGAAGACAAGCTCTGTTGCGGTTGCCTTGCTCTTGGCGTAATCTCCGTCCACAAGCCCCGGGGAGAATTCGCAATCCTCCGTAATGGTGCAGCCCTTTGGCTTTTCCGGTATGGCATGGACGGAGCTGACATAGACCATTTTGCCCACATCATGCTC
>FR881608.1 GCA_000435555.1 Firmicutes bacterium CAG:176
ATCTCTCTGCCCTTCTTTCGTAAGAAAGGCAAAAGACCGCCACGTTTGTGGCGGCCTTTTTGCCGGATATGGTCAACGAACGGAGAGTTCCACAGAATAGACGAACATGTCGCCCCGGACATAGCTGATGTTTTTTTCGATCACAACATTGTTGTGATAGGTGATGCGGGTCAGATAGATGGCGGCGTCGTTTTGCCGCTGATCCAGCATTCCCGCCGTTTCCTGATCCAGCAGGATCGCCTTCAGCTTTTCGTTGGCGCGGGTGGGGATGATATTGTACTTCTTTAAGGAGTTATACAGCCCCAAAGACTGCACCTGCTGGGCATGCAGCTCCGGACAGATGGCGCAGGGAATATAGGAAAACTCCCGCGCATAGGGCTGCTCACCGGCAAAGAAGATCCGCTCGATACAGAACACATTGTCGTCCTGCCGGATATTCAGATCCGCGGCCAGCCTGGCGTCGGCGGGAACGATGTCGAAGTGGCGCATGGTGCTGTATGTGCTGACGCCCCGGCTGCGAAGATCCTCCCGAAAGCTGTAAAAATGGGTCAGAGGCTGTTCGATATACTTTCCCTTGACATAGGTGCCTTTTCCCTTGATGGTGTAGACATAGCCCTCCTGCACCAGTAGATCAATGGCCTTCCGCACCGTCACGCGGCTGACGTTGTATGCTTCGCAAAGCTCGTTCTCGCTGCTCATGCGGCTCTGGGGCGGCCATTTGCCGTCCTGAATATTTTTGACAAGAATGTCCTTCAACTGGTAGTATTTTGTAACGGGAGACGTTGCATCTATCATATCACTGCTGCCTTTCTGAAAAGAGTGGGTCGCCGATATGGAAAAGCGCGAAGCGCGGTTAAATGATACATACAGTATAACACATAAAATA
>FR881609.1 GCA_000435555.1 Firmicutes bacterium CAG:176
AAGGAGCAGCTGATCTTCCCCGAGATCGAGTACGATAAGATCGACAAGATCCGCGGCATGGACATCGTCATCTGCACGACCGCCCAGACCGATGAAGAAGCTCGCGAGCTGCTGACTCTGGTCGGCGCTCCCTTTGAACGCTGATTAGGAGGAGAACGAAATGGCTAAGAAGTCTATGATCCTGAAGCAGCAGGCGCCTGCGAAATTCTCCACCCGCAAGTACAACCGGTGCAAGCTGTGCGGCCGTCCCCACGCCTACCTGCGTGACTACGGTGTGTGCCGTATCTGCTTCCGTACGCTGGCGTACAAGGGCGAGATCCCCGGCGTCCGCAAGGCTTCCTGGTGATCTTTTGCCCTCATACTTCGTTGGCGCGGCTCGGCGTACACAAAGTACGCCATCGCCTCGCCGCCCCGTCTGAGAACAAAATCTCTACCAGGAGAACTCCGGCAGAGAGCGCCGCTCTCCGCCGAACCCATGTACCTAAGAGCCGCAAGGCTCCGGTAATACAGGATGGCGAAAGGTCACTGGTAATTAAACACCGGCAGTGCGCTGCCGACGGACTAAATTATCAGTGATACCTCGCTGCCTTAACAGGCGTGAGCCTGTAACTCTAAAATAGGAGGAAACATTCGTATGCACATCACTGATCCTGTTGCCGATATGCTGACCCGTATCCGCAACGCCAACAACGCCAAGCACGAGACCGTCGACGTTCCTGCTTCCAACATGAAGAAGAGCATCGCTCAGATCCTGCTGGATGAGGGCTACATCAAGTCCTTCCAGGTTATCGACGACGGTACCCAGGGCGTTATCCGCATCACCCTGAAGTACAATGCCGGCAAGGAGAAGGTCATCTCCGGCCTGCGCCGCGTGTCCAAGCCCGGCCTGCGCGTCTATGTGGGCGCCGACGAGCTGCCCCGCGTGCTGCGTGGTCTCGGCATCGCGATCGTATCCACTTCCAAGGGCGTCATGACCGACAAGGCTGCTCGCGCAGCGCACGTCGGCGGCGAAGTCCTTGCGTTCGTATGGTAAGGAGGTATTTGAACAATGTCGAGAATTGGTAGAATGCCCATTACCGTCCCCGCCGGTGTGGAAGTCACCATCGCGGAGAACAACGTTGTTACCGTCAAGGGCCCTAAGGGCACCCTGACCCAGGCCCTGCGTCCGGAGATGATCCTGGAGCAGGACGGCAACACCATCCATGTCAAGCGCCCCTCCGACGACAAGCTGCACTGCGCGCTGCACGGCATGACCCGTGCGCTGCTGCACAACATGGTCGTTGGCGTCAGCGAAGGCTTCAAGAAGGAGCTGGAGATCAACGGTGTCGGCTACCGTGCCGCCAAGGAGGGTAACGAGCTGGTCATGAACCTCGGTTACTCCCATCCCGTGAAGATGGCGGAGATCGACGGTATCACCATCGAAGTGCCCGGCCCCAACAAGGTTGTGATCTCCGGTCCCGACAAGCAGAAGGTGGGCCAGTTCGCGGCGGAAGTCCGCGAGAAGCGTCCTCCCGAGCCGTATAAGGGCAAGGGCATCAAGTATGTTGACGAAGTCATCCGCCGCAAGGTCGGTAAGACCGGCGCTAAGAAGTAAGGAGGTGTGCCGATATGATTAAAAGACCCGATACCAACGCGCAGCGTCTGAAGCGCCATAAGAGAGTCCGCGCCAAGCTGTCCGGCACTCCCGAGCGTCCCCGTCTGAACGTATTTCGCAGCGAGAAGAACATCTACGCCCAGGTCATCGACGATGTGGCCGGCAACACCCTGGTCTCTGCTTCCTCTCTGGACAAAGAGATCGAGGGCAACGGCGGCAACAAGACCGCGGCCCGCGCTGTGGGCAAGCTGGTTGCCGAGCGCTGCAAGGCTAAGGGCATCGATACCGTCGTGTTCGATCGCGGCGGCTACCTGTACCACGGCCGTGTGGCCGAGCTGGCTGAAGGCGCCCGCGAGGGCGGCCTGGAATTCTAAGGAAGGAGGACTTATCAATGGCCAGATTTGAAAGAGAGCAGAGCGAGTACATTGAAAAAGTAGTCGCTACCAACCGCGTTTCCAAGACCGTTAAGGGTGGTCGTGTCATGAAGTTCTCCGCCCTGATGGTGGTCGGCGACGGCAAGGGCAAGGTCGGCTACGGCCTGGGCAAGGCCGCCGAGGTGCCCGAGGCGATCCGCAAGGGCATCGAGGACGCTAAGAAGAACATGATCAACGTGTCCCTGTCCGGCAGCACCATCCCCCACGAGATCATCGGCGAGGCCGGTGCAGGCCGCGTGCTGATGAAGCCCGCCGCCCCCGGTACCGGCGTGATCGCCGGCGGCCCCGTGCGTATCATCATGGAGGCCGCGGGTATCAAGGATATCCGTACCAAGTGCCTGCGCTCCAACACCGCTGTGAACGTGGTGGCCGCTACCTTCGAGGGCCTGAAGTCCCTGCGTACCCCCGAAGAAGTCGCCCGTACCCGCGGCAAGAGCGTGGACGAGATCGTGGGTTAAGGAGGACAGAACATGGCTAATCTGAAGATCCAGCTCGTAAAGAGCCTCAACGGCAGACTGGAAAAGCACATCGCCACTGCCAACTCCCTGGGCCTGCGTAAGATCGGTGACACCACCGTACAGCCCGACAACGCCCAGACCCGCGGCAAGGTCGCCAAGATCGGCTACCTGCTGAAGGTCACTGAAGAATAAGGAGGTGCGAGAGAATGAAACTGAACGAACTGTCTCCCGCAGCCGGCTCCGTTAAGGAAGCCTACCGCAAGGGCCGTGGTCACGGCTCCGGCAACGGCAAGACCGCAGGCCGCGGTCACAAGGGCCAGAAGGCCCGCAGCGGCGGCGGTACCCGCATCGGCTTTGAGGGCGGTCAGATGCCTCTGGCACGCCGCATCCCCAAGCGCGGTTTCAACAACATTTTTGCCAAGCCCCTGGAGATCATCAACCTGAGCGCCCTCAACAAGTTTGAGGACGGCGAGATCGTCACCGCGGAAGCCCTGCTTGCTAAGGGTATCCTGAGCAAGTGCGAGTACGGCGTCAAGGTCCTGGGTAACGGCAAGGTTACCAAGAAGGTGACCGTGCAGGCCGCTGCTTTTTCCCAGGCTGCCAAGGAAGCGATCGAGGCAGCTGGCGGAAAGGCAGAGGTGATCTAAGTGATCCAGACGATCAAAAAAGCGTGGGCGATCCCTGAGCTTCGTAAGAAGATCGTCTTCACCGCCCTGATCCTGCTGATTTTCCGTATCGGCAACGCGATCCCCGTGCCCTATGTAGACACAAAGCTGCTGGGCGATTACCTGTCTCAGATGAGCACCACGGTGCTGGGCCTGTACGACGTGATGTCCGGCGGTGCTTTCGCCAGCGCTACAGTGTTTGCACTGGGCGTGCAGCCCTATATCAACAGCTCCATCATCATCCAGCTCCTCACCATCGCCATTCCTCCCCTGGAGCGTCTGGCCCGTGAGGGCGGCGAGGAGGGCAAGAAGAAGATCCAGTCCATCACCCGTTACGCCACGGTGGCCATCGCCATCCTGCAGGGCTGGGGCTACTACGCCCTGATGAAGAACGCCAGCATCCTCACCAATACCGGTGTGTGGGCGGCGCTGGTCATCATTATCTCCTTCATTGCCGGCTCCTCCTTCGTGATGTGGATGGGCGAGCAGGTCACGGAATTCGGTATCGGCAACGGTATCTCCATCATCCTGTTCGCGGGTATCCTGTCCCGCGTGCCCAGCATGGTGTCCGGCATGAGCATTTCCCTGAAGTCCGGGGCTATGCAGTGGTGGCACGCACTGTTGGTGGTCATCGGCATCCTGGCTCTGATCGTACTGATCACCTGGGTCAACGGCGCCGAGCGCCGCATCCCCGTGCAGTACGCCAAGCGCCAGGTGGGCCGTAAGATGTACGGTGGTCAGGCATCTACACTTCCCATGAAGGTAAATATGTCCGGCGTGCTGCCTATCATCTTTGCCCAGTCCATCGCCATGATCATCCCCACGGTGGCGGCGTTCCTGCCCGCACCGGAGAAGGGTACTTTTGCGTATACTTTGGTGAACGCTGTGGACAGCAAGAGTGTACTGTATATGATCGTCTACTTCCTGATGATCATCGCTTTCAGTTACTTTTATGCTACCATCCAGTTCAACCCCGTTGAGATCTCCAACAACCTGAAGAAGAACGGCGGCTTTATCCCCGGCTTCCGCCCGGGCAAGCCCACCGCGGACTTTATCAAGAAGGTGCTCAACAAGGTCACGCTGTTCGGCGCCATCTACCTGGGCGTCGTGGCGATCCTGCCCCTGCTGATCGGCAAGATCGTGAATGTGCCCTCTCTGTCCATCGGCGGTACCTCCGTCATCATCGTGGTCGGTGTTGCGCTGGAGACCGTCCAGGCTCTGGAGTCCCAGATGCTGATGCGTCAGTACAAGGGCTTCCTGGAATAATTTGAGGTAATTACCATGAAACTGATCCTTTTAGGCGCTCCCGGTGCCGGCAAGGGCACCCAGGCAGACATCATCAAGAAAAAGCTGGATATCCCCACCATCTCTACGGGCAACATCCTGCGGGCGGCTGTGAAGAACGGCACGCCCACCGGGCTGAAGGCCAAGGAGTACATGGATGCTGGCAAGCTGGTGCCCGATGAGGTCATCATCGGCATCATCAACGAGCGTTTGCAGGAGGCCGACTGCGCCAACGGCTACATTCTGGACGGGGTGCCCCGCACCATCGCCCAGGCTGAGGCGTTGGAGCAGGCGGGTATCAGATTCGACGCTGTGGTCGCCATCGAGATCCCCGATGAGAAGATCATCGCCCGCATGGGCGGCCGGCGTGTCTGCGAGAGCTGCGGCGCCAGCTATCACATCGTAAACATCCCTCCGAAAAAAGAGGGAATTTGTGATGTGTGCGGCGGTGCGCTGAAGCAGCGTAAGGATGATGACCCGGAGACGGTGAAAGACCGTCTGGCGGTCTATCATAAGGAGACGGAACCCCTCAAGGGCTTCTATGAGGCCAGAGGCGTTCTGAAGACCGTGGAGGACCAGCCCACTGTGGAGGGTACGACACGGGAGATCCTGCGGGTGCTGGGAGTGGCCGAATGATCACGCTCAAGTCACCCCATGAGATCGAGCTGATGCGCCGGGCGGGCAAAATTACCGCGGCAGCCCGTGCCCTGGCACGGGATATGGTAAAACCCGGCGTCACCACAGCTCAGATCGACAAAGCAGTGTTCCAGTTTATCAAGGAGCAGGGCGCAACGCCCTCCTTCCTGCACTACAACGGCTATCCGGCCAGTGTGTGCGTCAGCGTCAACGACGAGATCATCCACGGCATCCCCGGCAAACGGGTGCTGCAGGAGGGCGACATCGTCAGCGTGGACGTGGGGGCGTTCATCGGCGGCTTCCACGGCGACTGCGCCGGCACCTATCCCTGTGGTCAGGTGTCCGACGAGGCACTGCGGCTGATCCGGGTGACGCAGCAGAGCTTCTTTGAGGGCATAAAGTATGCCCGCGAGGGCTATCGCCTGTCGGATATTTCCGCCGCTGTGCAGGCGTATGTGGAGGCAAACGGCTTCAGCGTCGTCCGGGAATATGTCGGCCACGGCATCGGACACCAGATGCATGAGGCACCCGAAGTCCCCAATTACGGCAAGCCCGGCCATGGACCCCGTCTTCTGCGGGGTATGACCATCGCCGTGGAGCCTATGGTCAACGCGGGGACGGCCGCTATCAGGCAGATGCCGGATGGCTGGACGGTGAGGACAGCCGACGGGAAAAACGCCGCACACTACGAAAACACCGTACTGATCACCGACGGGGAGCCGGAGCTTCTGACGGACCCGGAGAAGTCATTGGTGTGATATGGACATTGTGAAAGCGAATATCGTAACATCTACCGCCGGCAGGGATAAGGGAGAGGTCTTCTTCGTCCTTGCGACGGAGGGGGACTTCCTCCTGCTGGCGGACGGAAAGACGCGGCCCGTGGAACGGCCGAAGCGCAAGCGGCGCAAACACGCGGCGCTGCTCCGGCGCGATGGGGGCGCGGTTTCCCAGAGGATCAGAAGCAACGAAACCATCACAAATAGTGAGCTTCGTAAAGCCATCGCCGCGATACGCGGCAGTGATCAAGACCAGGAGGGATAACACTTGGCAAAATCCGACATGATCGAAGTAGAGGGCGTCGTCGTTGAATCGCTGCCCAACACCACATTCCAAGTCGACATTGGAAATGGACACACGATCTTAGCGCATATTTCCGGAAAGCTCAGAATGAATTTCATCAGGATTCTGCCCGGCGATAAGGTGACAGTGGAAATGTCGCCTTACGATCTGACCCGCGGTCGGATCACCTGGCGCAGTAAGTAGGAGGTTTATCAAAATGAAAGTAAGACCGTCCGTGAAGCCCATGTGCGAGAAGTGCAAAGTGATCCGTCGTAAAGGCCGTGTCATGGTCATTTGCGAGAATCCCAAGCATAAGCAGAGACAGGGCTAAGTAGAAAGTGGAGGTGCTCTAAATTATGGCACGTATTGCCGGTATTGACCTGCCCAAGGATAAGCGAATCGAAATCGGTTTGACTTATATCTATGGTATTGGAAGAAAGAGTGCTCAGGACATCCTGGCACAGACAGGCATCAACCCCGACACCCGCGTCAAGGATCTGACGGAGGCCGATGAGGCCAAGCTCCGTGAGGCCATTGACCACGGCTACATCGTCGAGGGGGATCTGCGTCGTCAGACCGCGCTGGATATCAAGCGCCTGACTGAAATCGGCTGCTATCGCGGCATGCGCCACCGTCGTGGCCTTCCCGTTCGCGGCCAGCGCAGCAAGACCAACGCACGCACCCGCAAAGGCCCCAAGAAGACTATCGCTAACAAGAAGAAGTAAAGGAGGGAAGAATAGATCATGGCTAACGTAAAAGGCAAGAAGGTCATTCGCCGTCGTCGCGAAAAGAAGAACATCGAGAAGGGCCAGGTCCATATCCGTTCTTCCTTCAACAACACCATGGTGACCGTCACCGACTCTCAGGGCAACGCTCTGTCCTGGGCTTCCTCCGGTGGTCTCGGTTTCCGCGGCAGCAAGAAGTCCACGCCCTTTGCCGCCCAGAGCGCCGCTGAGACGGCTGCCAAGGCTGCTATGGAGCATGGCCTGAAGACCGTTGAGGTCTTTGTGAAGGGTCCCGGTCAGGGACGTGAGGCGGCTATCCGCGCGCTGCAGGCCGTGGGCCTGGAAGTGACGATGATCAAGGACGTCACCCCCATCCCCCACAACGGCTGCCGCCCCCCCAAGCGTCGTCGCGTGTAATCGGAAGAAGGAGGATATTAAATCATGGCTAAGAATATGCAGCCTGTCGCCAAGCGTTGCAAGGCGCTGGGTATTTCTCCTACCGTCATGGGTTACTCCAAGAAGGAGACCAAGCGCAACCCCGGCGGCCAGATGAGAAAGAAGAAGAGCGAGTACGCCATCCAGCTCAACGAGAAGCAGAAGGTCAAGTTCGTGTACGGCATCCTCGAGAAGCAGTTTCGCGCTTACTATGAGAAGGCCTCCGCGATGCCCGGCAAGACCGGCGAGAACCTGCTGAGCCTGGTGGAGCGCCGTCTGGACAACGTGGTGTACCGCCTGGGCTTCGCCATGACCCGCCGCGAGGCGCGTCAGCTGGTGAACCACGCCCATTTCACCGTGAATGGGCACAAGGTCAACATCCCCTCCTATCTGGTGCGCGTGGGCGATGTGATCGAGGTCAAGGAGGGCAGCCGCTCCTCCGTGGCGTTTAAGCGCCTGACCGCCGAGGATGCACCCATGGTCACCGTCCCCAAGTGGCTGGAGCGTGACAAGACCGCCCTGAAGGGTACCGTCGTCACCCTGCCCGCCCGCGAGGACATCGATATGCCCATCGAGGAGCATCTGATCGTCGAGTTGTACTCCAAGTAATAGGGTTCTGACCCTCACGAAGCACTGGAATGAAATTGGCGCGGAAGGCACCGCGCCGCCAATAGAATGAAGGAGGGTACTGCATGATCGAAATTGAGAAGCCCCAGATCGAGTGTATCGAAACACCCGGCGACGCTTCCTATGGAAAATATGTGATCGAACCCCTGGAGCGCGGATACGGAACGACCCTGGGCAATGCGCTGCGGCGCATCCTGCTCTCCAGCCTCCCCGGAACTGCAGCCACCAGCATCAAAATTGCCGGTGTGCAGCATGAGTTCTCCACCATCCCCGGTGTGAAGGAGGACGTGACGGAGATCGTTCTGAACGTGAAAAATCTGCTGACGAAGCTGCACAGCGACGCCGTCAAGACCGTGTTTATCGAGGCGGCCGGACCCTGCGAGGTCACGGCTGGCGATATCAAGACTGACGGCGAGGTGGAGGTCCTGAATCCCGAGCTGCACATTGCAACGCTGGATGTGGGCGCCACTCTGAGCATGGAGATCACCTTGAGCCACGGCCGCGGCTATGTCTCCGCCGACAAGAACAAGGCGGCGCGACCCGGCGTCATCGGCGTGATCCCCATCGACAGTATCTATACCCCCGTGTACAAGGTCAACTACACTGTGGAGAGCACCCGTGTGGGCGCTTCCAGCGACTACGATAAGCTGACGCTGGAGGTCTGGACCGACACTACCATCGCTGCCCGCGATGCGGTGTCCCTGGGCGCCAAGATCCTCTGCGACCATTTTGCCCTGTTCACCGACCTGTCCGACACGCTGGGCGATAAGTCCACCGTGGTGGAGAAGGCGCAGGACTCCAAGGACAAGATGCTGGAGCTGACCATCGAGGAACTGGATCTGTCTGTACGCAGCTTCAACTGCCTCAAGCGCGCCAACATCAACACCGTCGAGGACTTGATCTCCAAGACCGAGGACGAGATGATGAAGGTACGCAATCTGGGACGCAAGTCCCTGGAGGAAGTCATCAACAAGCTGGCGATGATGGGCCTGTCCCTGGCCAGCGAAGACAACAACTAACGATCCAGCGCATACCGCGCCCGATCATAACAAGGAGGAAACTGAAATGCCCGGAACTCGTAAGCTCGGTAAGACTACCGATCAGCGTATGGCGATGCTCCGTCAGCAGGTCACCGATCTTCTGGACAACGGCCGGATGGAGACCACCATCACCCGCGCCAAGGAGATCAAGCCCCTCACCGAGAAGATGATCACTCTCGGCAAGAAGGGTGACCTGGCCGCTTACCGTCAGGCGCTGAGCTTCATCACCCGCGAGGATGTGGCCAACAAGCTGTTCAAGGAACTGGCTCCCAGCTACGCCGAGCGCAACGGTGGCTATACCCGCATCATCCGCACCGGCGTCCGCCGCGGCGATGCTGCCGAGACCGCCATCATCGAGCTGGTGAAGTAATTTTACTTTCATAAAAAAGAACACGCCGACAGGCGTGTTCTTTTTTATGCCGCTGGGGAGGACGGGCGGCGGAGGGCGTCGACGGGAGGGCGGCAGAGGAGGGTGTCCGGTGCGGCAAGTCTGCGGAGAGGGGAAAGAAGCGGCGGCGGAGTGCATATACTGCTTCCGGTGATGTGATGAGAAGATGGGTTTGCGCCTTGCTGGCGGGGGTGGTACTGCTGTCCGGCTGCGGGGCAGGGGTGATCTCGACAGCAGGGGAGACGAGGGATACCGGCGATCCAAAATACGTGGCGCTGACCTTTGACGACGGGCCATCGCCGCGGTGTACGCCGCGGCTGCTGGACGGGCTGCGGGAGATGGGGGCAAAGGCTACGTTTTTCGTGGTGGGCTGTCAGGCGGTGAAGGACCCGGACATCGTGCAGCGCATCGCGGCGGAGGGCCATCAGGTGGGGAACCACTCCTACGACCATGCGGACCTGCACAGCCTGACAGCGGCGCAGGCGATGGCGGATCTGGAGAAAAATGACGCGCTGCTGCGGGAGCTGCTGGGGGAGGGGGAGTACTGGGTACGGCCGCCCTACGGGCTGATGACGGAGGCAGAGGCCGCGGCACTGTCCGTGCCGCTGGTGAACTGGTCGGTGGACACGGAGGACTGGCGGACGAAGGACAGCGGAAAAATACTGGACGTGATCTACCGCTGCACCGGGGACGGGGACATCGTGCTGCTGCACGACCGCTATCAGAACACAGTGGACGCGGTGCTGATGGCGATCGAGCATTTACAGCAGCAGGGCTACGTATTCGTAACGGTGGCGGAGCTGCTGGAGATCAAGGGCATAGCGCCGCAGGCGGGGGAGACGTACCGTCGGGCAGAATAGAAAGCGCCCCGGAGCGATGCTCCGGGGCGCTCTGTGCAGTTGCGTTACGCAGCGGCGGCCAGCATACAGTTGATGACCAGGGTCAGCACGATGAACACGGCGCCCACCCACTTGGTACCCTTGGCCAACTTGGCGTCCAGGCTCTTGGCCTTGGACTTGGCCATATAGCTGTCGGCAATACCGCCGATGGTGCCGGACAGGCCCTGGCTCTTGCCGGACTGGAACAACACCACCAAAATCAAAAACAGGGCGGCGATCAGCTGCAAAATAATGATAACAGTCAACATTTCGGACTCCTCCACCTATTCCATGCCATACGGCATTTGTATCACAGTACATTGCATTTTACCATAATACAACGGACTTTGCAAGAGGGAATGTGCTGTTTTATGGTTGTTTTTTATGCTTCCTTCGCCGGGTGAAAAGTAAGCGGGCGCCGTTCGGCTTACGACGCCCGCTTCAGAGGTGAAGTTTCACACAGCACCCTCAAAACCTCCCGCCAGAGGTGCCGACAGCCGCACGGCTGTGCGGCTGCCCGACGATTTGAGGATAGAAAGGAAAAGCAATTCATGTAAAAGAATTACTATGGGTACAATACAACAGAAGACCATGGTTTGTAAAGCGACAATGTTTCATGCAAATATGAGAAAATGTCATACACATATATTCCACTGGAACACCACAAAAAATCGTAAAAAGTGCCGAAAACCCGCCCTTGCCACCAGCGGTGCGAAGGGAGTATAATCTTGCTATGAAATAGTGTCATATAAACAGGAGGCGTCATGGATACCAAAAAACTGGAAGCCCTGCTGACGGCGGTGGAGTTGGGCAGCTTCACACGCGCCGCCGAGGTGCTGGGCTATACGCAGTCCGGATTGACCCACATGATGAACAGCCTGGAAAAGGATATTGGCTTCACCGTTCTGCTGCGGGGCCGCAGCGGCGTCCGGCTGACCCCGGCAGGCCAGCGGATACTGCCCCTGGTGCGGGATTGCCTGACCTCCACCGCCGCCCTGGAGCGCGAGATATCCCTTATCAACACCCATAAGGAGGACTCCGTCCGTGTGGCGGCCTATGAGTCCATCGCCCGTCATTGGCTGCCGGAGATCATCCAGCAGTTTCGCCGGGAGCACCCGGATGTCACTGTGGACATCCAGATGGGCAGCGTAGACGAGGTCTACCGCTGGGTGCTGGAGGATCGGGTGGATATGTGCTTTGCCAGCCGCCAGGACGCCCCGCTGGAGTGGACATTTCTGCGGGATGACGAGCTGCTGGCCATCCTGCCACCGGAGTACGACAGCGGGGAAACGGCCTTTCCTGTGGAGGCCTTTAACGGTCAGGAGTTCCTTATGCCCTCCATGGGCTTTGACAAGGATATCCTCCGCGTGCTGAATGAGCACGGCGTCACGCCCCTGATCCGTACCACTCAGGTGTCCGACAGCGCCGTTATCTCTATGGTGGAGCACGGCCTGGGTGTCAGCGTCCTGTCCCGCCTGGTTCTCCGCGGCCGGCAGAACAGTGTCCGCGCCCTGCCGCTGGAGCCTCGGGCTGTCCGTGAGCTGGGTATCGCCGCCCGTCCGCAGAAGGAGCTGCGCCCCATCGCCCGCCAGTTCATCCGCCAAGCCTGCGAGATGATCGAGAAGATGTGACACAGCGCTGCGCGCGAAATTACCACAACACAAAGGAAATGATTATGCTGCAATTTCAAGAACTCACCGCCGCCCACGGCGACCGCCTGCGCGGCTATTACCAGAAGTGCGACTACCGCCTGTGTGAATATTCCCTGGGCGTCAAGCTCATGTGGCGGGACCACCTGCATCCGTCCTTTGCCGAGGTCGCCGGCTGCCTTGTGATCCGCAACTGTATCGAGGGCGAGTACGTCTTTGACTACCCCATTGCCGGCCCCGAGGCAGATGTTGAAGGCGCCCTGCGGGCCATCGAGTCCTGGTGCGCCGCCACCGGCACGCCTCTGGTGCTCTCTGTGGTGCCGGAGGACAAGGCCCAGACCCTCTGCCTGCGCTATCCCCGCTGCCGCGTTATCAGCGAGCGGCCCTGGAAGGACTATCTTTACCGAACAGAGGAGTTGGCCGCTTTCGCCGGCCGTCGGTACAGCGGCCAGCGCAACCACATCAACAAGTTCCGCCGGGATTATCCCGACGCGGAATTTACCCCGCTGACCGACCCCGGCGATCCCCGCCTGGCCGCCTTTTGGCAGGACTATGAGGCCGAGTTTCACAAGTCCGGCCCCCTGGCTGTGCAGGAGCTGTCTCTGGCACAGGAGATGTTCTCCCGCATCGGTACCGACTGGTTCTGTGCCGGCGGTATGCTGGCAGAGGGGCGTCTGGTGGCTGTCTGCCTGGCGGAGAAATGCGGCGGCACCCTTATCGACCACATCGAAAAGGCCCTGTACTCCCATGCCGGGGCCTATCCCGCCCTGGTCCAGGCTTTCGCCGCCTACTACGGTGGGGACTGCACATGGTGCAACCGGGAGGATGACGCCCGGGACAAGGGCCTCCGCACCTCCAAGCTGCAATACCTGCCGGATCACTTGGGCGGCAAGGTCCGTATCGAGGCGGGCACCGAGCTGGACGCCCTCAAGGCCGTCCCTGCCATCAAAACCGATCGTCTGTCCCTGACGCCTCTCCGCAGAGGCGATATCCCTGCGTACAGTGCCCTGTGTCTGGACGACGAGCGCAACCGCTGGTGGGGCTACGACTACCGCACCGACCTGGGCGATCAGCCCCTGACCGACACCTATTTCTACGATGTGGCCCGGGCCGATTTCGCCGCCCGCCGCGCCGTCAACTTTGCCGTCCGCCTGAAGAGCAGGCTCATCGGCGAGGTGGTGCTCTATAACCCCGACTTTCGGGGCGGGTTCGAACAGGGCTGCCGCATCGCCCCGGAATACGCCGGCCACGGCTATGGCGCTGAAGCCTTCGCCGCTGCCGCCGACTGGGCACTGTACCATCTGGGGCTTGCCCGGGTGGTGGCCAAATGCTTCAAGGAAAATGAGCCGTCCCGTAAAATGTTATCCGCTTGTATGCGTCCCAGCGGCGAGGACGATACGTATTTCTACTTTGAAAAGACCGTCTGACGCATAAGACAAGCACCTCCGCGCACACTAGGCACGGAGGTGCTTTTTCATGCAGTATGAGACGCTGACCGACCTGTTGAACAACGAGGCCGCGGCCTACGACTACTTCTACGCCCTGTCCCCGGAGATGCAGACCCAGCTCCAGCAGCGCCGCGATATCCGCGATCTGCGCCAGCTGAAGCAGGCCGCCGCGGACATCCAGACAAACTCCCGTCCCGCCGCTTTCTGAATGAACAGCTCAGAAAAACAGCGCCCTCGGCATCAGCCGGGGGCGCTGTATGTTCATCTCTGATACTCGAATTCCAGATCGTACATGCTGACGATGTCGCCGTCCTGAATGCCCATTTGCTCCAGCGTGTCGAACAGGCCGCTCTGCCGCAGCATCTTGTCGAAGTACATGCGGCTCTCGTAGTCGGAGAAATTGATGTTGCCCATAAGCCGCTGGAGCCACGGCCCCTCCACCAGCCAGGTGTTGTCCTCCCGCTCGATGTGCAGTGGCTCGGTGGTGTCGATCACCGGCGGCTTGGGCACGTACTCCGACTCATACACCGTCACCGGCGGCAGCTCACTGAGCCGCCGGGCGATGTGCTGCACCAACTCCCGCGTGCCCTGATGGGTGGCGGCGGACATGGCGAAGAACTCATAGCCCAGCGCCTCCACATGGGCGCGGAAGGCATCCAGCTGCGCCGTGTCCATCAGAAGATCCGTCTTGTTGGCCACGGCGATCTGTGGCCGTGTAGCCAGCTCCGGGCTGTACTCCTTCAGCTCCGCGTTGATGGCGTCAAAGTCCGCGATGGGGTCCCGCCCCTCGCTGCCGGACACGTCCACCAGATGCACCAGCAGGCGGCACCGGTCGATGTGCCGCAGGAAATCGTGGCCCAGACCCGCGCCCTCGCTGGCGCCCTCGATGATGCCGGGGATGTCCGCCATGACGAAGCTGACGCCCTCGTCCACGTACACCACACCCAGATTGGGGTACAGGGTGGTGAAGTGGTAGTTGGCGATTTTCGGGTGGGCCTTGCTGACCACACTCAAGAGCGTGCTTTTGCCCACATTGGGGAAGCCCACCAGTCCCACGTCCGCCAGCAGCTTCAGCTCCAGCACAACATCGTGGCTCTCGCCGGGCAGACCCGCCTTGGCAAACCGCGGCACCTGCCGGGTGGGGGTGGCGAAATGCTGGTTGCCCCAGCCGCCCCGGCCGCCCCTGCACAGCACATAGGGCTTGTCGTCGGACATATCCTTGATGATCTCGCCACTCTCGGCATCGCGCACCAGCGTGCCCCGGGGGACCTTGATGGTCAGGCTTTCGCCGTCCTTGCCGGTCTTGCGGCCGCCCTGGCCGTCCACGCCGTTGCCGGCCACATACTTGCGCTTGTAGCGGAAGTCCATCAGTGTGGACATATTGTCGTCCACCTTCAGGATGATGGAGCCGCCGCTGCCGCCGTCGCCGCCGTCCGGACCGCCCGCCGCAATATATTTTTCCCGGTGGAAGGCCACCGCGCCGTTGCCGCCGTTGCCGGCCCGCACGGTGATCCGCGCCTTATCGATAAATCCATTTGCCATGGTGCTACCTCGCTTTATCTGAAAACTTGCCTATCTCTCCATTTTGCTTCTATTTTACCCGAAAGGAGTAAAAAGGTCAACAAAAAACCTCCCGCCATCGGCGGGAGGTTTTTCAAATACCAATTACTCCGCGGGGTAAACAGAGACCTGCTTGCGGTCCTTGCCCAGACGCTCGAAGCGGACAACGCCGTCCGCCTTGGCGAACAGGGTGTCGTCGGTACCCTTGCCCACGTTGGTGCCGGGGTGGATGTGGGTGCCGCGCTGACGCACCAGAATGTTGCCAGCCAGCACGAACTGCCCGTCAGCGCGCTTGGGGCCAAGGCGCTTGGACTCGGAATCACGGCCGTTCTTGGTGGAGCCCATACCTTTTTTATGGGCGAAGAATTGCAGACCGATATACAGCATAATTCAGTACCATCCTTTCTATAAGATGATTGCGGAGAACAGGAGGTCACTCCTCCATTACTTCGATGTTTTCGGGGTATTCGTCGTGGAGCTGAGTAAGATACACCATGAGCCCCGTCAGCAGATTTTGGCAGGTACTCTCCGCCGGGGCGGACAGGCCGCCGGGCAGACGAAAGATGATCCTGGCGTCCTTTTCCCGGACCTTAACCGAGGCGCACAGGCCCATCACATCATTGACGGTGCTCTCCACCAGACGGATGGCGCTGGTTACGGCGGCACAGACGATGTCCGCGCCCTCGTCTCCCCAGCCGCTGTGCCCCTGGACATCAAAGCCCACGATGCGGGACTGCTCCACAAGGAATGAAACGGTGGTCATACGCTCTTAGAAAGTGATTTTGCCGATCTCAACCTTGGTGTAAGGCTGACGATGGCCCTGGCGTTTGCGATAACCCTTTTTGGGGGTGTACTTGAAGATACGGATCTTCTTGCCCTTGCCGTTTTTCACGACGGTGGCGTCCACCTTAGCGCCCTCCACCACGGGAGTGCCAAACTTGGTGTTCTCCCCATCTACGATGGCCAGAACCTGATCGAAGACCACGGCGTCGCCGGCGTTGACATCCAGCTTCTCAATGAACAGAGTGTCACCCTCAGAAACATTGTACTGCTTGCCACCGGTCACGATGATTGCCTGCATACTTGTTGCACCTACCTTTCCTTTATTACGGACTCGCTGTCGGGGGCGGCCTGCACGGGGCAGACGCTTATAACCCATTCAAAGCGGCTTATATAGTTTAGCAAACTTTTGGTAGTCTGTCAACTGATTTTGGGAACTTTTTCGGTATTATTTTGCGGGATAAACCAGCTTTTCCTCCGTCCAGGAGGCAATCAGGTCACGATACCGGGCGCAGCAGGCCCGACCCTCCTCCACGCTGAGGTTGCGATAGTTTCCGCACTCGGCGGCGGAGCAGCCGGGCATAAGCCCGTCATATTCGGCGGCCCGGGCAAAAACCGCCTGCAATAGGGCGATGGCCTGACTATTCGTAAGCTTATCCCCGTCAAAGAGGAAGTAAAAGCCCGTCTGGCAGCCCATGGGACCGAAGTAGACCACCGCGTCCTTCTGCTCGGAGTTGCGCAGGAGGGTGGCGATGAGGTGCTCCACGGAGTGCATTTGGCTGTTTGAAAGCAGGTCGCCGGTGTTGGGCTTCTTAAAGCGCAGGTCAAAGGTCACCACATTCCCGTCCCGCCGGGAGAGATACAGCCCCGGCTCCAGCACGGTGTGGTCTACGGTAAAGCTGGCTATACGCTCCATCACTCCGCCTCCAGATTGTCGATGAATTTCATGGCCACGCCGTTTAATTCCCGGATGGCCTCGGGGAAGTTAAAGAAAAAGTCGTGGTGCTCCAGCACACAGTCGCTGACGGACTTCAGGGAGAGGAACGGCACGCCGTTTCGGTAACACACCTGGGCCACGGCGCCCCCCTCCATCTCGCACAGCAAGGGGTGGAAGGTGTCGTAGATCCAGTGGCTGCGGGGGGTGTCGGTGGCGAACCAGTCGCCGGTGGCCACCAGCCCCGTGCGATAGGGCAGGCCCGTCTTATCCATGGCGGCCCGGGCCTTCTCGGGCCAGGCGGTGGGGAACTCCACCTTATTCACCGTGGACACCAGGCCCACAGGGTCGCCCAGGGCGGAGGTGTCGGAGTCGTGCTGCACGAAGCCCGTGGCCAGCACCAGGGTGCCAATGGGCACATTTTCAAAGCATCCGGCCACACCCACATTCAGCACCACATCCGGGGCGTAGCGGCTGAGGAGCAGCTGGGTGGACATGGCGGCGTTCACCTTGCCCACGCCTCCGGCACAGGCCACCACATTTTCCCGAATCTGGTAAAAGGAGGCGCCGGATACCTTTTCTATAAGGTGGGCGTTTTCGTTTTTCAGCAGGCTCTCAATTTCGCCGTCCATGGCGTACATCATGCCTATTTTCATGGAGGGAAACTCCTTTCGGTTGCAAATTTAATTGTATTGTACCTTTTTTTGTGTCGGATTGCAACAGGCCGTTGCCCAAAGCAGAAAAATAGGGTAAAATGGAATGAAAATAAGCATGCAAAGGAGGGACGGCCATGGACGCAGTGGGCGTTGTATGTGAATTTGACCCCCTGCACCGGGGACATGAGGCGCTGCTGCGCCGGGCCGGTGCGTCGGGGCAGCCGGTGGTGTGCGCCATGAGTGGCAACTTCACCCAGCGAGGCGGCCCGGCCTGCGCGGAAAAATTCGTCCGGGCGGAGATGGCCGTCC
>FR881610.1 GCA_000435555.1 Firmicutes bacterium CAG:176
CCAAGGGCAGCCCCAAGACCTTCGACGCGGGCATTGCTCTGTATGTCGGCATGGCGCTGACCTCCGCCGCCGGCGTGGCGTTTGTGGGCAAAAAGCGCGAGGACTGACACCGTTTTCCGCGGTGTCTTACCCCGGCGCCGTGTGAAATAACAGAAGAGGCACCCCGTCAGGGGTGCCTTTTCTCATGCCTCAAAATAGGCTTCTGCCTGCTGAATATTCCGCTGTATCTCCTGCCGCAGCGCCTCCAGCGTGTCGAACCTCTGCTCGCCCCGCAGCCGGCGGCAGAACTCCACCCGGAGCTCCTGCCCGTACAGGTCGCCCTCGAAGCCCAGCAGGTACGTCTCCACGGACACCCGATCGCTGTCGGACACCGTGGGCCGCGTGCCCACGTTGGTCACGCCGGCGCACCGCCGTCCGTCCGGCAGAAATACCTCCGTCACGTACACCCCGTGCGCCGGGGCCAGCACGTGCTCCGGCACCGCCAGGTTTACCGTGGGGATGCCGATGGTCCGCCCGATCCGCTGTCCGTGCTGCACCGTCTGGCTCAGGCAGTGCCGGTGGCCCAGAAAGTCCGCCGCGCGCTCCATGTCGCCCGCCTCCACCAGCGTCCGGATGTATGTGGAGCTGACCGTGATGCCCTCCCGCTGTACCGGCGGGATGATGTCGCACCCGATGCCCATCTCCGCGCACTTCTGCCGCAAAAGCTGCACGTTCCCGGCGTTTTTATGGCCGAACCGGTGGTCGTGCCCGGCCACGAAGTGCACCGCGCCGTATGTCCCGATCAGCATTTCCAGATAGGCTTCCCACGGCATGGTCATCATCTCCCGGTCAAAGGGCGCGAAAATGACCCGCTCGATGCCGTACAGACGCTCCATCAGCCCCTGCCGGTCCCGGTTGGAGTTGATCAGGTACACGGGCTGCCCCGTGACCACCTCCTTCGGCGGCCGGTCAAAGGTGAATGCCGCGGGGACGGCTCCCAGCTCCCGGGCGCGCTCTGCCGTCTTCCGCAGCAGTGCGCCGTGGCCCCGGTGCACGCCGTCGAAGAAGCCCAGGGCGATAACTGTCTTTTCCAAGTTGTTCACGCTCCGAAAAAGTTTTTCTCTGATGTCAGAACACCCGCTTCCCAGCGGCTCAGGCACAGAAACGCCCCATCCGGGCCGTACACCCGGTACAGCCCCGGCTGCAAGCCCTCCGCCGCCAGCGGATTGCCGCACAGGCACCGTCTGTGGTCCCGTTCACCGGCGATGTGATAGGCCGGGTACTGCCGGAACAGCGAGTCGGTAGGGGAGAGCAGGGCCTCGCCCTGCGCCTGTACGTCCTCAATGCTGCGGCTCTCCGCCAGTGTAAACCCAGCGGCCATGGTCCGCCGCAGAGCGCTCATGCATCCGCCGCAGCCCAGCGCCTGCCCGATGTCGTGGCACAGCGCCCGCACATACGTGCCCTTGCTGCACCGTATCCGCAGCCGCCAGTCGCCGTCCTCCGGCTCCAGCAGCGCCAGCTCGTGTATGGTCACCCGCCGTGGGGGCCGTTCGATCTCCTGCCCCTTCCGGGCCAGCTGATACAGCTTCTGCCCGTTGATCTTGATAGCCGAGTACATGGGCGGCACCTGGTCGATCTCCCCGGTGAACCGCGCCAGCACGTCCTCCAGCTGCGCCCGCGTCACGGACACAGGGCGCTCCGCCACCACCTCGCCGGTGGTGTCCTGGGTGTTGGTCGTCAGCCCCAGCCGCAGCCCCGCGACGTACTCCTTGTCTCCACCCTCGGCGTAGGACACCGCCCGCGTGGCGTTTCCCACGAACACCGGCAGCACGCCGGTGGCCATGGGGTCCAGCGTTCCGGCGTGGCCCACCTTTTTCGTTTTCAGTATGCCCCGCAGCTTGCCGCACACGTCCATGCTGGTCCATCCCGCGGGCTTGTCGATAATGATGATCCCATCGGCCATGTTATCCCATGACCTCCGTATAGGCCGCCAGAATGGCCGCCTTCGCCTCGTCCAGGGTGCCGTCCACCGTGGCCCCGGCGGCGCCCTTGTGGCCGCCGCCGCCCAGCACGCGGCACACGGCGCTGGCGTCCACCCGCGGTCCCGTCCGCAGCGACAGCTTCACCCGTCCCGGCTTCAGCTCCCGCAGCGTGATGCCGCAGTCGGTGCCCTGCACCAGCGCCGCCAGACTGCTCAGCTCCTCCACGTCGGACTCGGCAGCGCCCAGCTCCCGGCACAGCGCCAGAGGGATGGACATCACCACCACCCGGCCGTTGTCGTACAGCTCCATGTCCGCCACCATCCGGGCCTCCATGGCCAGCCGCACCGGCGACTTCGTGCGGAACAGCGCCTTGTTCACCGGCCCCACGTCGATGCCCCGCTCCATCAGCGCGGCGGCGATGCGGTGCGTCCGCGCCGTGGTGTTGGCATAGACGAAGCACCCGCAGTCTGTGGACACCGCCACATACAGCGCCAACGCTACCTCCGGCGTGATGTCCGTCAGCCTGCCCACGATCTCATACACGATCTCGCCGCAGGCGGCGGCCTCCGCGTCCAGGCACGTCCGTTCCGCGAAGAACTCCTGGGATCCGTGGTGGTCGATGGCCAGGCAGATGTCGTTTTTATACGGCACCGCGTTCTCCGGCAGCAGATTCAGCGCCGCGATGTCTACTGATACCACTGCCCCGGGCACAAAGCCCTCCGGCGCCCACAGCCCCTCGGCGTAGGGCGTGTACGTCTCCGTGATCTCCGGGTTTTCCAGCAGATACGCCGTCCGGCCCAGCGCCCGCAGGGCGCGGCACAGTGCGGCGGCGCAGCCCACCGTGTCCCCATCCGGGCGCACATGGGTCAGGATCAGCACGCCATCCAGCGTCCGCAGAAAGTCCGCCGTCTCCTGTACGGTCAGCCGCGCGCTCATTCCCGGTCCTCCGGCAGCACGATGTCCGCGTTGGCGGGGTTGGCGGGCTTCACGTGGTTCAGCAGGTCCAGAATGTGCGCGCCATGGGCGATGGAGTCGTCCATGAAAAACTGCAGCTCCGGCGTGTAGCGCAGGTCGATGGCCTGGCCCAGCTCGTGCCGCAGATACCCGGCCGCAGACTTCAGCCCCTTCATCAGGCCCTTTTCATCCGCGCAGTTCAGCGCGCTGATATACACCCGCGCGTACCGCAGGTCGCTGGTGGTGTCTACCCGCGTGATGGTCAGCATCCCCTCGGATACCCGCGGGTCCTTTACGGTGCGGAGCAGAGCGCTCAGCTCCTTGCGTATCTCCTCATTGATGCGTCCGATGCGGTTTCCGGCCATAGGGCGCTCCTCCTTTCAAGAAAAAGATGGGTGGGCGCTCGCCCACCCATCGGCTGTTTGTTATACCTCGATCTGCTCCATGGTGAAGGCCTCCACGATGTCGCCTTCCTTGATGTCGTTGAACTTCTCGATGCTCAGACCGCACTCGTAGCCGGACTGGACCTCCTTCACGGAGTCCTTGAACCGCTGCAGGGAGGCCAGCACGCCCTCGTGGATGACGATGCCGTCGCGGACCAGCCGTACCTGGCAGTCCTTGCGCTGCAGCTTGCCGTCCTGCACGTAGCAGCCGGCCACGGTGCCCACGCCGGACACCTTGTACGTCTGGCGCACCTCGGCGTGGCCCAGCAGCACCTCGCGGAACTTGGGGGCCAGCATACCCTTCATGGCGGCTTCGATCTCGTTGATGGCATCGTAGATCACGCGGTACATCCGCATATCCACGTTGGCCCGGGCGGCACTGTCGCGGGCAGCGGCGTCCGGCCGGACGTTGAAGCCCACGATGATGGCCTGAGAGGTGGACGCCAGCATGACGTCGCTCTCGTTGATGGCGCCCACGCCGCCGTGGATCACGCGCACGCGGACCTCCTCGTTGCTCAGCTTCTCCAGCGAGGACTTCACCGCCTCCACGCTGCCCTGCACGTCCGCCTTGACGATCAGGTTCAGGTTCTTCATCTCACCGGCCTGGATCTGGCTGAACAGATCCTCCAGCGACACCTTGGTCACAGGGGCGTTGGCCTTGGCCTTCTCCTCGGCCTTGCGCTGCTCCACCAGCTCGCGGGCCAGCTTTTCGTCGGCCACGGCGTTGAAGGTAGCGCCGGCGGAGGGTGCCTCGCTCAGACCCGTGATCTCCACGGGCACGCTGGGTCCGGCCTCGGTGATGCGCTGGCCCTTGTCACTGACCATGGCACGCACGCGGCCCACAGAGGTACCGGCGATGATGATGTCGCCCTGATGCAGCGTGCCGTTCTGTACCAGCAGCGTGGCCACGGGGCCGCGGCCCTTGTCCAGACGGGCCTCGATCACGGTGCCCTGCGCCGCGCGGTTGGGGTTGGCCTTCAGCTCGCCCACCTCGGCGGTCAGCGTCAGCATCTCCAGCAGATTGTCCACGCCCATGCCGGTCTTGGCGGAGATGGGGCACACGATGGTGTCGCCGCCCCACTCCTCGCACACCAGGCCGTATTCGGTGAGCTGCTGCTTGATGCGCTCGGGGTTGGCCTCGGGCTTATCCATCTTGTTGATGGCCACGATAATGGGGATACCGGCGGCCTTGGCGTGGTTGATGGACTCCACCGTCTGGGGCATGATGCCGTCCTCGGCGGCCACCACCAGAATGGCGATATCCGTCACCATAGCGCCGCGGGCGCGCATGGAGGTAAAGGCCTCATGGCCGGGGGTATCCAGAAATGTGATGGGCTTGCCGTTGATCTGCACCTGATAGGCGCCGATGTGCTGGGTGATGCCGCCGGCCTCGCCGCTGGCCACGTGGGCGTTGCGGATATAGTCCAGCAGGCTGGTCTTGCCGTGGTCCACGTGGCCCATGACCACCACCACGGGTGCCCGGGGCACCAGGTCCTCGTCCTTGTCCTGATGGTCGTCGATCAGGCGCTCCTCGATGGTGACGACGACCTCCTTCTCTACCTTGCAGCCCATCTCCTCGGCGATGATGGCGGCGGTGTCGAAGTCGATCATCTGGCTCAGGGAGGCCATCACGCCGTTCTTCATCAGGCACTTGACCACCTCCGCGCCGGTCTTCTTCATCCGGCTGGCCAGCTCGCCCACGCTGATCTCGTCGGGGATCTGCACGGTCACAGGGGTCTTCTTGATGACCTCCAGCCGCAGCTTCCGCAGCCGGTCGGCCTCCTCCTGCTTGCGCTTGTTGCTGGCGAAGTTATTGTCCCGCCGCTGCTTATTGCTGCGGAACTTCTCCTTGCCCTGGGGGGCCTGCTGGTCCCGCTTGCCGCTGCTGCGGGCGTCGGCCATATCCTGCAATTTCTCGTCGTACTTGTCCAGATTGACGTTGGTGGCCTTGCGGGTGTCCACCACCTGCCGCTGGGGCACGCGGGACATGGGCTGCTTGGGCTGCTCCGCCTTGGGCGCGCCGCCCTGCTGGGGCCTGCCGCCCTGGCCCTGACCCTGTACCGGCGCGGATGCGTTCTGCGCCGGCTTGGCGGCGGGCTTCTCCGCCTTCTTCTCCTCCGGCTTGGCGCCCTCGGCGAAGATCACCGCGATGCTGCTCACCGGGTTGTGCTGGGTCAGATACTCAAAGATCAGGCTCAGCTCCCGGTCCTCCAGCACCTGCATATGATTTTTGGGCGTTTCGGCGTACTTGGTCAGGATCTCCGTGATCTCCTTCGTGGACACGCCGAAGTCCTTGGCCACCTCATGCACTCTGTATTTGTTAGCGATACTACCCAAATAAAGCCACCTCCATCTCAGTTGCTCGCGCCGCGCTCACGGCGCGCTGTGTTCCTGTTATCTGCCGGTCGTTTTCCGGCTTCCCTTGCCCTTCTTTACCGGCCGCGCGTTTTCATACCGTGCGCCGGGGGCCTCCTTCTTTGCCGGCCGTTTATCCCTGGGCGGGCGGCCGCTCCGTTCCTTATAGACCCGGTCGGGGCGTCCCTCCGGATACTCCCGCCGCGGCGGACGCCGGTGTTCCGGCGCGGGGGGCCTGTGCTCCGGTGCCGGAGGCTCCGGAGACGCGTGGGGCGGCTCCGGCGGCTTGCCGCCGTGAACGCGGTGCCTGCCCTGCCGCAGGTTCTTCTCGTGCTGTAATTGCTCTTCCTTCCGTTCCCTTGCCCGCTTGGCCTTCAGGTCCAGTGTTTCCGCCGCCGCGCCGTAGATCTCCGGCTCCGCCGCCGCCAGCTTTTTCACCAGCGACTGGGCGAACCCGATATCCGTCACCGCGCACATGGCCACGCTGGTCCGGCCCAGCGCCCGGCCGAAATCCTCCTTGTCCGCCGGGAAGGGCAGGCACAGACAGCTGCCTGCCCGGCCGAAGCTGTACGCCCGCCGCACCGAGGATGCCGCCGCGTCCCGCGCCGTAAAGATGACCCTGGCCTTCTTGGCCCGTGCCGCCGCGCCTACGGGCTCCTCGCCCACGGCCACCGCACCGGCGCGCAGCGCCAGACCCAAAGTGGATAACAAATGCTCTGTCACAGTGCCACCATCTGCCCTTCCAGCGCGTCGTACACCTCCGCCGGTATGGCGGTGTCGAAGGCGCGCTCCAGCGCACGGCTTTTCCGTGCTTTTTTCAGGCACTCCGGGTCCGGGCACACGTACGCGCCCCGGCCGGATTTCTTTCCGGTGCTGTCCAGCAGTATCTCCCCCTCCGGGGTCTTCACGATACGCAGCAGCGCCTTTTTGTCTTTCATTTCCCGGCAGCCCACACATTGCCGCTGGGGTATCTTACGGGTCTTCTGCATCGCTGCCGTTCCTTTCCGCAGCCGCCGCTTACTCCGCGTTGGCCGCCTTGATGTCGATCTTATAGCCGGTCAGCCGCGCGGCCAGACGGGCGTTCTGCCCCTCCTTGCCGATGGCCAGACTCAGCTGGTCTGCGGGCACCGTCACGCGGCAGGCCTTGCCCTCGTCGGCCAGCTGCACGCTGACCACATCCGCCGGCGCCAGCGCCGCGGCGATAAACTCTGCCGGGTCCTCGCTGTACTTCACAATGTCGATCTTCTCGCCCCGCAGCTCGTCCACGATGGCGTTCACGCGCTGCCCCCTGGGGCCCACGCACGCGCCGATGGCGTCCACGTTGGGGTCCTCGGACCACACGGCGATCTTCGTGCGGTTGCCCGCCTCCCGGGCGATGGACCGCACCTCCACGGTGCCGTCGTAGATCTCCGGCACCTCCAGCTCAAACAGCCGCTTCACCAGACCGGGGTGGGTGCGGGAGATCATCACCTGCGGCCCGCGTGTGCTGCGGCGCACCTCCACCAGATACACCTTCACCATCTGCCCCTCGTGCAGCTCCTCGCCGGGCACCTGCTCGTTCATGGTCAGCACAGCCTCCGTAGCCTCGCTGCCGCTGCCGATCCGCAGGATCACGTTGCCGTTCCGGGGGTCGATGCGGCTGACGGTGCCGGTGAGAATCTCATGCTGCTTGCTGCCCCACTCGTCATAGATCATGCCGTGCTCGGCCTCCCGCAGGCCCTGGATGATGACCTGCTTGCCGTTGCCGGCGGCGATGCGGCCGAATTCCACGGACTCCACCGGGAAGTTCACCATGCCGCCCAACTCGTTCTTGGCGGAGATGCGCTTGGCCTCCTCCAGCGAGATCTGGCTGGCGGGGTTCTCCACCTCCTCCACGATCTCCTTCTGGACGTACATTTTCAGGTCCTTCTTCTCCTCATCCACGTCCACCACCACATACTCCACGCCCTCGTGGTCGCGCTTATAGGCGGTGGTCAGCGCCTGGATGATCTTGCCCATCATAAAGCTCTGGGGAATGCCCCGTTCCTTTTCCAGCATAGCCAGTGCCGCGAAGATCTCGTCACATTTCATGGTCGTTTCTCCTTCTATCTCAAGTCGTGTTGTCTCAGAATTCTACCCGCAGGCGCACCAGCGCCGTCTCGTTCTTCTCAAAGCGCACCGTCTCGCCGCCCATGTCCAGCAGCACCGCGCCGTTGTCATAGCCCGCCAGGGTCCCGGCGAACTCCTTGCGCCCGTCCTTGGGCTGGTACGTTTTCACCAGCACGGGGCTGCCCATGAACTGCGCAAAATCCCCCGGCCGCTTCAGCTGGCGCTCCAGCCCCGCCGAGCCCACCTCGAACACGTAGCTGCTCTCGATGGGGTCCGCCTCGTCCAGCAGATCGCTGACCGTGCGGCTGATGGCCTCGCAGTCCAGAATGTCCACGCCGCCGTCCTTGTCCAGATACAGCCGCAGGTACCACTGTCCCGCCTCCCGGACGTACTCTACATCCCAGATGCGGCAGCCCTGCGCCTGCACCGCCGGCTCCGCCAGCGCCCATACGACCTCGGTGATCTTTTTCACAGCAAGCCCTCCAACAGAACGTCCCGGTCATCATGGAACGATGACCATTAAAAAAAGCGGACGATCTCGTCCACTCCAGTCAATACCTTAACCTTACGTACACACATAGCATACCATATAAGCACACGAAACGCAAGGGTTTTTCCGCAAAAACACCCGCAAAATAGGTCGAAAAGCTGAAAAGAACGCCCCTTAGGACGCTCTTTTCAGCTTCATAACGCCTCTCGACAGCAAAAACGCCGCCAAATTTACCAGCACCACCGTGGCGCCCACCGGCGTGCCCCACAGGTACGACCCGGTCAGCCCCACGCAGAAGCACACCACACTCAGCCCCGCGGCGCAGATGACCACGCCCCGGAAGCTCCGCAGCAGCGTCATGGCCGTCAGCGCCGGGAAGATGACCAGACTGGAGATCAGCATCGCGCCCATCATCCGCATGCCCAGCACGATGGTCAGCGCCGTCAGCACCGACAGGATGGTGTTGTACAGCCCCACCTTCACCCCGGTGGCCCGGGCGAAGCTCTCGTCGAAGGTGATGGCGAACAGCCGATGGTAAAACAGCACATACAGCACCAGTACCGCCGCGCACAGTCCCACGCTCAGCGCCACATCCGCCCGGTCCATGGCCAGGATGGAGCCGAACATAAAGCTGTCCACATCCGTGGTCATGCCGGTGGTCAGGCTTGTCACCACCACGCCCACGGCCAGCGCCGACGCGCTGACCACCGCGATGGCCGCGTCCGCGCCCATCCGGCTTCTCTCCGTCATCCGCAGCAGCCCCAGTGCCGCCAGCACCACCACCGGGATAGACACCGGCAGCGGCGCCCAGCCGCAGGCCAGTGCGATGCTCAATGCGCCGAAGGACACATGGCTCAGCCCGTCGCCGATCATGGCGTACCGCTTCAGTACCAGCGGTACGCCCAGCAGCGCCGCGCACAGCGCCACCAGGATACCCACCACGAACGCCCGCAGGATGAACGGGTACGTGAACATTTCCAGCAGTAAGCTCATGCCTCGTCACCTCCGAACCGTTTGCCCCAGGGGGACGTTAGATAGTCCGCCGCCGTGCCGAAGAAGTACGTTCCATGGCCGGCGTGCAGAATATGGTCGGCGTAGCGCAGGGCACTGCGTATATCGTGTGTCACCGCCACGATGGCGATGCCCTCCTGCTTGTTCAGGTATTCCAGCGTGCGGTACAGCTCCTGGGCCGCCGCCGGGTCCAGTCCCGTCACCGGCTCGTCCAGGATCAGCAGCTCCCCGGCGGCGCACAGGGCACGCGCCAGCAGCACCCGCTGCTGCTGCCCGCCGGACAGCTCCCGGTAGCACCGGTCCTTCAGCTCCAGCACGCCCAGCTTGCCCATGTGCATCAGCGCGGTGGACTTCTCCTTCGGCGTGTAGAAAAACCGCATTCCCTTCCCGCTGAGAAAGCCGCTGCGCACTACCTCCGTCACCGTGGCGGGAAAGTCCTTCTGCGCCTTTGTCTGCTGGGGCAGATAGCCGATGGCGCCGGAGCGCAGGGAGGGCGAACGTACGATCTCGCCCGCCATGGGGTGCAGCAGCCCCAGCAGGCTCTTCACCAGTGTGGACTTGCCGCTGCCGTTTTCACCCACGATGCACACATAGTCGCCGCTGTGCACCTGAAAGCTCAGGTGTTCCCACACCGGCTTGCCCTCATAGCCCAGCGCTGTGTCCCGGCAGTCCAGCAATATGCGCTTCTCCTGTTCCATCAGGACAGTCCCTCCTTCAGTGCCGCCGCGTTGGCGGTCATCAGACTGATATAGGTGGCTCCGCCGTCGAATTCCGCCCGGCTCACCGTCTGGCAGGAGTGGAATGTCCGCACCTGCGCCCCGGTGGTCTCGGCGATGGCCTGCGCCACCTTCCGGCTGCTCAGCTCGATGGTGTATACCACCGGTATCTCCTGCTTCTCCACCACGTCGATCAGATATTTCAGCGTGGCGAGGGACGGCTCCGTGTCTCCCGCGCAGCCGTGGAACGCCGCCCGGTAATCCAGATCATATTCCCTGCAGAAATACAGCAGCGGGAACCGATCGCCGAACACCAGCAGCCGCCGTGCCGCATGGTCCGTGATGTCACGGAATGTCTCGTCCAGCGCCTGCAATTCGTCCAGATAGTCCGCCAGCCGAGTCCGATAGCCGTCGGCATTGTCCGGATCGGCCTCACACAGCGTATCGCAGATGGCCCGGCACAGGGCCATGGCGTTCACCGGCGATGTCCAGATGTGCTCGTCGTACTCTATTTCCTCTTCGTGGCCGTCGTGCAGATGCCCATCATGCGCCTCATGGTCATCGTGCTCGCCATGTTCGTCATGTGCGTGGTCATGGCTGCCCTGCATCCCCTCGGCGTACTCCTCCCGGTATGTCTCCACGCAGTCCATCATAGCCAGCCGGTAGGGGATAGCCTCGCCTGCCGCGTCCAGAATGTCCTCCACCCACAGCTCGCTTTCCCCGCCGTTGTAGATGAACACCTCCGCCTCGCTGACGGCGATCACGTCCAGCGGCGTGGGCTCAAAGCTGTGTGTCTCCCGCCCGGCGGGCACCAGCAGCTGTACGTCCACCGCGTCCCCGCCGATCTGCCGCACAAAGTCGTAGTAGGGGAACAGCGTGCACACCACGTTCAGTTTCCCGCTTTGCGGACGGTCCTGCCGCCCGCAGCCCGCCAGCGTCAGCGCCAATACCGCCGCCAGCACCGCTGCGCCTGCTCGTCTCACGTGTCCCGCCTCCTTTGCGTGTCTTGTCTCATAAAACCATAGTATACCACACAATGCGCAAAAAGGGAAGTGCCCGCCTTTTGCGTCCGGACACCGTCTCCCAGCGTATAATTAACGCACTCTTAACACGACGATGAAAAAGTTTCCTAATATGAAAGCGAAGATATTTACGCCGGAAAACATGGAAAAACACCTGTGCTTTGCATATATTTAAACGCAGAGCGGTTGAAAAATACCACAAAAACCACGTTGCAAACGTTAAGATAATGTTAAAACAGAAAAAGACGTTAAAATTGCTGATCGAACCATTCGACGATTTCCCGTATACTTTTTCCATAGTCCGCAGCGTTTTTCTGCGGATGTGTTTTCAGTTGTTCCCGAGACCGCCATCCGGTCAACCTCTCTCCTGACAGATCGAAAAGACCGCCGGAGGGCGGTCTTTTTTGTTCCCTCTCCCACCTGTTAATAAAGCCACAATCGGTTTCCTCAAAAGAAAATCATTCACCGTCCGTTGCAAAAATCCCGGAACCCCGCCAAAAACTGAATGGTTCAATGTAAAAAAGAAGCAAAAACCATATAAAATATGTGGAAAAATCCGTTCATAGAATGTTAAAAATGTACAATATGGCGCTCAATTTTTATAAAAACTGCTAATTGCGGGCGGAAAGAGTTTCCTGTATACTTTTTTCAGGTAGCCTTGAAGGGATTTTATCCCGTGAGGAAATACCTGCGGGGCATGGCGGTGCCCCGTGCCGTTTCCTGTCAATAGACGGGTGCGGTAAAGTTTATCAGCTTCTGCGGCGACGTAGGGGCAAAAATCTGTTAAGGAGAGAAAACAATGGAAGAAAGAAAAGGCTTTGGATCCAATTTCGGATTCCTGATGGCCGCGGTCGGCTCTGCAGTCGGCCTGGGCAACATCTGGGGCTTCCCCAATAAGATGGGTGCCTCCGGCGGCTTCACGTTCCTCATCATCTATCTGATCCTGGCGGTCCTGTGCGGCTTCATCGTTATGGTGGGCGAGCTGGCCATCGGCCGCAAGACCGGCCACGGCGCCGTGGGCGCGTACAAGGCTCTGTCCAAGAAGTTCAAGTGGATGGGCTGGCTGGGCATCCTGTCCGCCTTCTTCATCCTGTTCTTCTACTGCGCACTGGGCGGCTACTGCATCAAGTACACCGTTCTGAACATCGGCGATCTGTTCGGTGCCGGCTTCGGCTCCAATGGCCTGTCCGGCGGCGAAATTTTCGGCAACTTCCTGGGCAGTCCCGCTGAGGGTATTATCTACGGCCTTATTTTCGTGGCGCTGACCATGCTCATCGTTATGGGTGGCGTCGGCGGCGGCATCGAGAAGGTCTGCTCCGTGGGTATGCCCGCCCTGTTCGTGGCCCTGCTGATCTGCATCATCCGCGCCTGCACCCTGGAGGGTACCGACGTGGCCGTGCAGATCCTGCAGGCGGACGGGTCTCTCGTGGAGGGCGTTGTTAACGGCAGTGCTCTGGACGGTCTGAAGTACATGTTCTCCCCCGGCTGGGCGGCCAATGTCGGCTATTATGTGCCCGCCAAGGCGGTTGTTGATGGCGTGGAGGTTTCCTCCATCATGGTCAATGGCGTGGCACAGGCCATCGTCTCCTACCAGTCCGGCGCTCCCAGCATCTTTAGCGTTGTTTCCACCGCTGGCGGCCAGATGTTCTTCTCCCTGTCTCTGGGCATGGGCGCCATGATCACCTACGGCTCCTACCTGCATAAGAAGGAGAACCTGCAGAAGAACGCCCTGCTGATCATCATCATGGATACCATGGTGGCGCTGATGGCCGGTCTGTGCGTCATGCCCGCCCGCTTCGCGCTGGATCCCGCCGGCAACATCGGCGGCCCCAAGCTGCTGTTTATCACCATGCAGAACGTGTTCCACTCCATGGGCACACTGGGTCCCATCTTCGGCATCCTGTTCTATCTGCTGGTGGTGTTTGCCGCCATCTCCTCCTCCATCTCCCTGCTGGAGGTCATCGTGGCCCACTTCGTGGATAAGGCCCGTATCGAGGGCAAGGGTGACAAGCGCAAGAAGTACACCCTGATCGCCGCGGCTCTGGTGGGCCTGGGCTGCATCCTGGTCTGCGCCGACTGCCTGGGTTCCAGCGGTATCGCACCGGCCAATATACTGAATATAGCGGAACCCAAGAACTGGGCGGCTGACTGGCTGGACTTCTGGGATGCACTGTCCGAGGGCGTTATGATGCCGCTGGGTGCCCTGCTGATGTGCCTGATGATTGGCTGGGAGATCGGCCCCGAGTTCGTCAAGGAAGAGGCGGAGCAGTCCGGTCATGCCATGGGCAGCTACGGCTTCTTCAAGGTCTGCGTCAAGTTCATCACCCCGCTGTGCATGGTCCTCATCCTGTACGGCCAGATCAAGGAGTTCTTCTTCTAAGTAAATGCAGAACGCCGGAGCATTGCTCCGGCGTTCTTTCTGCCGCAAAAGGCCGGGCACTGAAAGCGCCCGGCCTTTTGCTTACTTAAGCGTAATGCTGTTTTGCAGTACGGCAACGCTGTACAGCAGCAGTACATTCGCTCCCTCCGGGAATTCCGTCACCCGTGCCAGCGCGTCTGTGGCCATATACCGGATATCGACCACATATACGGTGCGGTAACTGCCCGCCAGCAGCGGCACAAGGCTGCTGCCGAAGGAATCCCGGAACACGATCAGCGTCCGGTCATTGTTAGCCGCCGGGTTTTCGATCCGCAGCAGCGCCTTCGGTCCGCCCAGAAACAGATCATAGGGCGATTTCTCCGCCGCGGTAAAGTCGTATACGCCGCCGGTGCTGTCCGTCTCATAGTCGTACACCGTGCAGCTATCCAGCAGGGGAGAGGTGATATAGGACAGGACGTCCGCCGTCAGCGGCTCCGCCGTCTTGCCCCAGTAGCTGCCGTGAAATTCGCCCGCCAGCGCGCACAGCGTCTCCTCTGTCATGTCCGGCACAGGTGCATCCATGGCCTCCGATATGGTCTGCGCCACGGCGGAAAGACGCTCCTGCCGCCAGTGGGGATCGGTACGGTAATAGTCCTCCAGCGCCAGCAGCGGCGCGATGTCGATGATCTCCACCGGCAGCCGCTGCGCCAGATAGTCCGCCGTCTCCTGGGCCCCAGCGGGCGTGTAGCCCTCCGGCGTCTCCATAAAAGCGGCCTTATCTGGGATCACGCTCATATATACGTGTTCCGACCCGGGGAAATATGCCTCCAACAGGTGAGAAAACCGTTTTACGGCGAAGTCCAGTGATTTCTCGCTCCACGGTGCGTCGGTGGCGGCGGCATAGCCACGGTACACATATACCTCCGGCAGCGTATCCTCCTGCACCCGCCGGGTGGGAATGGCGGCAGCAGCTATGACCATAGCCGCTGCCGCCAGCAGAAATACGCCTCGCTCTATCCAGCGCTTCACAGGATGGCCTCGTCGTAGACGGGCTGCACGCCGAAGATGCCGTTCAGGTGGGACATAAAGGTGTTCACAAGATCCTCGGCACCGAACACGGACACCACATACTCGCCCACCACGGCCACGGCAACCTTATCGGGGAAGCCGCACATCCACTGCCGCTGTTGGATGTTGTCCCGCAGGGCGGTGGCCAGCGCATCGGCATCATCGGTGCAGTGGTACGCCGCGGCGGTAAAGGTGTTCTGGTTCATCATATGGACCAGCGACGCGGCCTGATCCACCTTGGCCGTCTCCGGCAGGCCGAGGGCGCTGTCCACAGCGGCGCGGTCGGTCAGGTCATAGACGCCGGGGGCGTCCTCCTTGCTGTTCGCCTCGGAGTAGTCGCCGCCGGCGGCGGGGAACTTCTCATCATCGGTGTAGGTGCTCCACACCTTCTCCAGCAGGTCAAGAGCGCTGGCAGGCGCGGCGGGCTGGTCACCCTTGCTGTCGTTCTTCGTGCCGCAGGCGGCGAGACTCAGGGTCAGCATGGCGGTGAGCACAAGGGAAATGATTTTTTTCATCGTGTAGTTTCCTCCTGAAATAGGTTTCTGTCCATTGAGACGGAGCGCGGTGCGATTTGGTTCCATGGAAAGCTTTTCCGCTTTTACAGCCAGCTCTGGTCAAAGCCGTAGGGCAGCAGCTCCTTCAGCGCGAAGCGCTTGCTCTCGCCCTTTCCGTTCAGGCAGATCACCGTCAGGTCAGGTGCGAACTCCATCATCACCTGCCGGCAGGTGCCGCAGGGCACGCAGTGATCCTCGCTGCGCCCGGCGATCACGATGGTGTCGAAGTCCCTGTGTCCCTCACTGACCGCCTTGACCATGGCCGTCCGTTCGGCGCATATCGTGGCGCCGTAGGCGGCGTTCTCCACGTTGCAGCCGGTGAATACTGTCCCGTCCTTGCACAGCAGCGCCGCGCCCACCGGGAAGTGGGAATAGGGTACATAGGAACGCTCCAGCATGGCCACCGCCATATCACAAAGCTGTTTTTCCGTCATGGTGCATCCTCCTTATGGTTTCCGTTTTTTGGTAGTCCTATACGTCAGCTCAACTCCGCCTTACCGGTGTAGAGCTGATAATACTTGCCTTTCTGCGCCAGCAGCTCCTGATGGTCGCCGCGTTCGATGATGCGCCCGTGCTCCAGCACCAGAATGGCCTGACTGTTCCGCACGGTGGACAGCCGGTGCGCGATAACGAATACCGTCCGGCCCTCCATCAGCGAGTCCATGCCCTGCTCGATCAGGTTTTCCGTCCGTGTGTCGATGGAACTGGTGGCCTCGTCCAGGATCAGCACCGGCGGGTCGGACACCGCCGCCCGGGCGATGGCCAGCAGCTGGCGCTCGCCCTGGCTCAGGCTGCCGCCGTCCCCGGTGATCACCGTGTCATACCCCTGGGGCAGGTGCCGGATAAAGCTGTCGGCGTTGGCCAGCTTCGCCGCGGCCCGTACCTCCTCGTCCGTGGCGTCCAGCCGTCCGTAGCGGATGTTGTCCGCGATGGTGCCGGTGAACAGATGGGTGTCCTGCAATACCATGCCCAGCGAACGGCGCAGGGAGTCCTTCTGGATGTCCCTCACGTCGATGCCGTCATAGGTGATGGTGCCCTCCTGCACATCGTAGAACCGGTTGATGAGGTTGGTGATGGTGGTCTTGCCCGCGCCGGTGGAGCCCACAAAGGCGATCTTCTGCCCCGGCTTGGCGAACAGCGACACGTCGTTCAGCACGGTTTTCTCCCCGTCATAGGAGAAGGTCACATGGTCGAAGCGCACGTCGCCCTTCAGCTCCACCAGCGTGCCGTCAGGCTTTTTCCACGCCCAGCAGCCGGTGCGGCGGTTCGTCTCGGTCAGCGTATCGCCATGCTTTTCCACCCGGACGATGACGGTCTTGCCCTCGTCCACCTCCGGCTCGGCCTCCATCACGGCGAAGATGCGCTCCGCGCCGGCCACCGCCGCCAGCAGCACGTTCACCTGCTGGCTGATCTGCGAGATGGGCTGGCTCACCTGCTTCACATACAGCAGGTACGCGCCCAGGGAGCCCACGTCGAACATTCCGCCGATGGCCAGCAGTCCGCCCACGCAGCAGGTGACGGCGTAGTCGATGCGTGACAGGTTGGCCATGGCCGGCATCATGGCGCCGGAGTAGGTCTGGGCCGCCGTGGCGGCGTCCCGATAGCTGTCGTTCAGCCCGGAGAACTGCGCGATGGCCTTGCTCTCGTGGTTGAACACCTTGATGACCTTCTGGCCCTCCACCATCTCCTCGATATAGCCGTTCATGGCGCCCAGCGCCTGCTGCTGTGCCTGAAAGCTCACGCGGCTTCTGCCGCCCACGCCCTTGACCACCAGCAGCATCAGCACCAGAAAGGCAAAGGTGATCAGCGTCAGCACCCAGTTCATATACAGCATCATAACAACAATGCCGATAAACGTCAAGGCGCAGGACACTACACTGGCGAAGCTGGAGTTGATCATCTCCGACACGGTGTCCATGTCGTTGGTAAAGCGGCTCATCAGGTCGCCGGACTGGTGGGTGTCGAAGTACCGCAGGGGCAGGTCCTGCAATTTGTCGAACAGATCCTGCCGCATCTGGGCCACCGTCCGCTGGGAGATATGCACCATGATGCGGGCGTAGGCATAGGAGCACAGGCCCGACAGCAGGAACAGTCCCAGCAGCAGCGCCAGCATTTTCAGCAGGCCGGCGAAGTCGCCTACCAGAATATAGTCGTTGATAATAGGCTTGAGCAGATAGCTGCTCATCACCGAGCCCACGGAGCTGATGACAAGGCATATGAACACCACTACCAGCGACGCCTTGTAGCGCCCGATATAGCGCAGCAGCTTGCTCACCGTGCCCCGGAAGTCCTTGGGCCGCTGGAAGCCGTGTCCCTGGGGCCCGTGGCCGCGCGGTCCGCCGCGTTTTTGTTCAGCCATCGATGCTCACCCCTTCCTGCTGGGAGCGATAGACCTCCCGATAAATGTCGCTCTGCGCCATCAGCTCCTCATGGGTGCCTATGGCGGAGATGTGCCCATCGTCCATCACCAGTATCAGGTCGGCGTCCATAACGGATGTGATCCGCTGGGCGATGATGAGCTTTGTGGTGCCCGGCAGCGCCGTTTTCAGCGCGCCTCGGATCTTCGCGTCCGTGGCGGTGTCCACCGCGCTGGTGGAGTCGTCCAGGATCAGTATCTTCGGCTTCCGCAGCACCGCTCGGGCGATGCACAGCCGCTGCTTCTGCCCGCCGGAGACGTTGGTGCCGCCCTGTTCGATATAGGTGTCGTACCCGTCCGGCATTTTCTCAATAAACTCATCGGCGCAGGCCAGACGGCAGGCCGCCTCGATCTCCTGATCGCTGGCGTTCTCGTCGCCCCAGCGCAGGTTCTCCCGGATGGTGCCGGAGAACAGCGTGTTCTTCTGCAATACCATGGCGCAGCCGCTGCGCAGCGCCTCCATGGTGTAGTTCTTCACATTGTGACCGCCCACATACACCGCGCCGCCGTTCACGTCGTACAGCCGGGGGATCATGCTCACCAGCGTGGTCTTGGCGCTGCCGGTGCCGCCTAAAATGCCCACCGTGGCCCCGCTGGGTACGATAAAGCTCACGTCCTCCAGATTCCAGGCCTCCGCCGTGTCGTGGTACTTGAAATACACATGGTCGAAGCGGATGGAGCCGTCCTCCACCTTCAGCGCCGGGTCGGCCTGCTCGTCGGTGATGCGGGGTTTCTCCTCCAGCACCTCGGCGATACGCTTGCCGCAGGCGATGGCCCGGGTCAGCATCATCAGCACCACGGATACCATCATCAGCGACATCAGTATCTCACTCAAATAGGTAAAGAACGCGATCAGATCGCCGGAGAGCAGCGTGCCCTCCCACACGTAGTGGCCGCCGATCCACATGACCGCCGTGATGGTGCCGCCCATGAGGACCATCATCACCGGCATGAACAGCACCACAAAGCCGAAGGCGCGCTCGGCCATGCTTCGCAGCTTCTCACTGCGCTGGGTGAACTTCTCCTTTTCCTGTGCCTCACGCACAAAGGATTTCACCACGCGGATGGCGTTCAGGTCCTCCTGCACCACCAGGTTCAGCTGGTCCGTGGCCCCCTGCAAAGAGGTGAAGAACGGCCCTACCCGCTTGATGACGATGACCACCGCGATGACCAGCAGGGGAATGACCACCAGGAAGACCTGGCTCAGCCTTGTGCTGATGATCAGGGCCATCACCAGTGCCGTCACCAGCATGGTGGGGGCCCGCACCAGCATACGCATTCCCATAAATGTGGTCATCTGTACCGAGGCCACGTCATTGGTCAGCCGCGTCACCAGACTGGCGGTGGAGAAGCGCTCGATGTTGGCAAAGGAGAAACGCTGTACCTGCTCGTACTCCGCCTTCCGCAGCGCCGCGCCGAAGCCCATGGACGCCTTGGCGGCCAGTGCCGCAGCGCCCACGCCGCAGCCCAGCGCCAGCAGCGCCATAATGACCATTTTCAGCCCCGCCATCAGGATATAGCCTCTGTCTCCGTTGGCGATGCCGATATCCACGATGTCGCTCATCACCTGGGGCAGCGTCAGCTCCAGCACCGCCTCTCCGGCGGAGCAGGCGATGGCGAACAGCATCAGCAGGCGGTAGCCCTTGGTATAGGGCGCCAATTTTTTTATCATGCTTCCTCCTCCTCGTCGGTCAGGTTCCGTCCCGCCCGCAGCAGGAACGCGGTGAACTGCGCCTTTTCCTCCTGCGTGAAGCCGCGCTCCAGCCGTTCGTTCACCTGGTGCAGCACGGTCTGGAAATCGTCATGGAACCGCTGGCCCTCCTCTGTCAGTGCCAGAATGCGGCACCGTCCGTCCGTGGCGCTGACGGTGCGGTATACCAGCCCCTTCTCCTCCAGCCGGTCCACGATGCCGTTCACCGTGCTGGGCTTGATCATCAGGTGGCGCTCCAGTGTTTTCTGGTTCACGCTGCCCTCCGCGTCGTGCAGGAACATCAGCGTCCGGCACTGCATGGGCGATACGTCGTAGCGCTTCAGCATCCGCCCCATCAGCTTATGCACCTGGTGATCGCAGTAGCCGAACAGCGCGCCGAAGTGCGCCGGGTGCTCGTCAAAGCAGAATTTCATGGCGGTCCTCCTTCTTTGCTTTTGAATTTTTAGCATACAAACTATTAGCGTGCTAAATGGTAGCACCAATATTTTTTGTTGTCAATAGGGAAGAGGGGCGGCTCTGTAAACGATCTGTGAACGGCGGGCGCGCTTTGTGAATGATTTGTTAATTCTTTATCAAGCCTGTTGACTTCCGCCCCGGATGCGTGTATGATACGCTCATCCGAAAGGATACCCACCCATTGTATTTCTCTCTCCTTTTACCGAAAAAAAGGCGGCGCTGAAGCGCCGTCTTTTTTCGTGTCTGCCCTTGTCAACAGAGGGTATAATAAAAGCAAAAGCGAAACAGGCGGCAAAAAACAGTTGCCATCGCGGAAGAATTGTAGTAGAATGTATCTTACGAACTTGTCCTCCGCCGTGAGCTGCGGGGCCGGTCTCGCGCAATGGATACCCACGAATCATGTCAGGCGGGGAACCGAGCAGCATTAAGAGGGATCATCCATGTGCCGCGAGGGTGCCGGCCCTGTGGCTCACGGCGGAGGACTCGTTTATTTTGTTTGTCGGCAGGGAGGTGTGCCCATGTACCAGGCGCTGTACCGCAAATACCGGCCCAAGACCTTTTCCGAGGTGGTGGGTCAGCAGCACATCACCGATACGCTCCAGCGCCAGGTGGCCGACGGTCAGGTGGGCCACGCCTACCTGTTCACCGGTACCCGCGGCACCGGCAAGACCACCTGTGCCCGCATCCTGGCCAAGGCCGTCAACTGTCAGCACCCCATTGACGGCGCGCCCTGCAACCAGTGCGCCGCCTGCCGCGGCATTGATGACGGCTCACTGCTGGATGTGACGGAGCTGGACGCCGCCTCCAACGGCAGCGTCAACGACGCCCGCAGCCTGCGGGAGGAGGCCGTCTACCCGCCGGCGGTGCTGCAAAAGCGCGTCTACATCATCGACGAGGTGCATATGCTCTCCCGCGACGCCTTCAACGCCCTGCTGAAGATCATGGAGGAGCCGCCCGCCCACCTGCTGTTTATTCTGGCCACCACCGAGATCCAGAAGGTCCCGGCTACCATACTCTCCCGCTGCCAGCGGTTCAACTTCAAGCGCATCCTGCCCCACGATATGGAGCAGCAGCTGCTGAAGGTGGCGAAGGCCGAAGCCATCGACCTGACCCCGGACGGGGCGGACCTGCTGGCCCGCATGGCCAACGGTGCGCTGCGCGACGCGCTCAGCCTGCTGGACCAGTGCCGTGCCGCCGGCGCGGTCGTGGACGGCCGCAGCGTGCTGGACACGCTGGGACTGGCCGGCAGTACCCAAACGGTGCAGCTCATGCGCCTGCTCCTGGCGCGTCAGGGGGGCGACGCTTTGGCGCTGCTGGACCAGCTGTACCGGGGCGGTAAGGATGTGGGCGCGCTGCTGGGCGAGCTCAGCGATCTCTGTCGGGACATGACCGTTCTGGCCGCCGCGCCGGAGGGCGGTGCCGCCCTGCTGGGCGGCCTGTATGACCGCAAGACCCTCTCTGAACTGACGGCGGAGGTCCCCATGCGCCGCCTGCTCTATATGACCGATACCATCCAGCGCACCGCCGCGGCCCTGCCCCGGAGCATCCGCCAGCGGACGGATGCCGAGCTGTGCCTGCTGCGTCTGTGCGACGAGAGCCTTTCCAACGACACGGAGGCCCTGGCGGACCGCGTCTCCGCCCTGGAGGACGCCTTGAAGAAGGGCGTCGTCCCGGCGGAAGGACCTGCGGCCCGTCCGGCGGCCGCGCCGACTCCGCCGCCCCGGCGTGAAGTGTCTCCGATCCCGCAGGAGACATCTCCCGCACCGGAACCCGCACCGGTCCCCACGGCCCCCGCACCCGCGACGCCTGCGCCGGAGAGC
>FR881611.1:0-1556 GCA_000435555.1 Firmicutes bacterium CAG:176
CACGGAATGACGGGAGCTCCCGTCATTCCGTGGGTACCCACGGAATGATGCCGCCTGTATGCTATGGGAGAATAAAAGGAGGCGTGTACAATGAAGAAGCGCGTAGTGGGTATATTTTTTGCGTTGGTGCTGTGTTTGGCGATGGTGCCCATTTCTGCTTTTGCAGAGCAAAAGACAACCATTAGAACTGTTGATCAGCTTTTACAATTTGCAAAAGCGGTGGACAATGGCGAATATGATGACAAAACAGATGCGGTTGTATCTCTTGAAGCGGATTTGGATTTGAAGGATGTAAAAACATGGACGCCGATTGGCAGCGCCGACAACGACGCTAACGTTCCGCATTTTTTCAGCGGAAAATTTTACGGCAACGGACATACGATTTCTAATTTGGACTTTTCCGATGCCTATGGCATGATTGAATATGAATCATATGGCTTTTTCGGATATATTGAGAACGCCGAGATTTCCGGTCTTACTGTACAGGGCTCTGTAAATGCTACTGGTTCAAGGAAATACTCTGATTTTGGCTCCATTGTCGGTGCATCTATCAAGAGTACGATTCGTGATTGTGTATCTGATATATCATTCACTAACAGTGACAATTATCTCTACGGTTCTATTGGCCTATGTGGGTTTGCTATGGACTCCACCTTTGAGCACTGCCAAAGCAAAGGCAGCATTAGTGTCACTCGAACTGATAATGACGGTGCCAGTCTAAACGTTGGTGGTATTGTTGGTTATGCTGGTGGTACTTCTGAAATCCGCTACTGTTTCAACACAGCTGACATAGAGGTTCGCGCCAACAGCATCGGCGGTATTGCCGGCTCTCTGGGCAGTGGTAATCCGTCCATAACAAATTGCTATTCCATCGGCAAATTGACGGTTCTCGGCAAACCTTCTGGCGGTAATACGGGCGGCATTGTGGGCTACATCCACGGTGATACCCCTATCAAGAACTGTTATTTTGCTGGTGAAATTGATTTGACCAATTATGGTGTCACCACACCACCATATAAGCGTCTCGGCGGACTTGTTGGTAAGGTTGAATCCGGCACACCTGTTTTTGAGAACAACTACTATACCGCAACGGAAAATGTTGCTTCCTGTGGCACTTCCACTTTTGCCGCTGGCACCGCAGAATCCATCGATTTCATGAAAACCAAGGAATTTTACGACAAGCTCACCCAGAACGGCGGCGACTACCGCTTCAACCCGAATGGCACACCGCTTCTGCCGGAGCACAAGTATCCGACAGTAGAGGAAACGCCGCGTTACTACTACAGCTCTGCGACTACCGCGAAGGACGAGGGCAAGACCGGCTCCCCCAAGACCATAGATGCGGGCGTGGGAATGTACGCCGTGAGTGCGGCGCTGTCTCTGACCGGGATGGTATATGTGAGTAAGAAGAAATCTTGAGAACGCAAAAAAGAAATCCCGAAAGGGATTTCTTTTTTGTCGGGGGACGAAGCCCCACGCCAGCGTGAGCGCTGGCTCGCAATGACAGGGAAGGGACGTCGTACCCCAAGGGCATTTGTTCCATGCGCTCCACGGCA
>FR881611.1:1633-2262 GCA_000435555.1 Firmicutes bacterium CAG:176
CCTTCTATATGAGGGTGTTACCACTCCAGGTTCTTTTCCGTCTCCTTGCTGAACACATGAGCCACATTGCCGCCGAAGATCATGTTGACCTCGCTGCCCATGGGGAAGTGGGCGGCGTTGCCGTTGGTGGGGACGATGACCACCACGTCATGGTCGTGGGTGGAGATATGCAGATGCACAGAGGAACCCATCAGCTCACTGACATCCACGGTACCCTTGACGCCGTCGGCGCAGAGCATGATGTGATCGGGGCGAACGCCCAGCGTCACGTCCTGTTCCGGTACATTTTTAGCGCTGAGCCGGACCTGCTTATCCTCGGCCAGTTCCACATTGATGCCGTCGATAGCCACGGCGTATTTGCCGTCGCTGTTCTTCACCAGCTTCGCGTCAAAGAAGTTCATCTGGGGCGTGCCGATAAAGCCGGCCACGAACAGATTGGCCGGGTGGTCAAAGACCTCCTGAGGCGTGCCGATCTGCTGGATGAAGCCATCCTTCATGATGACGATGCGGTCGCCCAGGGTCATGGCCTCGGTCTGGTCATGGGTGACGTAGATAAACGTGGTGTTGATCCGCTGGCGCAGCTTGATGATCTCGGCGCGCATCTGGTTGCGGAGCTTGGCGTCCAGGTT
>FR881612.1 GCA_000435555.1 Firmicutes bacterium CAG:176
GGTGCTGGACAACGCCGCCCGCAGCTGCCTGACCGGCTATATTTACAGCGCGCTGGTGGATAGCTTCTGCAGCGAGCAGAGCGCCCGCATGACCGCCATGAACGCGGCGGATCAGAACGCGGAGGAGCTGCTGAAGGACCTGTCTGTCCAGTACAACCGGGCGCGCCAGGCGGCCATCACCCAGGAGATCACCGAGGTCTCCGCCGGTGAGCGCGCCCAGCGCAGCAAGAAAGAAAAGGAGGGCTGACCTCAATGAAACAAGGTACTATCACGGGCATTTCCGGCCCCGTTATCGACGTGCGCTTCCCGGAGGGGAGCTTGCCCGCCATCAATGAGGCCTTGACCGTGGAGGCGAACGGTCAGCGCTATACCATGGAGGTGGAGCAGCACCTGGAGAACAAGACCGTACGCTGCGTGATGATGGCAGGCAGCGACGGGCTTGCCCGCGGGCTGACCGTCACCGCCACAGGACACGGTATCCGGGTGCCGGTGGGTGAGAAGACGCTGGGACGTATGTTCAACGTGCTGGGCGATCCCATCGACGGCGAACCGCCGGTGGACGAGAGCGCGCCCCGGTGGGAGATCCACCGCGCCGCGCCGACCTTCGCCGAGCAGATGCCCGCCGCGGATATTCTGGAGACGGGCATCAAGGTCATCGACCTGATCGAGCCGTATCCCAAGGGCGGCAAGATCGGTCTGTTCGGCGGCGCCGGCGTGGGCAAAACCGTGCTGATCCAAGAGCTGATCCACAATGTGGCTATGGAGCACGGCGGCTATTCTATCTTCACCGGCGTGGGCGAGCGCAGCCGCGAGGGCAACGACCTGTGGGGCGAGATGCGGGAAAGCGGCGTGTCCGACAAGACGGCGCTGGTTTTCGGGCAGATGAACGAGTCCCCCGGCGTGCGTATGCGCGTGGCGCTGTCGGGCCTGACCATGGCGGAGTACTTCCGCGACCAGGAGCACAAGGACGTGTTGCTGTTTATCGACAATATTTTCCGTTTTGTCCAGGCGGGCAGCGAGGTTTCCACGCTGCTGGGACGCATGCCCTCCGCCGTGGGCTATCAGCCCACGCTGGCGGGGGAGATGGGCGCTCTGCAGGAGCGCATCACCTCCACCAAGAACGGGTCTGTTACCTCCGTGCAGGCGGTGTATGTGCCCGCGGACGACCTGACCGACCCGGCACCGGCCACCACGTTCTCCCATCTGGACGCTACCACGGTGCTGAGCCGTAAGATCGCGGAGCAGGGCATCTATCCCGCCGTGGACCCGCTGGAGTCCACCTCCCGCATTCTGGAGCCCAACATCGTGGGCGAGGAGCACTACAACATCGCCCGGGCGGTGCAGTCCACGCTGCAGAAGTATCGGGAGCTGCAGGATATCATCGCCATTCTGGGTATGGAAGAGCTCAGCGACGAGGACAAGAAGACCGTGGCGCGGGCGCGCCGTATCCAGCGGTTCCTGTCCCAACCCTTCTATGTGGCGGAGAAGTTCAGCGGCGCACCCGGTGTATTCGTGCCGCTGCACGAGACGCTGCGGGGCTTTAAGGAGATATTGTCCGGCGCGATGGACGAGTATCCCGAGGCGGCGTTTTTCAACGCGGGCACCATTGATGACGTGAAGCGCAAGGCCGAGGAGCTGAAGAAAGGCGGTATGTGATGGCGGCCGTGTTCCAACTGGACGTGCTGGCGGCCAGCGTGCCCTTCTTTCAGGGCAAGTGCGTGTCGGCGGTCATCCCCGTGACGGACGGCGAGTACGGTGTGCTGGCCGGCCACAGCAACGCTGTGGGCGCGGTGTGCGCCGGCGAGCTGCGGTTCGAGACGGAGGACGGCGAGCACCGCCGGGCGGCGGTGGCGCCGGGGCTGTTCAAGATCGACGGGGACCGGGTGCTTCTGCTGCTGGACGCGGCGGAGTGGCCGGAGGATATCGACGTGAACCGTGCGCTCCGGGCCCGCCGGGAGGCGGAGGAGGAGCTGCGGCAGAAGCGCAGCATGGCTGAGTACCAGCTGGCCCAGGGCAACCTGGCCCGCGCGCTGAACCGACTGCGGATCAGCGGAAGAGGATAACAACACAAAAAAAGAACCGGCCCGGCCGGTTCTTTTTTTGCGCTTCCTGTCATTGCGAGGGTACTCCTTGTGTTTGCTTGTAG
>FR881613.1 GCA_000435555.1 Firmicutes bacterium CAG:176
TGGCTATAAAAGCACTGTCAGCCAGACTGACATCGAGCTATACCGGTATGCACCTGCTGTTTGTGATGGCGTATATGTTCTGCGAGACGGTGACACATGGTATGCCGCGCTGTTCTGCAACTTCTATCAGTTTGACAGCAACACAAACTGTTCGTTCACCGAGCTTTATCGCGTGTATGGCATTGAGAGCGCAGACGATATTGCATCCATTACAGAAATGAAGTGGAACAACGAACAAGAAGTTGGCTCACCGGTAACAAATCGGCAGGAAATCACCGAGTTCTATCACATGACGATTACACTTGTGAGTTATGGAAACGATGACTTCCAGACGGAAGTATTTGATGGTATCCCCGAAGAAAATCAACAGGAAGCGCACACTGCTTTTGCCGATGATCGAAGAAATCTCCGAATCGAAACCGCCTCTGGCTTGCGCTTCTTTATCTCCTTCTATCCGAACTATGACTGGATTGAGGGCGGAGGCACAATGTCCTATTTCAAAATTGATAAACAGATGCACGGATGGATTGAGAGAAATTTGAACAGATAACAGTTGAAGTATATAAATATTAGAAAAGAGCAGCTATTTTCGCATAGAAAACAACTGCTCTTTTCGTTTGCCCCAAAAATCAAGAAAGGAGTGACTGGTAATGTGGACTTTTGACCTTTGGCCACAGGGATACGGACGCGCTTCGCTTTGAGAATATGGACATTGCCGAGGAGTTGCTGTCTCTGACAGATGGATCAGCGCGCGAACAGATGCGGCTTTCAGGTCGAAGATCAATGGGGGCACTGTTTAGGTGCCCCCATGTCGTGCTTATGTAGTGGAAACTGTTTCCGCCGGGAATTGCCGGCCGGTGTGGTCGATGGTGTAGGGCGGATCGAGGATCAGCTGACTGATGGGCACAACGGTATACCCGTCGTTGATCAGGCAGTCGAGGATGGCAGGCAGGGCCTCCGGCGTGTGCAGCGCAGCGTTGTGGAACAGCACGATGCTCCCCGGCTGCACCTTGGATGTTACGCGCCTGCATATCGTATCCGCGTCGTAGTCCTTCCAGTCCAGGGAGTCCCTATCGGCAATGACTTGAAGTCGTTGCGGCGCAATGGTTTGCGGGTTTGTGGG
>FR881614.1:0-1531 GCA_000435555.1 Firmicutes bacterium CAG:176
GCGCAGAAGTCGCGCTCTACGCGTACCTTGCCGGTGTCGGTGAGCCAGTCGGTGAAGTTGGTGAAGTTCCGCTCCACGATGCTGAATTTCAGCTCCTGCCGGGTGCGGATGTTCTCCCGCTGGCAGAAGGCGTATATCCAGTCGGAGAACGTCATGCCGTCGGTCAGGTCGTCCAGCAGCTCCCGCTCCTTGCGGTGGATGAAGGCGATGTTGCTGTCGATGAGGGCAGACAGCTCCGCGCGGTCGCTGATGATCTGCTTGTGGGCGATGATATAGGCGGGGTAGTCGGTAGAACGGAGGGAGGCCTTGCTGTCCAGATCTTTGGCGACGAACATACTGGTGGGCAGCTTGGCGTTGTCAATCAGCGCCTGGTCGATGAGGCAGTCACCCAGATAGGCCGCGCCGTCTGGCGTGACAAAGCCCAGCTGGCCTGCCGAATGGCCGGGGAGAGACAGTACACCGAACCGGGCGCCGTCTACGTCGATGTGGTCCTCCTGGGGGAAGATGACTCGATCTGCGGTGAAGCACTCCTCCAGAAACAACTCACGGCTTTTGCCGTAGGTCAGGGCCACGTAGTTGGCGCGGTAGCTGTCCGGGTTCACAGAGATACCGGCTTCGATCAGGGAGATGGCGGCTTTTGCGCCGTACCGCTCCTGCAAATACCGGACGTTGCCGGTGTGGTCGAAGTGGGCGTGGGAGCAGAGAATGGCGCGCAGACGCCAGCCGCTGCCGTCGATGAGCGCGGTCAGGCCGGCTCTGTCCAGCTTGGCGTAGCCGGTGTCGATGAGCACCACATCCCGGTCATTGAGCTTATAAACGGGCAGCAGGGCGGTGGCGGCGACGGCCGCATATGTATTGCCCAGCACGTGCAGAAGTTCCATGAAAATCAGCCTCCGGAAAAGTGTTTTCCCCATTATACACCGCCGGTGGAAAAAAACAAAGCCTTTCGTTTTGCATCATGCGCCGCAGGCGCAGGGCACGCGGGATCTGCAAAAAAGAATTCAGAAAAATTTTCGATTTTCCCCCTATGCAAAACGGGAGAAATAAGGTAAAATACCTGATAGAAAATTAGGGAGGAACGGCGATGGAGCAACCAGTATTCAAGCGGGTGCTGCTGAAGATCAGCGGCGAAGCGCTGGCCGGCGATAAGCACTTCGGTCTGGACTTTCAGGTCATGGGCCGGGTGGCGGACGTTATCAAGCAGTGTGTGGACATGGGCGTGCAGGTGGGTATCGTCATCGGCGGCGGCAATTTCTGGCGCGGCGTGAAGGACGGCGAGGGACACATCGAGCGCACCCGGGCCGATCACATGGGTATGCTGGCCACGGCCATGAACTGCATGGCCATGGCGGACGTGCTGGAGCAGAAGGGTGTGGACGTGCGTGTGCAGACGGCGCTGGAGATCCGGGCCGTGGCGGAGCCGTATATCCGCGCCAGGGCCATTCGGCACCTGGAAAAGGGGAGAGTGGTCATTTTTGGCTGCGGCATTGGCTGCCCGTTCTTCTCCACCGACACGGCGGCGGGGCTGCGG
>FR881614.1:1549-3263 GCA_000435555.1 Firmicutes bacterium CAG:176
GCGGTGCTGCGGGCGGCGGAGATCGACGCGGACGTCATCCTGCTGGCCAAGAACATCGACGGCGTGTACGACAGCGACCCGGCCAAGAACGCCGACGCGGTGAAGTTTGACAGCATCACCTACGACGAGGTGCTCAAGCGGCACCTGGCTGTGATGGACTCTACCGCCACCAGCCTGTCCATGGATAACCATATCCCGGTATTGGTATTTGCCCTGAAAGACCCGGAGAATATCATCCGCGCCCTGCGCGGCGAAAAAATCGGAACGATCGTGAAGGAGGACTGACCCCATGTTGAAGGACGAGTACAAGGTTTACGAGGAAAAAATGAAGAAGAGCATTGAATCCGTGATGAGCGACTTCGACACCGTGCGTGCCGGCCGCGCCAACGCTTCCGTGCTCAACCGCATCAGCGTGGACTATTACGGTACCCCCACGCCCATCCAGCAGATCGGCTCTATCGGCTCTCCTGACCCGCGGACGCTGGTCATTACCCCTTGGGATGCCAGCATTCTGAAGGGTATTGAAAAGGCCATTCAGGAGTCCGACTTGGGCATCAACCCCCAGAACGACGGTAAGTGCATTCGTCTGGCTTTCCCCCAGCTGACCGAGGAGCGCCGCAAGGAGCTGGTCAAGCAGATCCACAAGTACGCCGAGAACGGCAAGGTGGCTGTGCGGAATATCCGCCGGGATGCGATGGATAACTTCAAGAAGCAGCAGAAGGCGTCCGAGATCACCGAGGACGAGCTGAAGATCGCCGAGAAGGACCTGCAGAAGCTGACCGACGACAGCTGCAAGGAGATCGACAAGATCCTGGACAACAAGGAAAAGGAATTGATGTCTGTTTAATGGGACTGTTTACGAAGAAAACGCCCCATACGGCGGGGGAGGTGGACAGGAGCCGCCTTCCCCGCCATATCGCTGTTATTATGGACGGCAACGGCCGCTGGGCGAAAAAACGCGGCCTGCCCCGCACGGTGGGGCACAAGGCGGGGGCAGAGGTGTTCCGCGACATCGCCACCTACTGCAAGGAACTGGGAGTGGAATACCTGACGGTATACGCCTTTTCCACAGAGAACTGGAAGCGGCCCGCCGATGAGGTGAATACCATCATGGGCCTGTTGGAGCAGTATCTGCGGGAAGCTATCGACACCATGGAAAAGGAGCACATCCGCCTGCGGTTCTTCGGTGACCTCAGCGCACTGTCCCCGGAGCTGCAGGCGCTGGCGCATGAGACCGATGACATCTCCGGCCGCTATGCGGGGTTCCAGGCCAATGTGTGCCTGAACTACGGCGGCAGGGCGGAGATACTGCGGGCGGCGCGGCTGTGCGCGGAGCAGGGGGTAGACTGGACGGAGGAGAACCTCTCCGCCAATATGTACTCTGCCGGTATCCCCGACCCGGAGCTGATCATCCGCCCCAGCGGCGAGATACGGCTGAGCAATTTCATGCTGTGGCAGTGTGCCTACAGCGAATTCTATTTCTGCGACACGCTGTGGCCGGATTTTACCCGGCAGGATATGGACAGAGCGATCATCGACTATCAGCGGCGGGATCGCCGGTTCGGCGGCGTAAAGTGAGGTGACGACCATGAAACAGAGAATACTGGTGGCGATCATCGGCGTGCCGGCATTGATCGGCGTGCTGTGCTTCGCACCGGATTGGGCCACGGCGGTGCTGGTGGCGGCGCTGTGCGTCATCGGCTGCCATGAGTTC
>FR881614.1:3310-31347 GCA_000435555.1 Firmicutes bacterium CAG:176
AGAAAGCGGCGCACTGGTGGGGGCTGGCGGCCACGCTGGCGGTGTTCACCGTGTTCACGGTGTATTTCAGCGGCGGTGACTTCACGGGTACCGCCATACATACGATCATGGTATGGCTGCTGGCGGCGCTGATCGTGGTGATGTTCATCGCGGCGGTGCAGGCCTTCGGCAAAGACGACGAGCTGGATTTTCCGGATATCAGCGCTATGGCGGTGTCCGGATTGGTGATCCCGCTGGCGCTGGGCTGCCTGGTGCGGCTGCGGATGCTGGAATACGGCGCCGGACTGGTGCTGATCCCGCTGGTGTCGGCGTTTATGAGCGACTCTCTGGCGCTGTTCGGCGGTATGCTGTTCGGGAAAACAAAGCTGGCGCCCAGAGTCAGCCCGAAGAAGACACGGGAGGGTGCGGTCAGCGGTCTGGTGGGCGGCATGGTGGGAATGATCCTGTTCCGGATATTCTTCTTCCTATGTACGGAGGTGCAGCTGCACATCGGCTGGTGTGTGCTGTTGGGCTTCGTGGGCGCGGTGCTGGGGCAGCTGGGCGACCTGAGCTTCTCCTGCGTGAAGCGGCAGTGCGGCATCAAGGACTACGGACGGCTGCTGCCGGGCCACGGCGGCGTGCTGGACCGGTTCGATAGTGTGATCTTCGCTGCACCGGTGACGTGGATGCTTATCAACGCTGTGACGCTGTATTGAGGAAGGACCTATGACGAAAACCATCGCCCTGTTGGGGGCTACCGGCTCCATCGGGCGGCAGACGCTGGAGGTGGCCGGGGAGTTGGGTCTCCGCGTGGCGGCGCTGACCGCCAATACACAGGTAGACCTGTTGGAGCAGCAGGCGCGGCAGTATATGCCGCGCCTTGCGGTGCTGTATGACGAAAATGCGGCGCTGGCGCTGAAAAAACGGCTGCGGGGGACCGGCATTGAGGTCATGGCAGGGGAGGAGGGCCTGTTGGCTGCCGCCGCTATGAGCGAGGCGGACACGGTGGTGACTGCCGTGATGGGCAGCGTGGGGCTGCGTCCCACACTGGCGGCGATCCAAAAAGGCAAGCGCATCGCGCTGGCCAATAAGGAAACGCTGGTGTGCGCCGGTGAGCTGGTGATGGACGCGGCGGAGAAATACGGCGCGGAGATTGTGCCGGTGGACAGTGAGCACAGCGCGGTGTTTCAGTGCTTGCAGGGCTGCCGGGACCGGGGTGAGGTGCGGCGTATCCTGCTGACCTGCTCCGGCGGGCCGTTCTACGGAAGGACCTTCGACGAACTGGAGCACATGACGGCGGCGGATGCCCTGCGCCATCCCAACTGGCACATGGGACCGAAGATCACGGTGGACTCCGCCACACTGATGAACAAGGGACTGGAGATCATCGAGGCCATGCGGCTCTATCGCCTGCCGGTGGAGCAGGTGCAGGCGGTGATACACCGCCAGAGCATCGTGCATTCGCTGGTGGAGTTCCGGGACGGGGCGCTGCTGGCGCAGCTGGGCACGCCGGATATGAAGCTGCCCATCCGCTACGCGCTGACGTATCCCTACCGGGCCGAGAGCCCGGATAAGCCGCTTGATCTGCTGACCTGCGGCGCGCTGACCTTTGCCGAGCCGGACGAGAGGGCGTTCCCCTGTCTGCGTCTGGCACGGTATGCCGCAGCGGTGGGCGGCACCGCCTGCGCCATACTCAACGGCGCCAACGAGGCGGCTGTGGGACTGTTTCTGCGAGGCGAGATCGGCTTTAACGATATCTCCCGGCGGGTGGAGCGCGCGTTGGAGCGGGTGCCGGTGCAATATCAGCCAAGCCTTGCGGATATACTGGAAGCAGACAAGGCGGCGCGGCGCGCCGCCCTGTGACATCCGGAAAAGGAGCTTGCATACATGATCGTATATATCATAGCGGCCCTGCTGGTGTTCGGTATTTTGATCGCCGTCCATGAGCTGGGGCACTTCCTGGCGGCCAAGGCCTGCGGCGTGCGGGTCAACGAGTTCGCCATCGGCATGGGACCGGTGCTGTGGAAAAAGCAGCGGGGGGATACCCAGTATTCTCTGCGGGCTTTTCCGGTGGGCGGTTTCTGTGCCATGGAGGGGGAAGAGGAGGACTCTGACGATCCGGCGGCGCTGAACCGCCAGGGCTTTTGGAAAAAGCTGATCATTTTTGCCGCCGGCGCGGCCATGAATTTTCTGGCGGGGCTTATTATCATCTTTTGCCTGTATGCGCCGGCGCAGGGGTTCTATCAGCCGGTGATCTCCGGCTTTGCCGAGGGTTGTCCGTTGGAGAGCGCCGACGGCTTGCAGACCGGGGACCGGCTGGTGTCCATCGATGGGGAGCGCGTGTACATTTACAGCGACGTGAGCCTGCTGCTTGGCCTGAATAAGACTGGCACATTCGACCTGGTGGTGGACCGCGGCGGGGAGAAGGTGCGCCTGGACGACTTTGCCATGACGAGACAGACGTATACCGATCAAAGCGGAAATGCGTACAGCGGCTACGGAATATACTTCGGTGCGGCGGCGGCCACCTTCGGCGACAAGCTGGCCTACACCTGGAACAATGCTGTGGATTTCGTGCGTCTGGTGCGGCTGAGCCTGCAAATGCTCTTTACCGGGCAGGCGGGCCTGCGGGATCTGAGTGGCCCGGTGGGGATCGTGTCCACCATGGTACAGGTAGGTGAGCAGGCGGAGACGACCCAGGCGGCGGTGGAGAACATCGCCTACATCGCGGCGCTGATCGCAGTGAATCTGGCGGTGATGAACCTGCTGCCCCTGCCGGCGCTGGACGGCGGGCGGATATTCTTCCTGATCATCAACGCGGCGACCATGCTGCTGTTCCGGAAGCAGATACCGGCTAAATATGAGAACTATATCCACTTCGCGGGACTTATTCTACTGCTGGCGCTGATGGTGGTGCTGGTGTTCAGCGACGTGGGAAAGCTGATCCACTGAGGAGGCGGGGACGGTGACAAGACGCATACAGGTGGGCGCGGTACCGGTGGGCGGCGGCGCGGCCGTAAGCATACAGTCCATGTGCAATACGCCCACGGAGGACGTGAACGCCACAGTGCGGCAGATACACCGCCTGGAGCAGGCGGGCTGCGAGATCGTGCGTGTGGCGGTGCCCACGGAGGAGGCCGCACGGGCCATTCCGAGCATCAAGGCGGCTATACACATCCCGCTGGTGGCGGATATCCACTTTGATTACCGGCTGGCGCTGCTGTGTGTGGACGGCGGTGTGGATAAAATACGCATCAACCCCGGCAACATCGGGTCGAAGGACCGCGTGCGGGCCGTGGCCGACGCCTGCCGGGAGAGGAATATTCCAATCCGTGTGGGCGTCAACGGCGGCTCGCTGGAGAAGGACCTGGTGCAAAAATACGGCGGCGTGACCGCCGAGGCGCTGGCCGAGAGTGCACTGGGACATGTGCGCCTGTTGGAGGAGTGCGGCTTCGGGGATATCTGCATCTCCGTGAAGTGCTCCCGGGTGCCGGTAAACATGGCGGCCTACGAGCTGCTGCACGAAAAGGTGGACTATCCGCTGCATCTGGGCGTCACCGAGGCCGGCACACCGGAGATGGGGGTGCTGAAGTCGGCCATTGGCATCGGCGGACTGCTGTGTCGGGGTATCGGCGATACGCTGCGGGTGAGCCTGACTGCCGACCCGGTGGAGGAAGTAGTGGCCGCCAAGCGTATTTTGCAGGCCTGCGGTCTGCGGCAGACGGGGCCGGACCTGATCGCCTGCCCTACCTGCGGGCGGACGAAGTATGATATGCTGCCCATCGCCCGGGAGGTGGAACGGCGGCTGAAGAGCTGTGACAAGCCCATCACCGTGGCGGTGATGGGGTGTGTGGTCAACGGACCGGGGGAGGCCTCGGCCGCGGACGTGGGCATCGCCGGAGGCAAGGGCGAGGGATTGCTGTTCGCCAAGGGAAAGGTTCTGCGAAAGGTGCCGGAGAACCAGCTGGTGGACGCGCTGTTCGAGGAGATCGACAAGCTGTAATAAGAGAGACGATAGGGGAGAAACATGGCGGAGAGAGTACCGTTTTTTACGCTGTTTGAGAGCTTTCAGGCGCCGCGGCAGCTGCGCCTGCTGCTGCACGATGCCTGCATCATCAGCGGTGCGCTGGATATGGCGGGCCGGACGCTGGAGGTGCAGATAGAGAGCAGTGAGACACTGCCCCAGACGGCGCAGGACGCCCTGCAGCAGATGCTGGCGCAGCAGTATGATCTGCGGCAGGTGCTGCTGCATTTCTGCGGCACCGGCGAGCAAAAGGGCGACAACGGGGTGATCTGGGGCAAGACGATCACCGGAAAGCTGACGCCTATCGGCGAACTGAATATCAAGCAGGGCAGCGCCATTGTGGAGGGCCGGGTATTCAAGGCAGAGTGCTATGAGACACGGCGTAAGGGCATGTGGACGCTGAACTTCAACATCACCGATGAGCGCGGCTCCGTGGCCGTGCGGAAGGCCATGGATGAAAAAGAGGCCAAGGTGCTGGGCGGCGCGATCAACGACGGGATGTGGCTGCGCCTGCAGGGCAAGGTGGAACTGACCTACGACGGGAAGGATATCCTGCTGCGGCCGGTGAATATTATGAAGATCAGCCATACGGCCCGGCAGGACAATGCACCGGAGAAGCGGGTGGAGCTGCACCTGCATACGCAGATGAGCAGCATGGATGCTCTGACGGATGTGGGCAAGGTGGTAAAGCAGGCGGCAGCCTGGGGCCACCCGGCTATTGCCATTACCGACCACGGCACGGTGCAGGCATTCCCAAAGGCGCGGGACGCGGGCAAGGGGAAGATCAAGATCCTGTACGGCGTGGAGGGGTACTACGTCAACAACCTGGACGACCGCATTGCCGTGCACGGTAGGCAGGATCAGGGCTTCGATGACGAGATCGTGTGCTTCGACATTGAAACTACCGGATTGAAGGTACAGCGGGAGGCCATCACGGAGATCGGCGCAGTGGTGCTGAAAAACGGGAAGATCACGGATACGTTTCAGACCTTCGTGAACCCCGGTCGTCGTCTGACGCCGGAGATCATCGGCCTGACGGGCATTACGGATGCCATGCTGGCGGACGCGCCGCCGCCGGAGGAAGCACTGGCGGCGTTTTTGAAATTCGTGGACGGGCGACCGCTGGCGGCCCACAATGCGGAGTTCGACATCGGGTTCATCCGAGCAGGGTGCCGCAGGGCGGGGCTGGAATTCGACCCTACATACATCGACAGCCTGATCCTGGCGCAGAACCTGCTGCCGGAGCTGCACAAACATAAGTTGGACATCGTGGCGGAGCATTTGGATCTGCCCGCCTTCAACCACCACCGGGCGTCGGACGACGCGGGGATGGTGGGGTACATGCTGATACCCTTTTTTGAGAGAATGCGGCGGGAGATGGGAATTTCCCGTCTGCAGGAGATCAACGGGCAGATGGAGAAGCTGCGGCCCCGGGGCGGCGGCAGCCGGCACCCCAAGCATATTATCATCCTGGCGAAGAACAAGCTGGGCCTGAAGCACCTGTATCAGTTGATCTCGGCTTCCAATCTCAAGTATTTCAAGCGTGTGCCCATTATCCCCAAGACGGAGCTGATCGCCCATCGGGAAGGCCTCATTATCGGCTCAGCCTGTGAAGCAGGCGAGCTGTTCCGGGCGGTGGCGGACCGCAAGGACTGGGCGGAGCTGAAGCGCATCGCATCGTTCTACGATTACCTGGAGATACAGCCCATCTGCAATAATATGTTCATGCTTCGCAACGGCGCGGTGCAGTCAGAGGAGGAACTGCGGGAGTTCAACCGTACTATCGTCCGGTTGGGCCGGGAGCTGGGCAAGCCCGTGTGCGCCACCGGTGATGTGCACTTCCAGGAGCCGGAGGACGAGGTATACCGCCATATCCTGCTGGCCAGCAAGAAGTTTGCCGACGCCGACGCACCCCTGCCCATTTACTTCAAGACCACGGAGGAGATGCTGGCGGAGTTTGCCTATCTGGGCGAAGAGGAAGCGCATCGGGTGGTCATCGACGACCCGCGCGGCATTGCCGACCGTATCGAAAATATCGAGCTGCTGCCGCCGGGACGGTTGTTCCCGCCGCGGCTGGAGAATTCGGAGCAGGAACTTCATGACAGAGTGTGGGACAAGTGTCACGAGCTGTATGGCGACGAGCCGCCTCAGCTGATCGTGGACCGGCTGAACGTGGAACTGAAAAGCATTCTGGGCAAGTACGACGTGGTGTATATGTCCGCCCAGAAGCTGGTGCAGCGCAGCCTGGAAAACGGTTATCTGGTGGGCAGCCGGGGTAGTGTGGGGTCCTCACTGGTGGCGTATATGTCCGGCATTACGGAGGTGAACTCCCTGCCGCCCCATTATCGCTGCCCCCAATGCCGCCATACTGAGTTCATCACCGATGGCAGCTACGGCTGCGGCGCGGATATGCCCGATAAGAATTGCCCGATGTGCGGGGCAAAGTACGCTAAGGACGGATTTGACATCCCCTTTGAGACGTTTTTGGGCTACGGCGGCGGTAAGGTGCCGGATATCGACCTGAATTTCTCCGGTGAGTACCAGGCCCGGGCACACCAGCACGCCATTGAGATGTTCGGCAAGACCCAGGTGTTCCGCGCGGGGACCATCGGTACCCTAGCGGAAAAGACCGCCTTCGGCATGGTGAAGAAATACCTGGAGGAACGGGGCGAGACGGCCTCCAACGCGGAGCTGGATCGCCTGACGCTGGGCTGCGTGGGCGTGCGGCGTACTACGGGGCAGCACCCCGGTGGGCTGGTAGTGGTGCCGGATGATATGGATGTGGAGGATTTTACCGCGGTGCAGCACCCGGCAGACGATGCCAACAGCGACACTGTGACCACTCATTTCGAGTATCACTGCATGGAGGACAACCTCCTGAAGCTGGATATGCTGGGACACGATGACCCCACCATGATCAAAATGCTGGAGGACCTGACCGGCGTGAACGCGCGGGCCATCCCCTTGGATGACCCGGATACCATGAGTATTTTCACCTCGTCCAAGGTGCTGGGCTTTGAAAATGACGAGATACTGGGGCCCACCGGCGCCGTGGCTATCCCGGAGTTCAACACCCGGTTCACCCGCGGTATGCTGATGGATACCATGCCCCAGGATTTCAATACCCTGGTACGGTTGTCCGGCTTCTCCCACGGTACCGACGTGTGGCTGGGCAATGCCCGGGACTTGATCGTGGGCGGCACGGCCAGCGTTTTGGAGACGGTGGGCTGCCGCGATGATATCATGTTGTACCTGATCTCCATGGGGCTGGAGCCGAAGATGAGCTTTAAGATCATGGAGGCGGTGCGTAAGGGCAAAGTAAAGAAAAAGGGCTTCGAGGACGGCTGGGAGGAGGCTATGCGGGAGCATCAGGTGCCGGATTGGTATATCGGCTCCCTGGCCAAGATCGGCTATCTGTTCCCTAAGGCCCACGCTGTGGCCTATGTGATGATGGCGTTCCGTATTGCGTGGTTCAAGGTGCATGAGCCGCTGGCCTTCTACGCTACGTTCTTCTCCATCCGGGCCAAGGCCTTCGACGCGGAGTACTGCTGCGCCGGCATGGATGCGGTGAAGCAGAAAATCAGGGAGATCGAGAACAATAAGGACGCCACCGACGTGGAACAGAACCTGCTGGTGACGCTGGAGGTGTGCTATGAGTTCTATCTGCGGGGCTTCCATTTTGACACCATTAGTATTTACGACTCCGATGCCACACACTTCAAGATCACGGAAAACGGCCTGCTGCCTCCCTTTGTAACGGTGCGCGGTCTGGGTGAGACGGCGGCGCTGGACACGGTGGAGAAGCGAAAGGGAAAAACCTTCATCTCTGTAGAGGAGTTCGCCACCATCTGCAACAAGCTTAGTAAGACCCATATCGAGCAGCTGAAGGCGCTGGGCGCCTTTGCCGGTATGGCGGATACCAGTCAGGTGACGCTGTTCTGAGACAGCCAAAAGCGCAAAAAAGAAGCACCCGAGCGGGTGCTTCTTTTTCGCACTTTATTCGGCTTTCTGTTTCACGGGGAAGTCGATCTGGGCCAGGAGGACGGCGGCGAACATCACCGCGCAGCCGATGTATTCCCGGGCAGACATCTGCTGTTTGAGAATAATGGCACCGGCGATGACGGCGAATACGCTCTCCAGACTCAGCAGGATGGTGACCACCGTGGGGTTGGAACCCTTCTGCGCCAGGATTTGCAGGGTGTAGCCCACGCCGCAGGAGAAGATGCCCACATACAGCAGGGGCAGGATGCAGCCCCAGATGGCGGCGAAGTCCACGTCCTCGAAGAGGAACATGCACACAGTGGAGATAAGGGCCGCGAACAGGAATTGCAGGCAGCTGAGCTTCACGCCGTCCACGGTGGCGGTGAAGTGGTCGATGACAAGGATATGTATGGTGAAGCACACGGCGCAGGCCAGGATCAGCAGGTCGCCGGGGGCGAGGGAGAATTCACCGTTGATGCACAGCAGATACAGCGCGATCACGGACAGTGCCACGGCGATCCAGACGGGGAGGCTGACCTTCCGCTTGAAGAACAGACCGCATACGGGAACCAGCACCACATACAGCGCCGTCAGGAAGCCGGCCTTGCCGGAGTCAGTGCCGGCCACCATGCCCGCCTGCTGGAAGTTGGAGGCCATGGCCAGCGCCGCACCGCAGCACAGGCCGCCCAGCCACAGCTGCCGGTTGGCGGCCTTTTTCTCGGCGGGGGAGAGGACGGGCTTGTCCTTTTTCAGCTTGTCGCTGATGACGATGACCACCAGCAGCGCCAGCACCGCGATAAAGTAGCGGCTGGCGTTGAAGGCGAACGCGCCGATGGAGTCGGCGCACATATCCTGCGCAACGAAGGCGGTGCCCCAGATGAAGGCGGCCAGAATGGGGAAGACCACCTGCCGCATCTGATTGTGTTTCATGTCAGTGATGTCCTTTCTCTGTTTACTCTTTCTCTTTCGGTGTGCCGGTGTGCCATTGGAATTTGCGTTCCTGATGATGCAGCAGGCGCGTGATATTCTCCCGGTGGCACCAGATCACCAGCGCGGCGATCAGCACGGCCAGCGCCGTGTAGAGGAGGCTGCGGCCGCAGAAGAAAAATGTGGTGACGGGCATGGAGGCGGCGGCGCAGACGGAGCCGAGAGAGACGTATTTCGTCAGCAGCCACAGGGCGGCGAACAGCCCCCAAGCGATGAGTCCTACGCGCCAATCCAGCAGCCACACCAGCGTACCGCCGGACAGGATGCCCTTGCCGCCCTTGAAGCCGAAGAACACCGGGAACATATGACCCAACTCACAGCCAAGGCCACCCAGCAGGACGCCCAACATCCAGTCGCCGGCCAGATAGTCGAAGGCTGCACCGCCAATCAGGCAGGCGATCACTGTTTTACCCATGTCGAAGAGGATGACGCCCAGTGCGTATTTGGCACCGTAGGTGCGGTAGAAGTTGGTCAGGCCCGCATTGCCGCTGCCGTGCTGCCGCACATCGTCCTTGATGATGAAGTGGCTGACCATTACCGAGCCGTTGAGACAACCTAAGAAATAGCCCAGCAGCAATATGACCAGTGAGGCCAGCAGTGTAGCGCCGATGAGATGATTCAACCGTCGTCCTCTCCCTTCTGGCGGATAGTCAGCACGATGGGGGTACCCTCCAGGCCGAACACGCTGCGGAGCTGGTTTTCCAGATACCGCTGGTAGGAGAAGTGGAAGAGCTTTTTGTCGTTGCAGAAGATGACGAAGTGGGGCGGCTTGACGCCCACCTGCGTCATGTAGTAGATCTTCAGGCGGCGCCCCTTGTCCGTGGGTGGCTGAACGCGGGTCTGCGCGTCTGCCAGCACACTGTTCAGCGTGCCGGTGGTGATTCGCATGGCCGCCTGATCGTTGACGTAGTTGATAAGCTCAAAGAGACGGCCCACCCGCTGGCCGGTCAGGGCGGAGATGAACAGAATGGGGGCATAGGGCATATAGCTCAGGTCCCGGCGGATGTCCTCACGCATACGGTCCATGGTCTTGCCGTCCTTTTCGATCAGGTCCCATTTGTTCACCACGATAATGCATGCCTTGCCCGCGTCATGCGCCAGACCGGCGACCTTGGTGTCCTGCTCGGTGACACCCTCCTGAGCGTCGATGAGAATGAGGCAGACGTCGCTACGCTCAATAGCCATGGTGGCCCGCAGAACGCTGTATTTTTCGATGTTGTCATCTACCTTGGACTTTTTCCGCATACCGGCGGTGTCGATGAAATTATATTTGCCGTACTGGTTCTCAAAGTAGCTGTCGATGGCGTCACGGGTGGTGCCGGCTACATTGCTGACGATAACGCGTTCCTCGCCCAGAATACGGTTCGTCAAGCTGGATTTACCTACATTGGGCTTTCCGATAATGGCCACCTGTACCACGTCGGAGTCGTCCTCCTCATCCGTTTCCGGCGGAAAATACTTGATGCATTCGTCCAGCAGATCGCCGGTGCCGTGGCCGTGAACGGCGGAGACAGCCACGGGGTCGCCCAGACCCAGGTTGTAGAACTCATAGAAATCCGGGTCGACCGCGCCCACAGAGTCCATCTTGTTCACCGCCAGCACGATGGGCTTACGGCTGCGCTGAAGCATACTGGCCACCTCCTGGTCGGAGGCAGTCAGGCCGGTCTTGATATCCGTGACGAAGATAATGACGTCGGCGTTGTCGATGGCGATCTGGGCCTGCTCCCGCATGAAGGACAGAATCTGGCTGTCTGTATTGGGCTCGATGCCGCCGGTGTCCACCAGGCGGAACCTGCGGCCCACCCACTCGCTCTCACCGTAGATACGGTCACGGGTGACGCCGGGGGTGTCCTCTACGATGGACAGCCGCCGACCGATGATCTTATTGAACAGCATGGACTTGCCCACGTTGGGGCGTCCCACGATCGCTATCAAAGGTAATGCCATAGTTTATCCCTCTCTTTCCAGCATGGCGTCCAGCAGGTCGCCGCCGTCTATCCCCACGATCTGCACCGGGCAGCCCAGCTCAGCGCTGAGACGCTCCACGGTGTAGTCGTCCAAAAATACGTTTTCGCCGTGCCGCAGCATATGCAGCGGCAGCAGCACCCGGCCCAGATCCGGGACCTTTTGCAGCTGCGCCGACAGGTCCTGACCTGTCAGCAGACCGGCTACGTCGATGGTGTGGCCGAAAAAGTCGTTCTCCACGGCGATCACCTGTCCCCGCAGGGCGGGGAAGTACGCCTTGGCCTGCTCCAGCAGGTATGTCATGAACGGCGCTGCCGCCGTGCCGGTGGCGATGGTGAAGGGGGAGGGCGCTTCAGCGTGCTCCTCCATGCGCATGGCGCTGAGGAAGTCCTGCTCCAGTGAGCGCAGCATACCCACGCCGTTTTCCAGCTGCCGATAGCCCTCGTAGTAGTCCTCTTGGGGCAGATCCAGTCCGGCCCGCAGGAACAGTTCGTCAGCACAGAAGAACCTACGGGTGCCGAAGCGGCGCAGATTTTCCAGCCCGAATTCCTCGGCGATGGCAATGATGTCCCGGGCACAGTCCCTGTCCACGGGTCTTAGCTTGGCCAGACCCTGGCGGTACTTGGTGATACCCACCGGCACAAGAGAGCAGCTGGAGAACTGCCACTCGGTCAAGTCCCGCAGGGTGCGGCGCAGTTGGTCACCGTCGTTCCAGCCGGGGCAAACCACGATCTGCCCGTTCATGACGATACCGGCCTTGCAGAAGGCCTGGATATAGTCCAGCGACCGGGCGGCGTTCTTGTTGCCAAGCATGGTGCAGTGCCGCTGTGGGTCGGTGGCGTGGACGGAGACGTTGATGGGGCTGATGTGCAGGTCAATGATCCGCTGTGCCTCCCGCTCCGTCAGGTTGGTGAGGGTGATGTAGTTGCCCAGCAGAAAGCTCAGCCGTGCGTCGTCATCCTTGAAGTACAGCGTGGAGCGCATACCCGGCGGCATCTGGTCCACAAAGCAGAACAAGCAGTGATTGGCACAGGAGCGCATTTCGTCCATCAGATACGTGTCGAAGTTCAGCCCAAGGTCCTGGCCTTCGGCCTTGCGGCAGGTGACGTGCCGCACGTTGCCTGCCGCCGTTTTCAGCTCAAGGTGCGACAGGGGATCATAGCCGTAAAAACGATAGTCCAGCACATCCACGATGGGGTGGCCGTTGATGGATAGAAGCTGTTCGCCCACCTGAACGCCGGCGCGCTCCGCGGGGCTGTGCCGGTCGATGGCGGTGATGATGGTACTCATAATACGTCCTCACTCATGCAAAATGCGGCCTTATCCACAATAGGACATAATACCACATAATTATCAACTCATTATACCGTTTTTTGACGTGAGACGCAAGCACAATATAGTATAGCCGCCCACAAGCATAAAGTAAAACGATGGATTTTGATACTTCCCATGACAAAAAGTGTGGGAGCAGTAAAAAACAAGAGGGAAGCGATGCTTCCCTCTTGCAAAGGCACAACAGAACTTATTTCGCGGCCACAGACTTGACGACCTTGACCTCGCGGCCGTTGTAGCTGCCGCACTCCGGGCACATTCTGTGGGGGAGATGCAGCGCGCCGCACTTGGCGCACGCCACCAGCGTGGGAGCTGCCAGCTTCCATACGGAAGAACGTCTCTTATTGCGTCTTTGCTTGGATACTTTTCCCTTAGGGACTGCCATGTTGACACCTCCTTGGTCTTAATTGCCTGAGCAGCAATGTAATACAAAAGTAATTCACTCATCCTTCTGCAGCAGCTGTGCCAGCTTCGCCAGACGGGGGTCCACTGCTTTTTTGCATCGGCAGCTCTCCCGGTTCAGGTTCACACCACAGCCGGGGCACAGCCCCCTGCAGTCCTCTGAGCAGAGAAACTTCGTGTCCATATCGAGGATAAAGGCGTCGCGCGCCAACTCCTCCACATCTACCTCGTCGTTATCCAGCAGGATGATGTCGTCGCTTTCGTCAGACTCGCGCGCCTCTGCCAATACGCAGTCGTAGCGTGTCGTCTTGTCCGCGTCGTACGCTTCACCGCACCGGTCACAGATACAATGCAGCGTGGTGGTCAACGTCATTCCGCACAGCAGCAGCCCAGCCTTATTCTCCAGCCGGCAGTCCACAACAACCGGATCGGAAACAGGATAGGAACCGCCGAATTCCAAGTCGGACAGATCCATTTCAAAACGGATGTCCTGCCGGGCATCGGGGGTATGCAGCAGCTTGTTGACGTTCAAACGCATAGTACACCTCACAATGGCACGTGTAGTATTATAGCCGACACAAAATGCCTTGTCAAACATTTTCTTACAAATATTTTGACTTTTTTCAAAAACACGGTACAATAAACAGAGAAACACAGGGGAGGACGCCGTTATGCGGGAGCTGACCATCGGAAAAAATGACGCCGGACAACGGCTGGATAGATTTCTGTCCAAGGCGCTGCCCCTGCTGCCGCCTGCTCTGGCGCAGAAGTACATCCGCATCAAGCGGGTGAAGGTAAACGGCGGACGTGCCCAGCGGGACCAGCGGCTCTGTGCAGGCGATGTGCTGCAATTATACATCAACGACGAGTTTTTCGACAAGCCCTCAGAGGAAAATCTGTTTCTGACGCTGTTCAAGCCGCACCTGACGGTGGTGTACGAGGATGAGCACCTGCTGCTGGCGGATAAGCCCCAGGGGATGGTGGTCCACGCCGACGAGACGGAGAAGGTGAATACCCTCATCAACCACATTCAGGCATATCTGTATCAGAAACGGGAGTGGAACCCCAAGTGGGAAAATGCCTTTACGCCGGCGCTGTGCAACCGCATCGACCGCAATACCGGCGGCATCGTCATCGCCGCTAAGGATGCCGAGACGCTGAGGGTCATCAACGAGAAGATACGGGACCGGGAACTGGACAAGCGCTACCTCTGCATTACCGCGGGCCGGTCGAAAAAGCCGGAAGGCCGGGTGGAGTGCTTCTTGCTGAAAGATGAGAAGAAAAAGCAGGTGTCCGTGTACCATAAGCCGATCCCCGGCGGAAAGACCGCCATTACCGATTACAAGGTGCTGGAGACGCGGGGAGAGCTGAGCTTGGTGGAGATCGGGCTGGAGACGGGCCGGACCCACCAGATCCGCGCCACGATGGCGGACCTGGGCTGCCCGCTGCTGGGGGACGGCAAATACGGCCGTGGGGACGTAAACCGCCGCTACGGCGAGACGCGGCAGGCCCTGTATGCCTACAAGCTGACCTTTGACCTGCCCACGGACGCGGGGCACCTGAACTATCTGCGCGGGCAGAGCTTTACAGTGGAAAATGTGCCCTTCCGGGACAAATATTTCGGCTGAGTGCCGTGCAGCGGATGGCTTTTGCCATCCGCTGTATTTTTTTCGGGGAAAAACGGGAAAATCCATTGACTTTCCCGACGCTTTTATATATAGTGTACTCGCCATCTTTCGACAGAAACGAGCGCGTGAACAGACGCGCTGCCGCCGCGCCGGAGGGGGGCTATTTTACTGATGAATGGAGGAGGATAAATGTCCAAAGAGTTGATTCGCCTGCGGGATCTCTGCATGGCGTTTGACGACGAGCTGGTTCTCGATCACATCAATCTTTACATCAACGATTCCGAATTCCTCACGCTGCTTGGCCCCAGTGGGTGCGGCAAGACTACCACACTGCGGATCATCGGCGGTTTCACCACGCCCACAAGCGGCGACGTGACCTTCGACGGCGAGAGGATCAACGATGTCCCGCCCCATAAGCGGCAGATCAATACGGTGTTCCAGAAATATGCGCTGTTTCCGCATCTGGACGTGTTTGAAAACATCGCTTTTGGCCTGCGTATCGCAAAAGTGCCGGAGGACGAGATACGACAGCGTGTCGGTGAAATGCTGGAGGTCGTCAGCCTGAAGGGCTTTGACCGCCGGCGTGTCGACCAACTCTCCGGTGGTCAGCAGCAGCGTGTGGCGATTGCCCGTGCCCTGGTGAACCGGCCGAAGGTGCTGCTGCTGGACGAGCCGCTGGGCGCGCTGGATCTGCGTCTGCGTAAGGATATGCAGAACGAACTGAAACGTATCCAGCAGCAGATGGGCATCACGTTTATATATGTCACCCACGATCAGGAGGAAGCCCTGACCATGTCCGACACCGTGGTGGTCATGGACAAGGGCCGCATCCAGCAGATCGGCACACCGGAGGATATCTACAACGAGCCGAAGAATGCCTTTGTGGCGGACTTCATCGGCGAGAGCAATATCCTCAACGGCACGATGGTCCGCGACAGGGTCGTGAAAATGTATGGCAAGGAATTCCCCTGCGTGGACGGCGGCTTCGCCGAAAATGAACCGGTGGACGTGGTCATTCGCCCGGAGGATATCGACATCGTGCCGGTGGAGCAGGGCCAGTTGGTAGGCACTGTCACCAACGTGACGTTCAAGGGGATGCAATATGATATCATCGTGGATTTCCGCGGCTTCAAGTGGTTGATTCAAACCACCGATCACTCTCCGGTGGGTGCCCGTATCGGCGTGAAGATCGATCCCGAGGGTTTCCACATTATGAAGAAGAGCGAGTATTCCGGTATGTTCGGCGACTATTCCTCTTACTCCGAGGAATACGAGGAACTGGCGGACGCCGGTGCTGAGCCGGAAGAGGAGGAGAGCGAGGATGAAGAGTAAGCTCTCCCGTTTCGCCGTGCCCTATGTGGTGTGGATGGCTATTTTTGTAGTAGCCCCCATTGTCATTATGGTGGTGTATGCCTTTGCCGGCAGCGAGGGCGGCTTCACGCTGGACAACTTTGTCCAGATGGGCGGTTACGCTGCTGTGTTCGGCCGTTCCTTCAAGCTGGCGCTGATTGCCACGGCTATCTGCCTGCTGTTGGGCTATCCTGTGGCGTACCTTCTCAGCCGGGAGGGCGAGCGCTTCCGCCGCACGGCCATGGTACTGATCATGCTGCCCATGTGGATGAACTTCCTGCTGCGGACCTACTCCTGGATGACCATCCTGGAGAACAACGGCCTGCTGAACCAGCTGTTCCAGAAGCTGGGCATCATTGCCCTGTACAACCATCTGACAGGCAGCAGCCTGGAGTATTTTACCATGATCGACACCCAGGGCGCTGTGGTGCTGGGTATGGTCTATAACTACCTACCCTTTATGATCCTGCCTATCTACTCTGTGATTTGCAAACTGGATTACTCCCTTCTGGAGGCAGCCCGCGACCTGGGGGCCAACACCGTCACGGTGTTCCGCAAGGTCATCCTGCCCCTGAGCCTGCCGGGCGTGCTGTCCGGCATCACCATGGTGTTCGTGCCCTCTGTGTCTACGTTCGCCATCAGCCGTATGCTGGGCGGCGGCACGGAGCTGTTGCTGGGCGACCTGATTGAACGGCAGTTCCTGGGCGGGGCGTATAACCCGCAGCTGGGCGCGGCTATTTCCCTGGTGATGATGCTGATCGTCGTTGTCTGTATGCTGGTGATGAACCGCTTTGGCGAGGGCGAGGAACAGGCGGTGATGCTATGAGACAGAGAAAGGGCAACTCCGTCGGCGACCGCCTGTTGATGATCCTGGTGGGCCTGTTCCTGTACGCACCCATCATCATCCTGATCGTCTTTTCCTTCAACGCCGGCAACAGCTCCAGTGTGTGGAAGGGCTTTTCCCTCCACTGGTACGCCGAGCTGCTGAACGACCGGCTCATTATGCACAGCGTGTACACCACGCTGCTGGTATCCCTGCTGGCTACCGTCATCGCCACCGTGGCGGGCACCTTTGCCGCTATCGGCTTTTACGGTATGCGACGCCGGGCGCGCACCGGGCTGATGGCCGTGAACAACATTCCCATGATGAACGCGGACATCGTCACCGGCGTCAGCCTGTGCCTGCTGTTCGTGGTGTTCTTCAACGGATGGCACAGCTTCGCCGTGTGGGTCAACGGCTGGCAGTCACTGGTGGTGCTGCCTGAGCGACTGACCCTGGGCTTTGGCACACTGTTGATCGCCCACATCTGCTTCAACATCCCCTACGTCATTTTGTCCGTGGGGCCCAAGTTACGGCAGATGGACCGCAATTTGGTCGATGCGGCCCAGGACTTGGGCTGCACCTGGATGCAGGCTTTCTGGAAGGTCATCATTCCGGAGATCAAGCCCGGTATCGTCTCCGGTGCGCTGACGGCTTTCACTATGTCCATCGATGATTTCATCATCAGCTACTTCACGGCGGGTACGTCCTCCTCCACGTTGGCCATGACCATCTACGGCATGACCAAAAAGCGCGTCAGCCCGGAGATCAACGCCGTATCCACGCTGCTGTTCGTCACGGTCATCATCCTGCTGGCCATCATCAACCTGCGGGAGAACCATGCCGAGCATCACCGCAATGTCCATCACGAGAGCGCTACGTTCGCTCCTGCGCCGAAGAAATATTCCGGATTGGGCAAGAAGATCGCCGCAGGCGCTATGGCCTGTGTGCTGTTGGCGGTACTGATCGTCACCGGTGCCGCGGCCCGCAGCGAGCGCGTGGTCAATGTGTGCTCCTGGGGCGAGTATATCGACGAGTCCCTGATCACCGAATTCGAGGAGAAGACCGGCATCCGTGTGAACTACCAGACCGCCGAGAGCAACGAGGCGCTGTACTCCCTTATCAAGATGGGCGGCGCGGACTTTGATGTGATCGTACCCTCCGACTATATGATCGCCCGGCTGATCCAGGAGGATATGCTGGCGGAGCTGGACTACGCCGCCATCCCCAATTTTCAGCTGATGGACCCCCAGTTTACCCATCTGAGCTTCGACCCGGAGAATAAGTACACCGTACCCTACACCTGGGGCAGCGTGGGCATTATCTACAACACCACTATGGTGGATGAGCCCATCACCAGCTGGGGCGCTATGTTCGACGAGAAGTACGCAGGGCAGGTGCTGATGATCAACAACTCCCGCGACGCGCTGATGGCCGCCCTGTGCTATCTGGGCTACGACATCAACACCACCGATGAGGGACAGCTGACCGAGGCCTTTGAGCTGGTGAAGAATGCCAAAGACAAGGGTGTGTATCAGGCCTTCGTCATGGACGAGGTCTTCGGCAAGATGGAGGGCGGCAACGCGGCCATCACCATGTACTACGCCGGCGACTATCTGACTATGCTGGAGAATAACGAGGACCTGGCCTTCGTCATTCCCGAGGAGGGCAGCAACTGGTTCGTGGACGCCATGTGTGTGCTCAAGTCCAGCCAGCACAAGGCCGAGGCCTATGAGTGGATCAACTTTATCGCCTCTACCGACAGTAATCTGGCCAACATGGACTACATCTGGTATGCCTCTCCCAATGCCGAGGCGCTGGCGGAGTATCCCGCGTACTACGAGGAGCAGTATGGCGAGCCGCTGGACGAGGAGATCTACAACATCATGGCCATCCCCGATGAGGAGCGCGAGCGCTGTGAGATCTATGTCAACCTGCCACAGGAGACGCTGAAGTTCTACGATAAGCTGTGGACACAGTTGGGCGTCTGACATTCGCGGTTTTTTCCGCCCCGCGTATAGGCAAGAAATGTATTTAAAGAAAAGCGCTTAATTGGAGGAATTGCTATGATCGAAGTAGGTATGACCTATACCGCTGAAAAGACCGTCACCCCGGATATGACCGCCAAGGCCATCGGTTCCGGCGGGCTGGAGGTGTTCGGCACCCCCTTTATGATGGGACTGATGGAGTATGCCGCCATGCAGTGCGTGCAGCCGGAGCTGCCGGAGGGCAAGGGCACCGTGGGCGTGGAGATCAGTTCCAGTCACCTGGCGCCCACGCCGGTGGGCATGAAGGTCACCGCCACTGCCGAGGTGACGGGTATCTCCGCTAATGGCAAGATGATCACCTTCAAGGTCACGGCCCACGACGCCGATGGCCTGATCGGTGAGGGCATCCATACCCGCGCTGTCATCGACAACGCACGGTTTTTGCAGAAGTGCAATGACAAGCTGGCGCATGTGTAAAAGACAAAAAGCCGCCCGTAGGGGCGGCTTTTTTCTTGTCACAGGCAGCTATATTTGGTATAATAAAACGATACTATGACCGGGGGAGGGGAGAGAACGATGCGCGTGCTGGCCACCATCGGGTTTTCCTTCTCTGCCGGTGTCTTCCTGGCGGCATTGCTGCCCTGGACCGGCTGGCAGCTGTATGCCGCCGGGGGCGTTTTGCTGCTGGCGCTTGCGTGGCTGTTTGCTGCACGCAAGCAAAAATATTTTCGCCGGGGGCTGCTGATCCTGCTGCCGCTGGTGGTATCGCTGGCCTATTTTGCCGGGTATGATCACCTGGTGCGCCAGCCGATAGAGGACCGCTGTGGTGCGGCGTCGGACTTTACCGCAACCGTTTGTGATTGGCCGCAGGCCACGGAGCGCGGCGCCAGGGTCACGGTGGAGCTGGAGGGCTATCATCGGGCCAGGGCCGTGCTGTATGGCGAAGCGGAGCTGCTGGCGGCCCGACCGGGCGACACGGTCACGGGCACGGCCCAGTGGCAGTCTGCCGCCCATTTCGACAGCGATGATGTGACCCATTTTAACGCCCGGGGCGTGTATGCGCTGCTGTATGGCCGTGAGGATGTGCGTCTGTCGGCGGGTGATGGGGACGCCCTGCGCTGGCTGCCCCAGCGGGCGGGCAAAGCTTTCCGCGAGAAGGTGGCCGCCATCTGGGATGACCCGCGTGTCAGCGGATTCCTGACAGCGGAGCTTACTGGTGATAAGTCCGCTATGGACGATGGAGACTATCTGGCCATGCAGGAGACGGGCCTGGCGCATCTGTTCGCGGTGTCCGGCCTGCACTGCGCTTTTCTGGTGACGCTGCTGGCGCTGCTGATCTCCCGGCGGCAGAGACTGCTGTGCGCCGTGACCATTCCGCTGCTGCTGTTTTACATGGTGATGGTGGGCATGAGCCCCTCGGTGGTCCGTGCCTGCCTCATGCATATATTCCTGCTGATCGCGCCGCTGTTCCGGCGGGGCAGTGACCCTCTGACCAGCTTGGCTGCCGCACTGCTGGTGATCCTGCTGTGCAATCCCTTTGCCGCCGCCAGCGTCAGCTTGCAGCTGAGCTTTTCCGCTACGCTGGGTATGGTGCTGCTGTCACCCCGGCTGTACAAGCTGCTGACCGGGTGGTATAAGGGAAAATGCCGTCCACTGCGGGCCGCGTTGTGCTTCGTCGCGGCGAACCTGTCCGCCACCCTCAGCGCCGTGGTGTTCACTGCCCCACTGACAGCCTGGTATTTCCGCATTTTCGTGCTGGTAGCGCCGCTGTCCAGCTTATTGGCGGTGCCTGCGGCGGGATGGAGCTTCATGGCTGCCTTTGTGACGGTGCTGCTGGGCTTTGTGTGGCTGCCGCTGGCCAGCCTGCTGGGTTGGATCTCCTGGGCGCTGGTGCGGTACATCCTGTGGATCGCCAACGGCATGATGTCCTGGCGCTATCACGCGGTGTATTTCACCAATCCCTATCTCATCTACTGGCTGCTGTTTTTGTACGCGGCCTTTATCGGCTGTGCCGCCACGCCGGACGGCAAGCGGAAATACCTGCTGGCATCGGCATTGTCGGTGCTGACGCTGACGGCGGCCATCTGGGTCAACCGTCAGGACTATCAGTACGGCGTACTGACCGCCCTGACGCTGGATGTGGGACAGGGCGAGAGCGTCATTCTGACCTCCGGCGGTGAGACGGCACTGGTGGACTGCGGCAGCAGCAACAGCTATAAAGACCCCGGCGGTCTGGCTGCCGACACGCTGCACAGCATGGGCGTCCGGGAACTGAGCGCTGTGGTGGTGACCCACTATCACGCCGATCACACCAACGGCTTGTACGAGGTGCTGCGCCGTATCCCGGTGCAGACGATCTACCTGCCGGACATCGAGGATGAGTATGGCGTTCGGGAACGTCTGGTGTCGCTGGCGGAGGAGAAGGGCGCGCAGGTGACCTATGTGACGAAGGAGACGGCCGATACGCTGGGCGATACCATTTTGACCATCTATCCGCCGGTGCAGTCCGGCGGCGATCTGAACGAGCTGGGTCTGACAGCGCTGGCCAGTGCCGGAGACTTTGATCTGCTCATTACCGGCGATATGTCCGGCAGCACCGAGAAAAAGCTGGTGGAAACCTATGCCTTGCCGGATATAGAGGTGCTGGTGGTCAGCCACCACGGCTCCCGGTATAGCTCAAATATACGCTTTTTGAAGGCGGTGACGCCGGAGGCGGCGGTCATCAGTGTGGGCGATAACAACTATGGCCACCCGTCGGAGGAGACGCTCCAGCGGCTGCTGGCAATTGGGGCGGATATCTGGCGCACAGACCAGCAGGGAACCATCCGCATCACCGTGAACGGAGGATAGCATGGCAAAGGAGAAAAAAGAAAAGACCCCCGGTTATGAGGAATTCCACGACGCGCTGCAAAGCGGCGCCGTGAGGAATGTCTATATATTCCACGGCAAGGAAACGTACCTGATGCAGCAGGCGGTGGCGGAGCTGCAAGCACGGCTTGTGCCGGCGGGCTTTGAGGAGTTCAACTATCACAGGCTTGCAGGCAAGGGCCTGACTATGCAGGAGGTCGTCGAGGCGGCGGAGGCCATGCCTATGATGGCGGAGCGCACCCTGGTCACGGTGGAGGATATGGACCTGTTCAGGCTGGACGAGGCCCAGCGGGGAGCGCTGGTGGCGTTGCTGGAGGACTTCCCGGAGTACTGCACGCTGGTGTTTTTGTACCGACAGATACCGTATAAGACAGATGTCAAGCTAAAAAAGCTCACGGCGGCCCTGGCGGAGCGCGCCCAGGTGATTGAGTTTGCCCAGCAGGGACAGCAGAAGCTGCAAAAGTGGGTGCGCCGCCGTTTTGCCGCTGCCGGGAAGGATATCGATGCAGGCACGGTAGACCATCTGCTGTTCACCTGCGGCAGCCTGATGACCGGTCTGGTGCCGGAAATCGCCAAAATCGCTGCCTATGCCAGGGGAGCGAAAATCACAGCGGCGGATATCGCCGCTGTGGCGGACCCTGTGCTGGATGCGCGGGTGTTCGACATGACGGACGCAGTGGCGGCTCGTGACTATGACAAGGCGGCGGAATACCTTGCAGAGCTGCTGCGGATGCAGGAGGAGCCTATCCGCATTCTGGCGGCATTGGGAAAGACGCTGCGGCAGCTGTATACAGCCCGGCTGGCGATCGACGGCGGCAAGGACGTGCTGTGGCTGAAGGATTTGTGGCGTATGAAGTCCGATTACCCAGCTAAAAAACTGATGCAGTCGGCTCGGGGTGTGCGGCGCAGCTGGTGCCGTGAGGCGGTGAAGCGCTGTCAGACACTGGACCACCGTATGAAGAGTGAGCGAAACATGGACAGTGAGGGCGAACTGAAGCTGTTCCTCATGGAATTGGCAGGTGTGAAGTGAAGCCGCGGGTCAGGGAAGTCATCGTAGTAGAGGGGCGGTACGACAGAAATACGCTCCTACAGGCAGTGGATGCCGCTGTAGTGGAGGTGGGCGGCTTCGCCCTGTTCAACGACAGGGAAAAGGCGGCGTATCTCCGCCGTCTGGCGGAGGCGCGGGGCGTGATCCTGCTGACCGACCCGGACGGCGCGGGCTTCGTGCTCCGCAGCCACCTGAAGGGGCTGCTGCCCCCGGACAGAGTAAAGCAGGCGTATGTCCCCGACGTGTACGGCAAGGAGAAGCGCAAGAGAAAGCCGGGGAAGGAGGGCAAGCTGGGCGTGGAAGGTATGACGCCGCAGGTGCTGACGGACGCTCTTCGCCGCGCCGGTGCCACCTTCGAGGGGGAGGACGCACCCCGCCGCTCCGCCGGTATTACGAAGGCGGATCTTCTGGACAAGGGACTGATCGGCCCCGGCTCCGCCGAAAGGCGGGCAACGCTGCAAAGGGAGCTGGGGCTGCCCGCACGGCTGACCGCCAACGGGCTTCTGGAGGCGTTGGATCTCCTGCTGACCCGGGAGGAATTTGACGCCCTGTGAGTTTTTTGCAGGAGGGAGGGCAAACCTCTTGCAATTCCCCTCATGGGCGGTTATAATTAAAAATTGCTTTTGCACAATATTACGATATACAAGGAGTGTGAGAAAGATCATGGCCGAGGAAATCAAGACCCCCGAAACGGAGGAGTCCGGCAAAAACTTTATTATCAATTTCATCGACGAGGACATCGCAGAGGGTGGTCAGTTCCAGGGAATGACCGTCCACACCCGTTTCCCGCCGGAGCCTAACGGCTATCTGCATATTGGACACTGCAAGGCGCTGACCATCGACTTCGGCACCGCCGAGCGGTATAACGGCCTGTGCAACCTGCGTATGGACGACACGAACCCCACCAAGGAGGACGAGGAATTCGTGGAGGCCATCAAGCAGGACATCCACTGGCTGGGCTTCGACTGGGGAGACCGGTTCTTCTACGGCAGCGACTACTTTGAGGAGGATTACCGCCAGGCGGTGCTGCTGATCAAAAAGGGGCTGGCCTATGTGTGCCAGCTGACACCGGAGGAGTTCAAGGCCAACCGCGGCGACATCGGCATCCCCGCCGTATCGCCCTACCGGGATCGGCCCATCGAGGAGAGCCTGGACCTGTTCGCCCGTATGCGGGCCGGGGAGTTCCCCAACGGCGCCATGACGCTGCGGGCCAAGATCGACCTGGCCAGCGGTAACTTCAATATGCGCGATCCGGTCATCTACCGTATCAACCACATGAGCCACCACCGGCAGGGAAACAAGTGGTGCATCTATCCCATGTACGACTTCGCGCATCCTATTCAGGATGCGCTGGAGGGCATCACCCACAGCCTGTGCTCGCTGGAGTTTGAGGCGCACCGGCCCCTGTACAACTGGGTCATCGAGCACTGTGAGCTGCCTGCCCATCCCCGGCAGATCGAGTTTGCCCGGTTGGGCATCGACCACACGGTGATGTCCAAGCGGAAGCTGCGCAAGCTGGTGGAGGAGAACTATGTCTCCGGCTGGGACGATCCCCGTATGCCCACGCTGTGTGGCCTGCGCCGCCGGGGATACACCGCCGCCGCCATCCGCAGCTTCTGCGAGCGCATCGGCGTGGCCAAGTCCCCCAACACCATTGAGTACGGCTTCCTGGAGCACTGCCTGCGGGAGGACCTGAACGCCCACGCGGAGCGAACCATGGCGGTGCTGCACCCGGTGAAGCTGACGGTGACCAACTATCCCGAGGGCAAGAGCGAGGTATTCACGGTGGAGAACAACCCCACCGACCCGGCGCAGGGCACCCATGAGATCACCTTCTCGCGCCATCTGTGGATCGAGGCGGAGGACTTTATGGAGGTGCCGGTGCCCAAGTACAAGCGACTGACCCCCAACGGTCCGGAGTGCCGGCTGAAGGGCGCGTATCTGGTGCAGTGTACCGGCTGTGTGAAGGACGCGGACGGCAACGTCACCGAGGTGCTGTGCACCTATGATCCGGAGTCCAGCGGCGGTGATCCCGCCGACGGCCGCAAGGTCAAGGGCGCCACGCTCCACTGGGTGGACGCGGAGAACTGCATGGACGCGGAGGTCCGGCTGTACGACAATCTGTTTTCTGACGAGCAGCCCGACGGCCCGGACAAGGACTTCCTGGATTGCCTGAACCCGGAGAGCCTTACGGTGCTCACCGGCTGCAAGGTGGAGCCGGAGATGCGGAAGGTGGCGGAGGCGTTCGACAAGCAGGCCGACCGCACCGGCGTCAACGCGCCCACGTTCCAGTTCATGCGTGTGGGCTATTTCTGCCTGGACAACCGTGACAGCTCCGCGGCGCACATGGTGTTCAACCGCAGTGTGTCGCTGAAGGACAGCTTTAAGAAGTGAGAAAAAGCACCCCTCCGGGGGTGCTTTTTTTCATGGAAGCGAGACGAAAAAAGCAGCACCGGGAGGTGCTGCTTTTTCATGTGTGATTTAAGCGCCGGACCTCGAAGGAGGTCTCGGCCAGGGTGCTGTCGACAGTGCCCACCTGAAGGGTCACGGTAAAGATGCCCGAAGCACTGTCGTAGCGCAGACTGACATCGCGGACCCGAAGACCCCGGGGATAGGCGGCGCTGCTGAGCAGTCTGGTGCTGCCCAGGGTGAGCTGGCCGTCGGCATCCACATGAAAGGCGGCGCCCTCGCCCTCCACGCTGCCCAGATCCTGAATGAAGATGTGGTCCAGGCTGCCGTCCGCGCCGGGGGTCACGGTGCCGCAGAAGCGCAGCTTGTCGCTGATAACGCTGGTAAGGGTGGAGCACAGCTCCTGGGCCTCGGACAGCTGCATGGAGCTGTTGTAGGTGCGGCCGGCGAAGCGGACGCCCACGGTCAGCAGGGCGCTGACGAGCAGGACGATGAGAACGGCGCACAGCAGCTCCGTCAGGGTGAAGCCGCGGCGGTCACGAAGCTTGTTCATGGCGTGACCTCCTCGTAATAGAGGCAGCCGTTGTCCTCATAGACCTGCACGGTGGTGCGGCCGCTGCGGGTGCCGCCGCCGGAGGCGGTCAGGGCAGCGGTGCCGTTCGACACCGCGCTGCTGTAGTGGAAGGAGATGTCGGCGGAACGGACCTTAGCGTTGATCTTGGCGGCGGAAACGGCGGCGGTGGTCAGAAACACGAAGGTCAATACGATGATCAGGATGGAGACCAGCGTCTCTACCAGTGTTTCGCCGCGGGTGCTGTTCAGCTTTTTGATACGACCGCCTCCTTTTCGATGGTGGCGTTGTCCGGCGACCAGGAGATCGTTGTCGTGGTCGTGGTGACGTCGCGGACCAAGAGATCGCCGCCGCTGACGGTGCTGATAGTGGGATCGGCCTTGTTTTCGCGGAGCGTCAGCACCAGGCGGCAGTCACTGTCGCCGCCGTCGGCCAGGTGCAGGACGATGGTGATGTCGTAATTGGGCGCCATGGTAAAGACGGCGGAGACATCATCCAGCCCGTCCACGGATAGGGTGATGGTGTCGGTAAAGCTCTTGCCGCTGTCCCTGTCCACGGCGGCCTTGCCGGCCTTGAGCCATGCGGCCGTAAACCCGGTGGGCGAGGTCGTTTCGCGGCTCGTTTCGGTGGAGGTGTCATTGGTATAGGTGGTCTTCACCGTCTCCTGGACAAAGGAGGCGTTCAGGATATCATCGCGCAGCAGACGGGCCGCAGAGCTGACCGTCAGATACGCCTGCCGGGCAGCCCGGTCATTCTCCAGACGGCGGGCCGAGGAGGTGGCGGCGGTGAGGATCACCGCACTGACCATACTGGCCGCCAGCAGCAGAAGGAGGGCCATCATCAGCGTGGCGCCCTGTTGGTTTTTCAGTTTGTGCACGGGAGGGCCTCCTTTCTGCGGTGGGTCATGGAAGGGTGTCCGGTGACGGCTCGGGCGTGGGATCGGTGCCGGAGCTGCTGCTGTCCGGGGCGGATGGATCGTCGGAGGGTGTGCCCTCCGGGTCCTTGCTGCCGGAAGCGGGGATATCGGCGTCCGGGACGGTGGGGGCGCCGCCGCTGTCCGTCGTTTTGCGCACGGCGGTGAAGGCCGTGTCGGCATACAGCGGCTGGGTGATGTCCGGGGTCCAGCTGTCGATGGTGTCCGGAGAGATGCCGTTGTCCGTCAGCAGCTGGGACAGGGCTTCTGCCGCCGGTGCTGTGCCGTAGGGGACAGACAGGGTGAGCGCCTGCTCATCCACCCGGAGGGTGGCGGTCACCCGGGTGTCCTCCTCCGTCAGGGTGTAGGGAATGGACAGGGTGAAGGCGTGGCCTTCGGTGTCCATGAGGGTGACGGTGAGCGTCACGTTGCCCGCCTGCTTGCCCTTGACGGTCAGGGGCCGGACGGTGAACAGGGTGTCCGTCAGGCTCTGGGGCTGGCCCTCTATGATGCGGTAGTCTGCCGTGCCGGAGAGGGCGTCGTAAGTCACGGCGTCGGTACCGGCGCCCACGGTGACGGCGGCGGCAGAGAGGGTGAAGCGATAGCTTCCGTCCTCGTTGGCGGCCGTCAGGTCCGCGGCGCTGCCCTGGCCGTACAGGTACACCGGCGCGCCGGTGTAGGCGGGGGCGGCGGTGTAGGGGGCGCCGTTGTAGAGGGGAGCCGAGGTGTCGGCCAGGAAGGCGTCGCCCGCGTGGGTCATAATGCCCTGCTTATAGGCCGGTGTTTCCGGGACAGAGGTATTGGCGATGCCCAGCACGCCCTGCATACGGACGGGAAGCACAAGGGGCAGCTGGCTGGTGAAGGTCTCGCCGCCGGGGGCGGTGTAGGCGGCGGTGATCAGGGTGCGGTCCTCACCCTCGCCGGCGGCGGTGAGGGTGACAGAGGCCGTACGGTCGGCATTGGTAACGGGAACAGAGGCCGTGAGGACACTGTTGCCGTGCTGGGGCGTGACTGTCCAGTTGACATCCAGTGCGCTGCCGCGGCTATCGCGGGCGGTGAGCGTTAAATTACAGGTGTCACCGACAAAGAAGTCATCGCCGGGCAGGCCGTCCACGGAGATGTCCAGCGTGGAGGTGACGCTCACCAGCAGTCGGGCGGTATAGCCACCCAGCGTGGCGAAGACCTCGGTAGAGCCGACCGACAGGCCGGTGAGGGTCACGACGTAGCTGTGCCTGACGTCTGCCGGGGGCGTCTGTGCCTGCGGTACGGAGACGTCCACGATGCCCTCGCGGGAGCAGGTGATGACGGGGACGGCGTCAGCGTCGGTGTCCTGGGTGAAGTGCAGCGACAGTGTGACGCTGGGGGTGGTGATACGGTCCAGCGAAAGGACGCCGCTGCTCCAGTACAGGCCGCGGGAGGGCCATTCGCCGTAGTGCAGGCAGGCGGTGCCCTGGGTCAATACGGTGGGGAAGGGGTAGTCCTGTCCGCGGAGGGCTGCCGCGCTGCCGGGAAAGCTGTATTTGCCGTGGGCCGACTGGCCGTTTTCCTCCGTGGTGACCCAGTGGAAGCTGCCGTCGTCGCTGCCGCCGTTCAGCAGCGCGGTGAAGCTCTTTCCGTCGATGTCCGCATGGCCGGACATCTGCTCGTAGCTCAGGGCTGTCAGGCCGTTGATGTTGTAGGGGCTGCTGCCGGTGTTCCAGGTGTACTTGGACAGATAGCTCAGATCGCCACGGAGCATATCCATCCGCGCGGCATCGGTGTTCAGCAGGGTG
>FR881614.1:31370-39799 GCA_000435555.1 Firmicutes bacterium CAG:176
TCAGCAGGGTGGCCAGGGAGTAGTAAGTGTACTGTCCATTGGACTGGGTAGACTTGCCGTAGAAGGTGGGGAGGCTGCCGAAGTAGATCGCGGCGCTGCTGTCCAGGTAGTAGCAGTTGTTGATGGTCAGCCGGGCGGTGCCGCCGTTCACGCCGGCGCGGTCGGCGATGCTGCCGATGAGGGAGATGCCGGTGATGGTGCCCTCCATGGCAGGGAAGGTCACGTAGGTGTAGCAGTTGTTGTAGGTGGGTTGGCCGTCCTTGCTGCCGGAGAAGTTGGAGAAGGTGGCGGAGAAGCCGCTGCCGCCGATGCCGCCGATGTACACGTAGGTGTCCGGGCCGGCCTCCGTGCCGCCCTGGGTCATTTTGACGGCCTTAGGCGTCGACTCATAGCGATCCACGAAGATGGTGTTGGTGCTGTCGTCGGTAGGGATGCGCTCGTTCAGCAGATCGTTGGCGACGGTGATGCTGCCGCCGGTGTAGCAGTCCGACACATCATAGCGGACGCCGCCCACCAGGCCGCCCACGCGGACATAGTTGCCCCACTGGGCCTTGTTCATGGCGCCGGTGTTTGCGTAGCGGTGGGTACAGTTGATATTCAGCTTGACCACGGCGGAGCACCTGTTCAGATTGGCGCTGGATACGCCCACCAGCCCGCCGATGGCGGCTTCGCCCAAGAACTGTCGGTTTTTGCTGTTGTCGGTCACGGTGTAGCCGGCGATAGCGCAGTTGCTGATGGTGCTGACCTTCGTCTTGTCCTTCAGGTTTTCATCATAGTCGTAGGCAATGCCTACCAGACCGCCCAGGGCGTAGGAGGTGGCGTAATTCTCCGGCCCGGTGGCACCGGAGGCGGGGGTGGCGTCGGTCTTGCGCTGGATAACGGCGTCGTTGTCGCTGTAGAGCACGATATTTTTGATCTCTGCGCCGGCGGTGGTACCGAACAGACCCACGTTGTAGCAATGGGAGGTGATGTTCACATTCTTGATGTAGTAGTTGCCGCCGTCGTAGATACCGCCGAACCAGTTGTACAGCGTCAGATCATAGGTTTCATTGCCCCTGTCGTTCAACTGGCCGTTGTTCACCGCACCGGCAATGGGGTGGAAGTCATAGTTTGCGGCCGTGCCGTCGGCGGCGGTGCCGTGTCCTGCACCGTTGAGGTCGTGGGTCTGCTGCCAGGTGAGGATAGGACGGGGGCCGCCGGTGCTGTCGCCGGCCAGCGCCATCGCCTTTGTCTGCAGCGCATTGCCGCGGCGGTTGGTGTATTGCAGATAGGGATAATACTTGTAGTCACTATTACTGCCTGTGACATCGTGCGTCGTGCTGCCCTGACTGTTGATGTAGCTCCAGTTGATGTATTGCAGCTGCTCTATGGAGCGTACCTGGTAGGGCTTGGAGGCCGTTCCCGGCGCATTGTTGGAGGACAGGGCGAAGGCATCGGCAAAGAAGGGGCTGACGATGTAGGTCAGCGCGGCGTCCTCGTGGGTCAGCGTCCAGGAATCGTTGGCCTGGGTGCCGCTGGTCAGGTGCAGACCGTTATCGGAGGTCTTGTAGGTGACGAAATTGAATTCCGGCATCTGCCGGTGCAGGTCATCGGCCGCCGCGGTATAGCGAGTGCCGGTCATGGTGATGCCGGTGGAGAGCACAGGCTCGGTGGTGCTGCCGGCGGACCAATAGTAACCGTAGCCGTAAGCGGTAACGGTGCCGCCGTCGTCATGGGAGACACAGAGACTGCTGTTGGTCTTGTATTCGCCGTCCTGGACACCGATCGAGGAGAAATAGTAGCCGCTGCCGGTGGGCTTGGACTCATATTCCCAGTACAGCAGGCCCAGAACGCCCATATCGACAGGTGTCACCCAGTCGCCGTAATGGACGCGGCTGCCGTTGTGGCCGGCGACGATGCCGGGATAGGGGTAGGCCTTGCCGGCGGAGTCCAGGGTCTTATCGTGCTGGAAGGTATTGGCGGCGGAGACGGCGCCAAAGCCGCCCAGCCGGGTGACCATGCCGCGCAGGGCCGGCTCGTTCACCGGAGCTGCGCCGGATCTGTCCGTGTACTGGTATAGGTGAACGCTGTTTACAAAGCGGTATGTGCCGCCGTTGAGGTAGCAGCAGCCGGATACGCCGCCGGCAGTGGGGGCAAAGCCGTGAATATCCGCATTGGGTGAAGTCATGGCTGTGGCGCAGTAGCTGGCGCGGAGGGAGCCGGTGTTGCTGCCGGCAAAGCCGCCCAGCGTCACGCCGCCGCCGTTGATCGTGCCGATCTCAATGTCGGCCATGGCGTAGCACTGCTGGACAACGCCGCTGTTGCCGCCAGCGAAGCCGCCGGCGCAGAGCGTGGCATACAGGCTATTGGCGAAAAGGCTCGGTGCGCTGACGCCGGAGGCGCGGACCGTACCGCTGTTGCGTCCCACCAGGCCGCCCAGATACAGGATACTGCCGTGACGGGCGTCGCCGTTCACGGAGAAGCCCGCGGCGGCGCAGTTGTAGACCGTGCCCTCGTTGCAGCCGGTCAAGGCGCCGATGCAGGCGGTTTGCAGAGAGAGCTGACCTTCCAGAGAAACGGTACGATCCTTATTGGCGGTGAGCAATATGATATTGCGCAGGGTGCCCCGGTTCAGACCGAACATACCGACATAGCTGGTGCCGTCGGTGTTGACGGCGCTGGTAAAGGAGGGCGCTGCGATGGTATAGCCGCCGCCGTCGTAGGTGTGGATGAAAGGCTTGCCGTCAGCGGCACCGATAGGCGGCTGCGTGTGCACCGTGAGACGGGCGTAGCTGTTGTAGTCGATGGGGCGCTCCTGCTGGAAGACGGCTGTCTTGTCCAGCAGGGTACGGTAGGTGTCGTAATACAGGCTCAGGTCGTGCAGATGACGGGCCGTGCGGATGCCAACCTCCGCCGGGGCGCTGGGCAGGGCGGCGCTCTGGATCACGCGGCAGGCGAAGTGGGGATTGAAGAAGTAGGAGATGTCATCCACCGTCACCTGACGGTAGAAGGCGGGGGACACCTCACTGGTATAGACCAGCGCATCGGGCAGGCGTACCAGCCAGTATTCGCTGTCGAGTTTGATGGAATTCCGCAGGGTGGCGGTGCGTGCCGTATCGCCCAGGGTATAGGCGACGGTGATGGCGTCCGTGGGCTGGGCGCGGTAGACCATGCCGTAGCCGTCGTCCACGACGGTGCCGCCGGAACGGAGGGTGGAGCGGTTGGCACCCAGGAAACCGTAGGTGCCGTCGCTGTATTTTTCATAGTAGGCCAGTGCGCCGGACTCGAAATCCGCCTGCCAGTCGCCGTAGTGGGGCAGACCGGTGAGCCGGGGGTAGGAGTAGGTGCTCAGGCCCATGTTGTCCATGAGATTGTAGGCCACGGTGTCGCTTGTCTCCGCGGTAAAGGCGGTGCCCAGGACCTTTACGCCCTCTGCGCGGTTCTGGCCGCTCCATTCGGCGTAATTGACGAAGCTGGTGCCGGACAGATCGTTCCGGCTGGGGAACAGGTAATAGACAGCGTCTATGTCGGCGGGAGCCGTGCCGGCAGCGGGGGGCTTGAAGGTGGAGTAGGTCAGCTTCATGTCGGCGCCCAGGCGGACGCAGGCACTGTAACAGGCCTTGAGGCTGTCGCCGCCGGAGAGCTCGCCGCCGGAGAGACCGGCGGTGGTGCCGGCGCTCTGGAAGCCGGCGGCGTAGCAGTTGGACAGGGCGATATTGGCGGTGCCGTTGCAGGCGCCTATCAGGCCGCCGGCGACGCCGTTATTGGCGGCGGCGTACAGGTAGCAGTCCGCGTAGGAATGGTCCACAGTCAGAGCAGCACTGTCCGTATTGCCCACCAGGCCGCCGGCATAGCGGACGCCCTGAATCACGGTAGCCGCGAAGCTGCGGCGGATGGTCAGCGTGCCGTCGCAGTATCCTGCCAGACCGCCCGCCGTGCTGCCGCGGAGCCAGATGTCCTGTTCGGTCTTGGTGCTGAGTTTGTCGCGGGTGGGACTGAGATACACCTGACAGTCGAGGATCTCGGTCTTGCCGCTGAGACGGCCGGCCAGGCCGCCGGCATTGCCGGAGGCGGTGATGTCGGCGCCACAAAGGCGCAGGTTTTTCAGCGTGCCGGAGAAGGCGGCAAAAAGACCGCCGTCGCCGGTGGTGTTCACGGTCAGACCGTAAATGACCGGGTGGTAGACCTGGCCATTCACGGTGGCCTTGCTCTCGCAGTAGGTCAGGCGGCTGTTGGTGATGGGCGTGAACGTGCGGGAGCCGTACAGGCGGTCCCAGCCGTCGTCGGCGTTTTCGTTGACAAATTGGATATCCTGCTCCTGCACGGCGCGGGTGATGCTGTCGGGCAAGCGGGAGGCCGTGTCCAGATTTTGCAGGTGGCGGGCGTAGGTAACAACGGCGGTGTCGCCGCCGCGGACCTCGGCAAACAGACTGTTGGTGGTCAGCGTGCCGGAGGCGGAGTCCACCAGACGGTTCTCGCACGTCACCTCCACGGTGATGGTCAGGTCCGCACCGGGGGTCAGATTTTTGTTTTTGAAGCGGGCCTGCTGGCCGAAGCGCATACCGTCCGTCAGAGAGTCCAGGACCATGGTGGCGGTGTAGGTGAGATAGTCGGTCTTGACTTCGCTGCCGGTCAGCTCGATGCGGGAGGTGCTGTGGACGCCGTCGGAGACGGTCACATAGAAGTGCAGCGGCTCCATAGGCGTGTCGCAGGTGACGCGCAGAAGAAGCTGCTCTTTGTTGATGATCTCCATATGGGGCGTCAGCTTGCCGGTGATCTCGGACTGCACACTGTCGCCGCCGTAATAGCCCACGGTGGCGCCGGCGCTCAGCCGGCCATCACGGAACCGCAGGGGATTGAAGCTGTCAAAGTCGTAGGTCAGGGGTTTTTCACTGTAAAACACGGCGTAGACGCTGCCGCTGGCGGGGTCGAGCTCGATCACCCAATGGTTGTCCCACAGCTGGCGGTCCACCTGATCCTTCGGCAGGATGGCCGCGGCGGCGGAGCCTTCGCCGGTCTTGGCGGCGGAGGTCACATAGTGCAGGGAGGTTTTCCTCTCGGCGGCGTCCAGCGGTGTGTTGTTCAGGGGCTGCAGATCCTCCGCATAGCAGTCGGAAATACGGCCATTGGCCAGCAGCTCGGACAGCTTGTTCTGGGCCGCGTGGTAGACGATCTCCGCCTTGGCGTCCAGTTCTGTCTGGCGCAGGTCGCGCTGATGGCGGGTGATGGGGATCATGGCCAGGCCCATCAGCACGATCAGGATGGCGACCGCGATGAGGACTTCGGACAGCGTAAAGCCGGAATTATTCTGTTTTGAGAGCTTTTTTTGCATAACACAATCGATACGCTGCCCCGCAAAGGGACGCGGGCGGAAAAATGGTGGGGACGCAGTCAGGGCATCAGCTCGAAAAAGATGAGGTGAAGCACGGTTTTGTACTGTGCTTTGTCGGCGTCATACTGCACGTCCACGTTGGAGAGGAAGTTGACATTGGCGCTGGCGCTCAGCGCGTCGATGATCTGGCGGGACTGGGCGTAGGAAGCGGTCTGGTAGGTCAGCGTCACGGGGCGCAGCACGAGATAGCCCTCCTGGGTGGTGCCCTCGGTGCAGTCCACCTCGTATTGCAGGGTGGCGGCCATGAGCTTGTCCAGCTCGGTCATCAGGGCCTGGTCGTTGTCGTACTGGGGCAGGGCACGCTCCTGGCCGGAGGCCTTGATGGCGGCAATGGCCTGCTGCATCTGCTCCAGCTGGGCCAGACGGACACGGTCGGTGTCCAGCTCGGCCTGCTCGATGTCGGTGTTGGTGCGGAAGGAGGTTATCTGGCGGTCGATGGGCTCCAGAAACAGCTTGCAGTAGCCCAGGACCAGCACCAGTACCACCAGGACCAGCAGCAGGGTCTTTTCGCGCTTGGTAAGCTCGCGGTTCATTGAGACACCTCCTCCGGCTGGCGCAGTTCGATGCGGACGGTGAAATCCATGATGGTGGCGGCCTTGCCCTCCTCCGTGGAGGCGACGCTGAGGGAGACGCTGTCCACGATGGGGGAGAGGCGCAGGCGGGCGAACATGGCGGAGATCTGGTCCAGGGTCATGCCGGACATATCCACGTTCATGGTGTTTTGGGTGATCTGGAGCGCCGTGAGGGAGCCATGGCTGAGCATCTCCTGCTCCAGCAGGTCCAGGGCCGCCTGACGGTCCACGGCGGCGGGGATGTCCTCGCTGCCGGCGGCGGTCATCCAGTCCATGGAGTAGGTGCGGTATTCCAGCAGGACGCGGTCATAGTCGGACAGGGCCTCCTGGGCGCTCACATACTGGGTGTGGACGCGGTCATAGGCGGCCTGGGCCTTGTCCAGACGGCGGTACTGCTGGAGCACGCCGAAGTTGACCACAACGGTTACCAGCGCCGCAATGGCCAGAATACCGATGAGCAGGGTCCGGCGGTCACGCTGGCGGTCCTCCTGCAGGTTCAGGTTGATGCCGGTCTTCTGGGGGCACTTTATCATTTTCCGCGCGGGCGCGGCAGTGCGCGTATCCACGGTGATACCGTTCTTTTCCGCGATCATTGCAGACCTCCTCTCAGTCCCTCGTCCACGCCGCCGATGGCGCGGAGATACATCCACGGCTCATCCAGGGTCACATCGTCGCCCAGCAGCTCCTGGGCGGTGTGCAGGTGCAGGTGAGTGGTCTCGGCCAGCGCCTGACGCAGGGGGCCAATATTGCAGCCGCCGCTGCACAGGCACAGGTCGGCGAGCTCCTGCTGCCGGTTGTTGTAGTTGAAGAAGTTGACGGCCTTCATCACCTCCACGGCGATGCGGGCGTAAAACGATTGGGCATAGTCGGAGGAGAGCACGTCATTGTAGTTTTGCAGCACATAGCTGTGGGCCACATGGATATCCACGCCGCAGTGCTCCGCTACCAGCTGCTCCAGACGGTTCAGGCCCAGGTCGATCTCCCGGCGGCTTTCGAAGAAGGCGCCGCGGTAGATGTAGAGATAGGCGGCGGTGTAACCCAGGTTGACGATGCACATATCCCGCTGGGGCAGGCCGGTGCGGCGGTAGTAGGCCGCCAGCACGCCGGCGTAGGCACACTCACTGGGGGTGAGGACCTGCAGCTTGAAGCCGGCGCGGCGCATCATGGCGCGGTAGCGCTCCGCCGTCTCCTTGAGCATGGCGCAGGCCAGCAGCGTCATCTCGGTGGGATAGCCGTCCTGGTCGCGGAGAATGTCGCGCATGGAGTAGTCAAAGTAGTACTTGCTTTTCTCGTCCGTAAGGAAGTCGCGGAACTCGTAGGGCAGGTTGTAGCGCAGCTGCTGCTCCGTCATGGCGGGCATGGTCAGCTCGCGGGTAAAGACCTCGGTGGAGGGCAGGACCACGGCGGCGTTGGTCAGGGGAATGCCGTTGTCCCGGGCGGCCTGGCGGAGGAAGTCCGCCATGGCGTCCATGGACAAGATCCTGCCGTCAGCCACCATGTTGTCCGGTAGGGGGGCCATGGCGGCCTTTTTCAGCGTACTGCCGGCGAAGTAGGCCAGCTTGACGCTACTGCCGCCGATATCAATGCCAACGATCTTCTTCAAAACAGAATACCTCGCTTTCTTGGAGATGGGGGCTCACAGCAGGGAAAGGTACCAGTCGATAAGGTTCTGGCCGAACAGGGCGGCGCACCAGGCGGCCAGCGCGATGCCGGGGCCCCAGGGAAGGCCCTGCTGTCCGCGCTTGGCGCGGACAAGGCCCCATAGGATGCCGACGACGCAGGCCAGCAGCAGGCACAGCAGGTTTTTCTGCCAGCCCAGAAACAGCCCTGTGAGAAACAGCAGCTTGATATCGCCGCCGCCCATGGCGTCGCGGCGGAGCAGCTTCTCCATCAGCAGCGCCAGCAGCAGGACGCCGCCGCCCACGGCGACGCCGCCGATGAGGCCGTCCAGCGCCCGTTTGCCCGGGTCCGGGACAAAAAACAGGGTGACGATAAAAAGCACAACGCCGACCGCGATAAAGCGGTCGGGGATGATGTACCCCTCCAGGTCCGCGAAGGCGCAGGCCAGCAGCAGGCAGGCCACGGCCCAGGCTTCGAGGGTCCGGAGGGAGATATCATAGCGCAGCAGCAGCGACACGAACACCTGCGCGGCCACCGCTTCACCCACCGCGTGGCGGGGGGAGAGCTTCGCGCCGCAGTAACGGCAGCGGCCATGGCTGAACACATAGCTGAACACCGGCACAAGATCGCGGGGCACCAGCACATGGCCGCAGACGTCGCAGTGGGAGCGGCCGCGGAGGACACTCTCGCCATGGACGATGCGCCAGGCGGCGCAGTTGAGAAAGCTGCCCATGCAGGCGCCCAGCAGGGCGGCGATGCAGCAGCTGTATATGGTGATGGCGGGGGCGGCGTACAGCATGGGAACAGGCTCCTTTGTGTCGTTGCGGGTGTCCCCGCCCCGGCACAGCCGGGGCGGGGGAAAAAGT
>FR881615.1:0-290 GCA_000435555.1 Firmicutes bacterium CAG:176
AGATGCGTGGCGGCAGCGTCCGCGAGGTCACCAGCACACGCGGCACGATCTCGCTGAAGGATGTGATTCAGGAGGACTATTATGACTGAATACGAAGAATACAAGCAGACCGGTATGCTGGGCAGCTACCAGCCGGAACGTACTCTGCTGCGTGAGACAGACGATGGTGTGCAGCCTGTATTCCGTGATACAACTTATCACTATGACGAGGATGCTGTCATCGTGGAGCGTGACATGATGGTGGGCAAGCACTGCTTCCATGTCACCTCTATCTTCCCCAGCCAGCCCAC
>FR881615.1:297-2296 GCA_000435555.1 Firmicutes bacterium CAG:176
GCCCCCCCCCCGCCCCCCCCCCCCCCCCCCCCACGAAGAAGTTGCTGGCCTGCATCGACGCAAGCATAGAGAAAGAAGATGCGTAGATATTTCAGTAGACTTTGGACGAGCCTTGCGGTATGGTGTGTGTACCGCATCGGCTTGCCCTTGAGAAAGGAGGAAACATGGCAAGTCAAATCACAGCCAACATCATCAAGAACGGAGAGCCGGTGGACATCCTATATGGCCGCTTGAGCCAGGAGGATGACCACGCCGGTGACAGCAACAGCATCGTCAACCAGCGCAGCTATCTGGAGAAGTACGCCGCTGACAACGGATTTCAGAACCCCGTGTTCATGGCGGACGATGGCTACAGCGGCACCAACTTTGACCGTCCCGCGTGGCAGGACATCGTAACGCTCATTGAGGCCGGACTGGTGCGTACCCTGATCGTGAAGGATATGTCCCGGCTGGGTCGTGAGTACCTGAAGGTCGGTGAACTGACGGAGTTGTACTTTCCGTCCAAAGGCGTCCGCTTCATCGCGGTCAACGATGGCGTGGATTCTCTGGTAGAGAGCAGCAGCGACTTCAACCCCATCCGCAACTGGGCCAACGAACTCCACGCCAAGGACACCAGCCGCAAGGTACGTTCCGTGAAACGGATGCAGGCGGAGAATGGGGAACGTTTAGGGGGCAAGCCGCCCTACGGCTACCGCAAGCGGGGCGATGACAGCAAGCACCTTGTTCCCGACGAGGAGACAAAGGGTGTCGTCCAGCGCATCTTCAAGCTCTGTGCTGAGGGGAAAGGGCCGAATCAGATCGCCCGCATACTGCGGGACGACCATGTGCTGAACCCCACTAATCAGTACTACCAACAGACCGGCGTAGCCTGCACACGGCTGGATACCACGCGCCCGTATAACTGGTGCGGCGCAACGGTGGCGAACATCTTATCCAACCCTGTGTACCTTGGTCACACACTGAATATGCAGAGCAGCACCCTGTCCTATAAGAACAAGCAGATATTCCACCGTCCGCCGGAGGAACAGGTGTTGGTGAAGAACACCCATGAGGCCATCATAGACCAAGAGCTGTGGGACACGGTACAGCGCGTTCGGGAACACAAACGCCGTCCGCCCAAGCACATGGATGCGCCGGGGCTGTTCGCTGGGCTGGTCTACTGCGCCGACTGTGGCGGGTACATGGTGCTGTGCCGCACGGGTAAGATGAAGCCGGAACAGTACTACTTCCGCTGCTCCACCTACGGCAAGCGAGGCAAGGATGCCTGCACGGCTCACCATATCACGGAAGCCAACCTGAATGCTATCGTACTGGATGACCTGCGGCGGGTGACGCACTTCGCGAGAACAAAGAAGCACCAGTTCGCTGCTTACATCAACCGCAAGAACACGGCACAGCTCCGCAAGGAGATGACCGCCACCCAGCGGGAGCTGGACAAAATGGTGAAGCGAAACTCGGATTTGTCCGTCCTATTCAAGAGGCTCTATGAGGACAATGTGCTGGGCAAGATCAGCAACGAGCAGTTCCGAATGCTGTCTGCCGACTACAATACAGAGCAGAAGCAGCTGGCCGCAGCCATCCCGGAGAAGCAGGCGAAGCTGGAGAAGCTGAAAGCCTCCGCCGCCAACGTGGACGCCTTCATTGAGAAAGCCAGTCGCTACACGGATATAACCGATCTGACGCCAGAGCTGCTGTGGCTGTTCATTGAACGCATCGACATTGGCGAGAGACCGGGTCGCTACAACCGCAATGGTATGCAGGAGGTACGGATCATCTACCGCGACATCGGCGTCGTAGACAGCACCATGTCCGCAGAAGATGCCGAGAGTGCCGAAGTCCACTTCATTCCCTCTCTGGAAATGGTCGTGCAGCAGATGGCCGCACAGACGCAGGTGTCGTAAGCGCAGAACAGACAAAATCAAGGCAGAAAAAAGAACAGGCAGGCAGCGGCTTGCGCCACTGCCTGCCCATACAAAAGGTCAGGTCACTAAGTGTACCT
>FR881616.1:0-2185 GCA_000435555.1 Firmicutes bacterium CAG:176
GCTGCTCTCTGCTGTCTCCGAGCCGTTTGCCCGGCGGCATGGGGCAGATATTCCCCCGGAAATGAAGAAAGAGCAGCCTTTCGGCTGCTCTTTCTCCCTCCCCAAGACGGCCACAAGGAGCGCCGTAGCGCTCCCTGTGGTGGTGTGTTGTCGGGTAAAAGGGGGAATACCCGACAGGGGGGTGGCACGGACAGAGGGGGGTGACTCTATTCGTGCTCAACTGTATTGTACACCTGCCTGTCCGGTTTGTCAAACGTTTTTTCTGATTTTTTGCAGTGGGTAACATTGGGGTAAAGTTAATGTGTTCTTAATGTCACTATCCTTGCTTTTTGTGAAATAATGTCGTACACTATATGTGTGTTTGCATGATACAGGAGGTATACCAAATGGTCTCCATTATAGAAGTAACTGACAAAGCCCAGCTGCGCCGGTTCGTGGACTACCCAAATGAGCTGTATAAAGACGTGCCTCAGTTCGTCCCCGCCACCTATGGCGACGATCTCTCCGATTGGGACCGCAGCAAGAACCCCGCCTTTGAATACTGCGACGCCCGCTGCTGGCTGGCCATGCGCAACGGGGAGATCGTGGGCCGCATCGGTGCCATCCACTCCCGCAAGGCCAACGACAAGTGGGGTGCCAACCGCCTGCGCTTTACCCAGGTGGATTTCATTGACGACCCGGAGGTCTCCTCCGCCCTGTTCCGCACGGTGGAGGCCTGGGCGAAGGAGCTGGACTGCACCGCCGTTCACGGTCCCCTCGGCTTCACCGACATGGACCGCGAGGGTATGCTGGTGGAGGGCTTTGACCGCCGCAGCTGCTTTTTCACATACTACAACTATCCCTACTACATCGACCACATGGCCGCCCTGGGCTATGTGAAGGACGTGGACTGGATTGAGGAGCTTATCACCGTCCCGGAGGACGAGGCCACCATACAGCGCTGGGAGAAGATCTCCGACTTCGTTCTCAAGCGCCACCGCCTGCACATTCACGAGGCCAGGAGCCGCATGTCCTATCTGCCCCTGCTCAAGCCGTTTTTCGAGCTGGTCAACCTGGCCTACGCGCCGCTGTACGGCACTGTAGAGCTCTCTGACCGCCAGATCAAAAAGTACTCCGCCAAGTTCGCGCCCCTCATCAATCCCAACACCACCTGCTTCGTCATGGATGAAAACGACCGCATGGTGGCCTTCGGCGTAGGTGCGCCAAGCCTGGCCTCCGCCCTGCAGAAGCACCGGGGCCGCCTCATGCCCACCGGCTGGATCGACGTTCTCAAGGCCTTCCACAGGAACGACACCGTGGACCTGCTGCTCATCGCCGTCCACCCGGACTACCAGAAAAAGGGTGTCAACGCCATTATCCTCAGCAAGGCCATGAAAGGCTGCCACAAGCTGGGCATCAAGCAGGCCGAGACCGGCCCCATGCTGGAGCTGAACGACAAGGTCCAGTCCCAGTGGAAGGATTTTCAGACCGAACAGCATAAGCGCCGCCGCTGCTTCATCAAGCAGCTGTGATACATAAAAGGGACCGGCTCGGCCGGCCCTTTTTATCTCCCGCTGAAAAAGCAGCACCCTCCTGCCGGCGCAGGAGGGTGTTGTTCATTTCAGCTCTACCACGGTCACGCCGGCCTCGCCCTCGCCGTATCGGCCCAGGCGGAAGGACTTGACCTGTTTGTTTTTCTTCAGCAGCTGGTGCACGGCGGCGCGCAGCGCGCCGGTACCCTTGCCGTGGATGATGGTCACGGTGCCCAGCTTGGACCGGGATGCCGCGTCCAGGTAGTTCTCCACCACGCTTTCGGCCTCCAGCGTCTCCAGGCCCCGGATGTCCAGCTCGGCGGACGCCCGCGCGCCGGTGTTGATGGACACCGCCGGTCCGCCGCGCGTCTGCGCGCGGGCGGGGGGGCGGGTGCTGCTGCGCGGCGGCGGACTGCTTTTTCTTCTTCTCGATCTCCTCCGCCGTTTCCAGCAGGCGCACCTGCGCGGCCTTGACGGTCATCTTCATCTTGCCCGCCTGCAGGAGCAGCGTGCCGTCGCCGTTGATCGCCAGCACCGCGGCGCCGGTACGCACACCGGCCAGCTCCACCGTATCGCCCACGGCGATGGGCCGGCTGGGCGCGGGTACCGGCTCTGTATCCTCGTCCCGTTGGTGCAGCGCCGTCTCCGCCTCGTTCAGGCGGCGGCGTATATCT
>FR881616.1:2205-5173 GCA_000435555.1 Firmicutes bacterium CAG:176
CGAATATCGCTCTTCCGGTAATTCACGGCCTGATAGTCCGACCGCTGCTGCTGTTTCCGCAGCTCGTCCAGCTCGGCGAACACCTGATCCGCCTGCCGCTGGGCCTGCTGCACGATGCGCCGCGCCTCGGCCTCGCCCTTGGTCCGGGCGTTGTCCTTGGCCTTCTCCATCTGCTCACGGAAGGTCCGCGCCTTCCGCGCGTCCTCCTCACGCTGGCGCCACAGCCGATCCGCCTCGCCCTGGGCCTTCTCCAGCCGCTGGCGCTTCTCCTCCAGTTGGGTCAGCACGTCCTCGAACCGCACGGATTCACTGTCCATCTGGGCCTTGGCGTCCTCGATGACGCTCTCGTCCAGCCCCAGCCGCCGGGAGATGGCAAAGGCGTTGGACTTGCCCGGTATGCCGATGAGCAGCCGGTAGGTAGGCCGCAGCGTCTGCACATCGAACTCACAGCTGGCGTTCTCCACCCCCGCCGTGGTCATGGCAAAGGTCTTCAGTTCCGCGTAATGGGTGGTGGCCGCCGTCAGCGCGCCCTTGCGCCGCACGTCCTGAATGATGGCGATGGCCAGCGCCGCGCCCTCCACCGGGTCGGTGCCCGCCCCCAGCTCGTCGAACAGGATCAGGCTCTTCTCATCCGCCAGCTTCAGTATCTCCACTGTGTTGGCCATGTGCGCCGAAAACGTGGACAGGCTCTGCTCGATGCTCTGCTCGTCGCCCACGTCCGCCAGCACCCGGTCGAACACCTGCACGGCGCTCTGGTCGCCGGCGGGGATGTGCAGGCCGCATTGGGCCATCAGGCACAGCAGCCCCAGCGTTTTCAGCGTGACGGTCTTGCCGCCGGTGTTGGGGCCGGTGATGACCAGCGTGTCATACGCGCCGCCCAGCGCCACCGTCACCGGCACCGCCCTGGCCGGGTCCAGCAGGGGATGCCGTGCCCGCTTCAGGTCGATGCCGCCCCGCTTCCGCACCAGCGGACGCCCCGCGTCCATGGCATAGCTCAGCTGTGCCCGGGCGAAAATGGTGTCCAGCTGCACCAGCAGGTCGTAGTCGTACAGGATGTTCTCCCGCTGCGCCGCGCACTCGCCGGACAGGATACGCAGCACCCGGTCGATCTCCTTTTCCTCACGGGCCTGCAATTCCTTCAATTCATTATTGGCCTGCACCACGCCCATGGGCTCCACGAACAGCGTGGCCCCGGAGGATGAGATGTCATGTACCAGACCCGGCAGACTGCCCTTGCACTCCGCCTTTACCGGCACCACGAACCGCCCGTCCCGCTGGGTGATCAGCGCCTCCTGCAGCACCTTGGCGTAGGAGGGCGACGAGATGATCCGCTGCAGGATCTGCCGTCCCTTGCTGGCCGCAGCGCGCATATTCCGCCGTATGTCCGCCAGCTCCGGGCTGGCGGTGTCGGCGATGGTCTCTTCGTCCAGTATGGCGCCGCGTATTTTATCCTCCAGATAGCGGTTCACATGGAGGGCAGAGAATAGCCGGTCGATGGCCGTGGCCTCCCCCTGACGCTCCGCGTCATAGTCGCTGACCCGCCGCGCAGCGGTCAGCACGCCGGCCACATCCAGCAGCTCCCGGGTGTTCAGCACGCCGCCGTGGTCCGCCCGGTCCAGTGCCTGGGATACGTCCTTCACGCCCGCAAAGGACGGACTGCCGTGCAGGCCCAGCCGCGTCTTGGCCGCGTCCGTCTCATCCAGCAGGTGCTCCACCGCCGCCGCGTCTGTGGCAGGACGCAGCCGCAGGCACCGGGCCTTGGCCTCGTCGCTGACCGCGTGACGCGCCAGCAGCTCCAGCACGGCGGGAAGCTCCAGTGTGCGGATAGATTTTTCAAATAACTCGCTCATGTATGTATGTCCTCCTGTTATCCCAACAGGGCCTTGTAATAGTCCAGCGTCCGGAACCCGCGCTCCAGCTGGGCGGCGATAAATGCCTCGCCCGCCTGATCCAGCGCCTGCAGGGCGCCCGGCTCCAGCGTAAAGCTGTACAGCCGCCTGGGGTCCGCGTACAGCACGTGCCGCAGCGCCGCCAGACCAGCCTCGGTCAGCGGCAGCCGGAAGCTGCGCTCCGGGCCCCTGCACGTTCCGCACGCCACAAATCCGCCGGAGATGTCCAGCACCGGTCCCTCCGGCTGTGCCGTTCCGCACACGGCGCATTCCTCCGCCAGCGGCTCAAAGCCCGAGAGCGCCATCAGTCGGAACTGGAACGCCGCCTTCACCAGCCGCGGGTCCTTCCCCGTGCGGCACAGGGCGTACAGGGCGTTCAGCAGCAGCGACAGTATCTCAGGGCAGGGCGTCTCCTCGGCGCACACCGCCTCCGTCAGCTCACAGAACCACGCCGCCAGCGCCAGCAGCTCGATGTCCCGGCCCAGCCCGTCGAACAGCTCGATGGGCGACGCCTCATCCAGCATATACCAGCTGCCCCGCTTGAAAATGGTCAGCTCGGAATAGGCCGGCATCTGGCAGGCCGCCGCCAGGCGGCTGTTCTTTCGCCGCGCACCCCGGGCGATCAGGGGTATCTTCCCCCGGTCCGCCGTCAGCACCGTCAATATCCGGTCCGTCTCCTTTGTGTCTGTGACCCGCAGCACCACGCCGCCGGTCACGGTCTTTCCACTTTGCATACAGCCTCCTGGGCCCCGCGGTACAGCAGATACGCCTCCGGCGCGCCGGTGTCCAAAAATAATTCCCAGTAGTCCACGCGAACACCTCCATGTCGTTAGCATGGGAGCTTTCGCCGGTTTTATGGCTGGAAATTTGTTGATGTTATTCCTCGTTATAGCCCTGACTTCTGATGAAGTTGGGATTATCTCGCCAGTTTGCCCCACTCGATGTCCCATCGAGCGGGGACCCCGCATTTTATCGCTTTACGGCGGAAATGAATTCCGCCTACGGAATTCTTCGAATTCAGGCCGCATGCGCGGCGGCTCGCTCCGCTCGCAGGAAAACTGGCCGGAGTGCATGCTGTG
>FR881617.1 GCA_000435555.1 Firmicutes bacterium CAG:176
GCGCCAGGCAGACCAGCCCTCCGGCATCAAAAACGGCGCACTGATCGCCGCAGTGCTTTTCGCCGGTCTTGGGCCGCAGCAGGGCAGCGGTGCGGCAGGTCAGGTGTGCGCGGCGGAGCCGTTCCGCCGGGGCAGTCCGTGACAGCACCTCGGCCACCTGCCGGTACTGCTCCCGGGCCAGACGATAGGCCGCATCCAGCCGCCCGTGGTGCAGTCGACGCTGGAGGAAATCATGGAGCTGTCCGTCCAGCGCCGTCAGCAGCTTGGGAAAGTGTACACAGCGGGCCGCAAAGTACGGCGGGAAATCCTCCGCCAGCGCCTGTCCCCGCCGCAGGAGCGCCGGGCAGGCATCGTTGAAGGCATTGTACGTATCGGTATAATGGGTCTGCCAGCAGTCGCTCCGCAGGGGACAGTCCCGGCAGACCTGCTCCGCCGCCCGGTCAAACAGCACGGCGGGGTTCTCCGGCCGCAGCAGCGGCGCGTGGTCCTCCAGGCTGTCATACACCGCCCGGAAGGCCGCCGCAGGTGCCGCGGCCTCCGGAGACACCTCTCCGGCGGCCGTCAGCAGCGGTCCCTCCTTTTCCGGCAGCAGCAGCCACACACCGGCAGCGGTCAGCAGCTGGC
>FR881618.1:0-10685 GCA_000435555.1 Firmicutes bacterium CAG:176
CCCCCCGGCTCACACCGGGGGCTGCGGGTAAAGAAAGAGCATGGCCCCGCCGGGGCCATGCTCTTAGCTTGCCTTTTTATCCAGAATATACACGGTGACGTTTCGGCGGCCCCAGGAGTAGCAGTCCGCCTTGGTGGGGAACCACAGGTCCACGATGTTGCCCTTGATGGCGCCGCCGCAGTCCAGGGCGGTGCCCATGCCGTAGACACGGCGGCCGTTGGTGGTCTGGATGAACATTTTGGTGTAGTAGGGGATCACCTTGGGGTCTACGGCCACGGTGCCCACGCCCACCGCGGCACCCACCGCCGTGGTCCAGGCCGCGCCGCCGTCGCCGCCGCTGTAGTAGGCGGTGGAGGAGCAGAGCATCACCTTGTTATAGGTCATGGTGTCGCCGGAGGCAAACAGCAGGTAGCCGCCCTCGCCCACCTCGTTGGGGAAGTCTTTTTCGATGGTGTCGCCCTCCTCCACCTCGTAGACGCGGGTGCCGTAGCGCACCAGCTCCGCGTGTGAGGTGTCGTGGCTGGCACCGATATACTTGGTAGATACTACCTCGCCGCTGACCACAGTGTCCTCATACGTCTCCACGATCTGGCCGGGGATACCCTTGCGGATGATCTCCTCGGTGCCCTTGTCCATCAGGGGATCCGGTGAGCGAAGGATCTTGTAGTCCGTCTCCACAGTGACATAGTGCTGGTAGGTCAGCGTATCGCTGATGCGGATGGCGGGGTCCTCGCCGGCGACATTCAGCTCTACCATCTCGTCCTCACCCAGACGAATGCCGCTGCGCCGCAGCAGGGAGGACAGGCGCTCGGCCTCGGTGGTGAGGGTGTGTGTGTCGTCGCCGTGGGTGATGGTGACGGTGCGGCCCGGCTCCAGCAGCAGCTGCATGGACTTGTCGCCCAGGCTGCGGCGCAGCAGCAGATCGTCATAGGTGCGCTCCTCGCTGCGCTCGTCCAGTACGTGGGGACCGTCGCCGTCCACCACGATGCAGATGGCGTCCATGGTGCGTACCGGCTCCGCCATAACGGCGGCGGCGAAGATCACCGCCGTGACGGCGATCATGGTGATGGCGCGGATAGAGGGATGATCGCGCATGATGTGGTGCACCTCCCGCAGGGCCGGGGAACGCAGGGCGTCACGGCAGCCGGTCACCAGCCGTCCGCGGCAGAAGGCGCGCCAGTTGGCCCTGACGTCGGAAGCGATGGCGTCCCAGGTCCAGGCAAAGCAGTGGCCCACTGCGCGCACGGCGCGGATCAGGGCCCGAGCCACGATGTAGGGCACATCGTGGATGGCCTGGCACACCGTGGCCGGCGTGATGCGGCGCCGCGGCTTTTTCGGCTGCAAGCGCTTCGGTTGTGTGACGACTGTTTGTTCCATAGTACCTCGCAGTATAGCCGCCCCGGGAGGTGTTCAAACAGGGCGGACAATAAAAATTGAAACAATTTGTAACTTTTGTTACCGATTAGCAATACCTGTGGAGTATAGCACTATCTTCCAATTTTGTCAAGTTTTGGGGGACGCGGCACGGAGAAAGGCAAACTTTTTCCGGCTTTTCGTTGCGCGGGTGGGGAAAAGGTGGTACAATGGCGGCAATATGCAGTGAAGGAGAAACACGATGGATCTGTGCGATCGGAACGATATACAGGCACTGCTGGCGCGGCACGGCTTTCACTTTGCCAAGGCGCTGGGACAGAACTTTCTCATCCGGGGTGACGTGGCGGAGGATATCGCCGCGGCGGGCTGCGTTCCCGGCTGCGGCGTGCTGGAGGTAGGCCCCGGCATCGGCGCACTGACGGTGCAGCTGGCCCGGCGGGCGGAAAAGGTGGTGTCGGTGGAACTGGACAAGCGCCTGCCGCCGGTGCTGGCGGAGACTATGGCGGACTATGACAACTTCACCCTGATCGAGGGCGACGTGATGGCGCTGGATCTGGCGGCGGTGACGGCGGAGAAGTTTCCGGGCTTGCCGGCGGTGCTGTGCGCCAATCTGCCCTACAACATCACCACACCGTTTCTCACGGCCTGTGTCCGGGCTGGGTGTTTCCGGCAGCTGACGGTGCTCATTCAAAAAGAGGTAGCCCTGCGGATCTGCGCGAAGCCGGGCACGGCGGATTACGGCGCGTTTTCCCTGCTGATGCAGTACTACACCGTGCCGGAACTGCTGTTCGAGGTGCCCAACAGTTGCTTCATGCCGCCGCCCAAGGTGACATCCGCCGTGGTGCGCTGCGTTACAAGAAAGGCCCCGCCGGTACAGGTGCGGAGCGAGGAGGCCTTCTGGCGGACGGTGCGCGCGGGCTTTGCCCTGCGGCGCAAGACGCTGGTGAACAGCCTGCAGACCGGCTGGCAGCTGCCTAAGGAGCAGCTGGCGGCCATCGTCGCCGGCTGCGGCCTGTCCCCCACCGTGCGGGGCGAGGCCCTGGGCCTGGAGGAGTACGCGAGGCTGTCCGATGCGCTGCTGGCGGCAGCGGGTGAATAAAAAGCTTCCCGGCATTTGCCGGGAAGCTTTTTATTCACCTTTTTCTATCTTTGCCTCCGTCTCCCGCCGGATGGCGGCACGAAGCGCCGTGAGGTATGGGGAGAACGCCACGTTCTCGTCGGCGTAGGTCAGGTTCAGGTCGTACTCCCGGGGCAGCCAGGAGGAGATGGGGGACTCGTTGTGGGCGATGACGGCCTCCAGCTTGTCCAGCGCCTTGTAGAGCCGGGCCTCCGGCGTTTCCAGCGCGTCCATCTCCGCGTACAGGGCGGCCATCTCCGTGCGATAAGGCTGGGGCAGCGTCTCCACCCATTGAATCAGGAGGGCGTCCTCCTTCGCTGTGTCGGCGTCGGTTTTCAGAAAGCTGGGGATGTCGCCGGTAAAGCACTCGCCCAGGTCGTGGATCAGGCACATTTTAATGACCTTGTCCATATCCGTCTCCGGGAACTCATCCCGGAGGAAGAAGGCCGTCAGCGCCAGCCGCCAGCTGTGGTCGGCCACGCTCTCGTGACGGTTCCCAGGCGTCCAGCAGTGGCGGGTGGTGTCCTTCAGACGGTTGGCGGTGTGCAGGACGGAGAGCAGCTCTTCAGGCTTCATGGCGGGGCCTCCTTGCATTTTTCCACAGTATAGCACGGTGCCGCGGTGCCGTCAACGCTTGCACTTGCACGGCGGAGAAAAGTGTAGTAGAATAGCGGAAGAACATAAAGGAGGGAGACTTTATGGGAGTTTTGTACGCGCTGGAGAGCATCCGCACGCCTGCGCTGGATAAGATCATGTCGGTCATCACGCTGCTGGGCGGCGAGATGTTTTTTATGGTCATCGCCGTGACGGCGTTCTGGTGCGTCAGCAAGCGCGAGGGCTATTACCTGATGATCGTGGGCTTCTTTGGCACGGTCATCAATCAATTCCTGAAAATACTCTGCTGCGTGCCCCGGCCGTGGATAAAGGACCCGGATTTCACCATTGTGGAGTCTGCCCGGGCGGAGGCCACGGGGTATTCCTTCCCCAGCGGTCACACACAGAACGCCGTGGCCACCTATGGCGGCATCGCCCGGTATACTCGCCGCGGCTGGCTGCGGGTGGTGCTGGTCGTGCTGACGGTGCTCATCGCGTTCAGCCGGATGTATCTGGGTGTTCACACGCCGCTGGATGTGGGCGTGTCGTTCCTGATCGCGGCGGTGCTGGTGCTGGTGGTCTATCCGCTGATGGAGGAGGCCGACCGGCGGCCGGTGGTGCTGACGTACACCATACTGGCTATGGTGGTGTGCAGCGGGGCCTTCGTGGGGTATCTGTACCTGCGGGGCGATACGGGTGCTGCCGCTGAGGACACCGCCAACTACCTCAGTGCTTTGGAGAACGGCTGGAAGCTGCTGGGCGCCACACTGGGCATGCTGGTGTCCAACATCGCCGACCGGAAGTACATCCGGTTCGAGACACAGGCGGTGTGGTGGGCGCAGCTCATCAAGCTGGCAGTGGGCTTTGGCTGTCTGCTGGCCATACGCTCCGGGCTGAAAGCGCCGCTGATCGCCCTGCTGGGCGGCAGCGCCGCCATCGCCGGGGGCATCCGCTACCTGCTGGTGGTGCTGTTCGCCGGGTGTGTCTGGCCGCTGACCTTCTGGTGGTTCAGTCGCCTGGGGAGAAGATGAACAACAGAAAAAGCGCATCCCCCGGCGTGTGCCGGGGGATGCGGTGCGTTATGGGGGACTGTCTCACTCGGTGACGGTGAGGGTAGGGTGCATGAGCGGGTCAAAGGTGGCGAGGACGCGGTCACCCTCCACGGTATATTCGCTCCACAGGCGGATCTCGGCGCAGCGCTGTGTCCGGTCAAGGGTGATGCTGTGGATGGGCGTGGGTTCGGAGTAGGCTTGGTCGCGGCAGTAGACATCGGTGCTCTCGTCGCCGCGGAAGATGACGCAGAGGTCGTCACACTGGAGTACACCGGGTATGTCGCAGCTGCCGGTGTAAACGTTCTTGCGCAGCTGGCCGTGGAAGGAAACGGGAACGGCCTCGATAGCAGAATCGAGCGGGCTGGCAAGGTACAGGCCGGTGCCGTCGAAGTCGATGGCCACGCCCCTGTCCCGGCAGGCGAAAATAAGTACGGCGGTGAACAGCAGCAGAATGGGAAGCCAGACCTTGCGGGATGTACATATCTGTCGCATGGGGAGCCCTCCTTTACGGTGTTGTACCTACTGTAAGTATACTAAAAACGGGAAAAAATAGCAAGAAAAAAGTTGTGTGACGCTGTGCGGCACACAACTTTTTCATATAGAGGTCAAGTGCTCTCCTTGGGGTTTTTCAGCGCCACGATGACGCCCACGGTGATCAGCACCGCACCGATGACGCTCATCACCGTGATCTGCTCGTCCAGCAGCAGGTAGCCCACCACCAGCGTCACGAAGGGGGAGGCGTACAGGTAGTTGTTGGTGATGACCACGCCCAGCCGCTGGAAGGCGATGTTCCAGATGGCGAAGCATACGGCGTTGCCGAACACGCCCAGGAACAGCCAACTCAGCAGGACGTTGGTCTGGGTGAACAGGGGGTGCAGGTCGGGCATACCGTCCGTCAGCAGCATCAGCGGTACGGCGGTGATGAAGGCCCACAGCATGACCCGGCGGGTGACCAGGAAGTTGTCATACTGCTCGGTGTATTTCTTGATAAGGATGGAGTACACGGCCCACATGAGGGCGGCGGCCAGGGCGATCAGGTCGCCCAGAGGGTTCAGGTGGAAGGTCAGCTGGCCGTTGAGCACCACCAGCACCACACCGGCGATGGCGATGACCGCGCCGATGTACACGAACTTGCCCAGGCGCTCACCATTGCGGGAGAACAGCTGGGCCAAAATGACCGTCAGGATGGGGGACAGGGCGATGATGATGCTGACATTGGCGGCGAAGGTGTAGGTCAGCGCTGTATTCTGCAGGAAGAAGTAGAAGCTGCCGCCGGTAACGCCGATGAGGATGAACATCAGCTCGTCCCTCCAGGGGAGCTTCAGAGTCTTGGGCCGCAGCGCCCACAGCGTGATATAGGCCAGGCCCATCCGCAGGGGGATGATCTGGATAGCGGTATAGGCGGTGAGCATCTGCTTGGTCAGCACGAAGCAGCTGCCCCACACCAGAATGGTGAAAATGGCGTACACATGGCCCATGACTTTTTGGGTGGCGGACATGGCGGTTCTCTCCTTATGACTCTATTTCTCTCATCTCACGCGGCAGCTGGCCGCAAAAAATCATTATACACGGCGGAAAAGGAAAAATCCAGTAGTTCCCGGGTATTTTCTTCCAAATGCCTTAACTTTCTATTAAGACGCTTGAAATGCGCTTGTTTTTTTTGCCATCCGTGGTATGATGGTAGCTATGAAAAATCAAGGAGGAAAGACTATGCACGCAGCGCTGGTCATCATGGCGGCGGGGATCGGTTCCCGCTACGGCGGCAGCAAGCAGACCGACGGCGTGGGGCCCCACGGAGAGATACTGATGGAGTACGGTGTGTACGACGCGGTGCGGGCGGGCTTTGACAAGGTCGTGTTCATCATCAAGCCGGATATGCGGGAGCTGATGGAGCGCCTGTGCGGCAATATGGCGTCCCGGCTGCACACGGCGGACGGGCGGCCCGTGGAGGTCCGTTACGCCTATCAGGACGACACGACACTGCCGGCGTGGTATACAAAGCCGGCGGGGCGGACAAAGCCCTTCGGCACGGCCCACGCGGTGCTGTGTACCCGCGATATCGTACACGAGCCCTTCTGCGTCATCAACGCCGACGATTTCTACGGCGCGGACGCTTACCGCACCATATATGCGGAGCTGCAGCGCCTGCCGGAGACGGGCGCGGCCACCATGGTGGGCTATCTGCTGAAGAACACCGTCACTGCCCACGGCACCGTGTCCCGGGGTGTGTGCCATGTGAAGGACGGGTATCTCAGCGACATCCGCGAGACGCTGAAGATCGCCCTGCTGCAGGACGGCGTCATCCGGGACGAGGATACCGGAGCGGTGCTGGACGGCGACACGGTGGTGTCCATGAACTTCTGGGGCTTTGCCCCTTCCGTCTTCGACGCGTTGGAGACGTATTTCCACGACTTCCTCCGCAGCGAGGCGGGGCAGTCGGTGAAGGCCGAGTGCCTGCTGCCCACCATGGTGGGCGACCTGCTGGCGGCGGGAGAGCTGCGCGTCAGCGTGCTGAAGTCGGCGGACCGCTGGTTCGGCATGACGTATCATGAGGACCGCGCCCGTGTGGCGCAGGCGCTCAGCAAACTGCACGAGACGGGGGCATACCCCGAGGAATTGAGGTAACAGAATGGATTACGAAAGAGAACGCCGCCGGCAGAAGCGTTACCGGGAGGCCATGCGGAACCGTATCATCGCCGCCGTGTTGCTGGCCGGCATCATCGTGGGTGCGATATTCATCATCAAGGGCTGCAAGAAGGACGACGTGCCGGCGGGAAACGATCAGTCGACGGAGCAGGGCGCGGACAACAGCGGAACCGTCACCCCGCCGGAGGACGGCGTGGTGGTGGACGACGAGCTGCTGACACTGGTGAACCCCTGGAACCCCCTGCCCGATGACTGGACGGTGGACCTGGTAACACTGGATGACGGCCACCGGGTGGACAGCCGCTGCTATGAGGCGTATATGGAGATGATCAACGCCTGCAAGGCGGCGGGCTACAGTCCGGTCAACTGCTCCAGTTACCGCGCGCAGGAGACGCAGCAGAGCCTGTACGACAACAAGGTGCAGCGGCTCATCAGCAGCGGCATGAGTGAGGACGAGGCCAAAACCGAGGCGGCCAAGGCCGTGGCCATCCCCGGCACCAGCGAGCATCAGCTGGGCCTGGCGGTGGACCTGGTGGACGCCAATATGCAGGACCTGACCTCTGCTCAGGAGAGCACGGAGACCCAGAAGTGGCTCATGGCCAATTCCTGGCGGTACGGCTTCATCCACCGCTACCCCAACGGAAAGACAGATATCACCGGTATCATCTATGAGCCGTGGCACTACCGCTATGTGGGCAAGGACGCGGCACAGGAGATCTTCAACCGGGATATCACACTGGAGGAGTATCTGGGCAAGACGGAGCATTGATGGATATAAAGGGAGGGGCCGTCCGGCCCCTCCCTTTATACGAAGACATGAAGAAGTTATTTGCAGTTTTTCGCGTTCTTGGCGTTCTTGGTATTGGTGTTTTCCGTGTTGTCGGTGGTGTTGGTGTTCTTGGTGTTTTTGGTGTTCTTCGTGTTATCCATGAGATATACCTCCATTTTCTGTACCCTTTGTACCTCAGGTACAACCATAGTTTCACCGTCAGCACAGAAAATATGTAAAAAAATTCTGGAAAAAGCCGTTGACAAACACGCCGGGATAGTATAAAATGTCCGAGAAAACAAAGAAGGTCGGTGCATCCGCCTCACCTCCAGCAACGGCAAAGAGGTCAACAGCGTCATACAAGCGCCCGAAAGGGCTGTTTGTGTTGTTTCGCGGATGCCCGGAGCGTCCGCGTTTTTATTTTGGATTGGAGGTGCTTCGGTATTAGCAAGGTACAGCATCAACTGAACGAGGAGATCACCGACAAGGAGATCCGACTGATCGGCGAGAATGGCGAGCAGCTGGGCATCGTGTCCGGCGAGGAGGCGCTGCGTACCGCAGAGGAGCAGGGCCTGGATCTGGTAAAGATCTCTCCGCAGGCAACGCCTCCGGTGTGCAAGCTGATGAACTACGGCAAGTACAAGTTCGAGCAGAGCAAGCGCGAGAAGGAAGCCAGAAAGAACCAGCACGTTGTCGAGATCAAGGAGATCCGTATGTCTCCGGGCATCGACGTGGGCGACTTCAACACCAAGCTGAAGAACGCGCAGAAGTTCCTGTCCGACGGCAACCGCGTCAAAGTCTCCGTCCGCTTCCGCGGCCGCGAGATGGCGCACACCGAGATCGGACGCGATCTGCTCAACAAGTTCGCCGAGCTGTGTACCGAGGTGTCCACCCTGGACAAAGCCGCCAAGCTGGAGGGCCGGAATATGTCTATTTTCCTGTCCCCCAAGGTCGGCAAATAAGCATTTCATTCGCAAAGGATCATATTGGAAGGAGAAAACAACTATGCCTAAACTGAAGACCCATAGCGGCGCAAAAAAGCGCTTCAATCTGACGAAGACCGGCAAGGTCAAGAGAGCTCACGCGTTCAAGAGCCACATCCTGACCAAGAAGGACACCAAGCGTGGCCGTCGTCTGCGCAGCACCACCTATGCTGACTGCACCACCGAGGCGACCATCCGCAAGATGATCCCCTACAAATAAGATACGTTTTCGTTAGAATAGGAGGCAATTAGAATATGGCACGTGTTAAAGGCGCAATGATGGCGCGTAAAAGAAGAAACAAGACGCTGAAGCTGGCTAAGGGCTACTGGGGCGCCAAGTCCAAGCATTTCAAGATGGCCAACGAGCAGGTCATGAAGTCTCTGACCTACGCCTATGTGGGCCGCCGTCTGAAGAAGCGGGACTTCCGTCAGCTGTGGATCACCCGTATCTCCGCCGCTGTGAAGTCCAACGGTCTGAACTACTCCACCTTCATGCACGGTCTGAAGGTCGCCGGCATCCAGATCAACCGCAAGATGCTGTCCGAGATGGCCATCAGCGATCCCGTGGCGTTCGCCGCCCTGTGCGAGATCGCCAAGAAGGCGTAAATCTTGTGCACATACAGCGCTCTGCCGAAGGCAGGGCGCTGTTTTTGCATTTTGCCGCTGGTAAAAGCTTGACATTACTGCTATAATACCCCTGAAAAGATCATGGAAAGGATGAATGACCATGTATTGCATCAGAAAAGTCAACGACGACTACACCTGGGTGGGCGCGGATTGCCGCCGTCTGGCCCTGTTCGAGGGTGTGTTCGGCGTGCCCGACGGCGTCAGCTTCAACAGCTATCTCCTGCTGGACGACAAGACTGTCCTGTTCGACACGGTGGACAGCGCCGTGCGTACCACCTTCCGTGAAAATGTGGCCCACGTCCTGAACGGCAAAGCCCCGGACTATCTGGTGGTCCACCACATGGAGCCGGACCACGCCGCCGAGATGGCCGACCTGGCCCGTCAGTACCCGGACATGGGCATCCTGTGCAGTGCCGCCGCCAAGAACATGATCGCCCAGTTCTTCGACGCGGAGCTGGCCGGCCGCGTCACCGTGGTGAAGGAGGGTGACACCCTCTGCACCGGCCGCCATACCCTGCGCTTTATCGCCGCGCCCATGGTCCACTGGCCGGAGGTGCTGATGACCTATGACGAGACGGACAAACTGCTGCTGTCTGCCGATGCCTTCGGCAGCTTCGGCGCGCTGAACGGTACCCTGTTCGCCGATGAGGTGGACTTCGACCGGGAGGTGCTGGACGAGGCACGGCGGTATTATACCAACATCGTGGGCAAGTACGGCGCACAGGTCCAGGCGGTGCTGCAAAAGGCCGCTGGACTGGATATTCGTATGCTGCTGCCGCTCCACGGCCATGTCTGGCGGCAGGACCTGGGCTATATCCTGGGCAAATACGACCTGTGGAGCCGTTGGGAGCCGGAGGTCCGCGGCGTGATGATCGCCTACGCCTCCGTATACGGCAACACGGAGAACGCCGCCAATATCCTGGCCTGCCGTCTGGCGGAGCAGGGGGTAAAGGTGAAGATGTACGATGTGTCCGTAACGCCCAGCTCCTATGTGGTGTCCGATGCCTTCAAGTACAGTCACCTGGTGTTTGCCGCACCTACCTATAACGGCGGCGTGTTTATCACCATGGACGAGGTCCTGCGGGACATCGCCTCCCACGGCCTGCAGAACCGCGGCTTTGCCCTGCTGGAAAACGGCACCTGGGCGCCGGTCACCGCCCGGCAGATGGCCGCCCTGCTGGAGCCCCTGAAGGGCTGGCGGCAGGTGGGGGAGAGCGTGACCGTCCGTTCCGCCGCCCACGCGCCCCAGCTGGCGGCCATCGAGGGCCTGGCCGCCGCCCTGATTGCGGATATTTCCGGGGAAAAGCAGTAAAAAACTGCGGAAAACGGCCAAAAACTTCTTGCATTATGCCGTGCCGCGTGGTATTATATTGCGGTAAATCCGCACAGCTTCAGACTTTCGGTCGGTGCCGCAAGGTTGGCCGGAGGGCGGAAGAGGCTGGAGGTACAAACTAAAATAAAAGGAGAAACAAACCAACATGGCAAATCAGAACGTCGTATCCATGAAGTCCCTGCTGGAGGCA
>FR881618.1:10730-22046 GCA_000435555.1 Firmicutes bacterium CAG:176
ACCAGACCCGCCGCTGGAACCCCAAGATGGCTCCCTATATCTACACGGAGCGCAACGGCATCTATATCATCGACCTGCAGAAGACCGTGAAGAAGCTGGAGGAGGCCTATGCCTTCGTGCGTCAGCTGTCCGAGAACGGCCAGACCCTGCTGTTCGTGGGTACCAAGAAGCAGGCCCAGGAGGCCATCAAGGACGAGGCTGCCCGCTGCGGCCAGTACTACGTCAACGCCCGCTGGCTGGGCGGCATGATGACCAACTTCAAGACCATGCGTACCCGTATCGACCGTCTGAACCAGCTGAAGACCATGCAGGCTGACGGTACCTTCGATATGCTGCCCAAGAAGGAAGTCATCAAGCACCTGGGCGAGATCGAGAAGCTGGAGAAGTATCTGGGCGGCGTGAAGGAAATGAAGAAGCTGCCCGGCGCTCTGTTCATTGTGGACACCCGCAAGGAGCGCAACGCCATCGCTGAGGCACACCGCCTGGGCATTCCCGTTGTGGCCATTGCCGATACCAACTGCGGTCCCGCTATCGCCGATACCAACTGCGATCCCGATGAGATCGATTACCCCATCCCCGGCAACGACGACGCCATCCGCGCCATCAAGCTGATCGCCTCCGTTATGGCCAACGCCATGATCGAGGGCCGTCAGGGCGAGCAGGTGGAGGAGGCCGCCGAGGCCAAGGACGCCGAGTAAGCCAACTCGATAGATACCGCGTAACGCACGGGGCAGGGAAGTGTCCCTGCCCCTTTTAATTCAACTTTTACAGGAGGAAATACAAATGGCTTTTACTGCTGCTGATGTGAAGACCCTGCGCGAGATGACCAGCGTGGGTATGATGGACTGCAAGAAGGCGCTTGTCGAGTGCGACGGCGATATGGACAAGGCTGTCGAGTGGCTGCGCGAGAAGGGCCTGGCCAAGGCTGCCAAGAAGGCCGGCCGCATCGCCGCCGAGGGTATGTCCTATGCCCTGACCGAGAACGGCGTGGGCGTCGTGGTCGAGGTCAACTGCGAGACCGACTTCTGCGCCAAGAGCGACCTGTTCGTGGCCTTCGTCAAGGACATCGCCAAGGTCATCGCCGAGCAGGATCCCGCCGATGTGGACGCCCTGATGAACTGCAAGTATGTCGGCTCCGACCTGACCGTTTCCGAGACCATGCCCGAGAAGGTCATGTCCATCGGTGAGAACCTGCAGATCCGCCGCTTCGTCCGCTTCTCCGAGAACACCAGCGTGGGCTACGTCCATGCTGGCGGCAAGATCGGCGTGCTGGTGAACCTGGCTGTGGACGGCGGCATCGACGCCACCGAGATCGGCAAGAACGTCGCCATGCAGATCGCGGCCCTGAACCCCCGCTTCTGGGACAAGTCCCAGGTCACCGATGAGGTGCTGGCCGAGGAGAAGAAGATCGCGCTGGCCCTGATGGACACCGATCCCAAGATGGCCTCCAAGCCCGAGGCCGTCAAGGAGAAGATCGTCATGGGCAAGATGAACAAGTTCTACGAGGAGAACTGCCTGCTGCAGATGGAGTTCGTCCGCGGCGACATCTTCCAGGGCAGCGTGGAAAAGTATATCGCCGACGCCGCCAAGAAGCTGGGCGGCTCCGTCAAGTTCGTGGATGCCGTTCGCTTCCAGACCGGCGAGGGCATCGAGAAGAAGCAGGAGGACTTCGCCGCTGAGGTCGCTGCGCAGATGAACATGGGCAAGTAATTGCAGATGCACAAAACACCCTTCGGCTCACGCCGAGGGGTGTTTTTTCGCACATAAAAAGGACCGCCGTGAGGCGGTCCTTTTTATGTGCGGATATGTCAGGAAACGAGCACGTGGATGCGCCCCGCGGGCTCGCCGTACTTGTCGGCGGCAACGGTGCCGTTCAGCACGGTGGTGATGTAGTCCATGACCACCTCGTCCATGGGGATGCCCAGGTCGTAGTTGGCGGTGGCGTTGACAAAGCGGTAGTAGGTGTCGCCGCCGCTGGCCATAAAGTCGTTGGTGGCGATGGTGTACGTGGCCGCCGGGTCAAAGTCCTTGCCGCCCACGGTCTGGATGGTCACACGGTTGATGGTCTTGGGGGCGAAGTAGGTGGTGCCGGGATACTCGTCGCCCTGGTCATAGCCCTTGGTGGTGTCCACGGTGAACTCGATGCCGGATACCTGGGGGAAGCCGCCGATGGCCTCCGGCGTGCAGAAGGTGGAGGCCTCCAGCACTTCCAGCAGCTCCTCACCGGTGATCTTGATGATGCTCAGGGTGTTGCCGAAGGGCAGCACGGTGTTGACGTCCTTCTTGGTGATATCGCCGGCCTCGATGGTGGCGCGGATGCCGCCGCCGTTGGTGATGGCTGCGTCAACAGTCTCGCCCTGCTGCTCGGCGCCCCACACCAGCGCGTCGGTGATCAGGTCGCCCAGATTGGTTTCCTGCGTGCGGTTGCCGGGGTCCTTCTCGCCGTTCAGCGTCACCTCGGTCTTGGCGAACACTGTGCCGTAGTCGGCCTCGATCTCGGCGATGATGGCGGCGGCGCGGGCGGCGATGGCGTCGTCGGCGGCCACCTCAATGCCCTCGGTGGGCACGCACGTGGTGGTGATGGTGCTGTCCTTGATGGCCACAACGCCGATGTTCTCCAGCTTCGTGCCGGTAGAGGTCAGGATAGTGTCGCCTACCTTGCGGTCCGTGTTGGTCTTCTCAACGATCTCCTCCTCAGTGGAGTGGGAGTGACCGTCGATGAACACGTCGATGCCGGTGACCTTGTTCAGCAGGTCGATAGAGCGGTTGCCGGTGGCAGCGGTCTCATCGTCGATGCCCAGGTGGCCCAGGCAGATGACGTAGTTGCAGCCCTCGTCCTCACGCAGCATATTCGCCATATCCTGTGCGATCTGGTACAGCTCCTCACCGCCGGCGAAGGTCACGCCCTGGATCTTGCCGGGGTGGGCCTTTGTGGCGGTCTCCGGGGTGTCCAGACCGAACACGCCGATCTTGGTGCCGCCGGGGGTGGTGAACACGGCCGCATCGTCAAAGGCCAGCTCGCCGTTGTACTTCACGTTGGCGGCCAGCACGGGGAACTGGGCGTTCTCCATGTTCTTCTTCAGCGCCTCGAAGCCGTAGTCGAACTCGTGGTTGCCCAGCGCCACAGCGTCGTAGCCCACCATGTTCATCAGCTCCACAGCCGTTGCGCCCTCGGACACACTCACAGCGGTGTCGCCCTGACTGAAGTCGCCGGCGTCCAGGATCAGCACATACGCGCCCTCAGACTCATACTGGCTGGCCAGCGCCGCTACCTTGGCGTAATTGGAAACAGCGCCGTGCACATCGTTGGTGTGCAGGATGACCACCGGCTCCGTGGCGGTGGCATCCTTGCCGGGGTCGGGTTTCTTTTCGCCGCAGGCCGCCAGGGTGAACACCATGGCCAGGGCCAGCAGCAAAGACAGCAGCTTTTTCTTCATACTCCTTATTCCTTCCTTTCAGCGTTTTTGCACATTTTCTGCGCCTGCTGTATGGCCATTGTACCGTATTCCACGGCTGAACGCAAGCTTTTCCCGGTTTTTATTTTACGTGGATTTTACACCAGCGGGATTTTTCCCTTTACATTGGGCACTTACAATAAAAACCGTACAAGGGAGTTATCCAAAACGACGAAAGAAACGAGGTAATACATATGAAGAAGATCATTGCATTGGTCCTGACCGCCCTGCTGGCCCTGAGCCTGGTGGCCTGCGGCAGCGAGACCAAGACCGACGACGCCGACAAGACCGAGGACAAGACCTCCACCGAGCTGACCGGCACCGTCTCCACCGACGGCTCCACCTCCATGGAGAAGGTCATCGGCGCCCTGAGCGAGTCCTTCATGGCGCAGAACGGCGCTGTCACCGTTAACTACAACCCCACCGGCTCCGGCTCCGGCATCACCGCCGTGCAGGAGGGCACCTGCGACATCGGCCTGTCCTCCCGTGCACTGAAGGATGAGGAGAAGTCCGCCGGCCTGAAGGAGACTGTGCTGGCCTATGACGGCATCGCCATCATCGTTCACCCCGACAACCCCGTCAGCGACCTGTCCGTTGAGCAGATCGCCAAGCTGTACACCGGCGAGATCACCAACTGGAAGGACGTGGGCGGCAATGACGCCGAGGTGGTCCTCATCGGCCGCGAGGCCGCCAGCGGCACCCGCGATGGCTTCGAGTCCATCACCGGCACCAAGGACAAGTGCCAGTATCGTCAGGAGCTGACCTCCACCGGTGATGTGATCACCGCCGTCAGCCAGAACCCCGATGCCATCGGCTACGCCTCTCTGGCCTCCATCAAGGACACCGTCAAGGCCCTGAACGTGGATGGCGTCACCCCCAGCGAAGCCACCGTCAAGGATGGCAGCTACAAGGTCCAGCGTCCCTTCGTGCTGGTGACTGTGGACGGCAAGGCCCTCTCTCCCGCGGCCCAGGCGTTCTTTGACTACGCCACTTCCTCCGACGCAGCTTCCATCATCGCCAAGGCCGGCGCTGTGGCAGTCGCAGGTTAACAAGTAAGGCACGGACACAGGCGACATCCCCGCGCGGGGTGCCGCCTTGCCCCGTATCTGCTGAGGTGTATATATGAAAGCAAAACGATTTATGGAGAACGCCATCCATGGCTTCTTTCTGCTGATGGGTCTGGTGACGGTGGGCTGCGTGCTGCTGATCTCCGTCTACCTTGTCGTCTCCGGCATCCCCGCTATCCGTGAGATCGGCCTTGTGAAGTTCCTCTTTGGCCCCGTGTGGAATTCCAACGCGGCGGAGCCTCAGTTCGGCATCCTGCCCTTCATCCTTACCAGTATTTACGGTACTGCGGGCGCGATCCTGCTGGGCGTGCCCGTGGGCTATATGACCGCCGTGTTCCTGGCCAAAATGGCCCCGCCGAAGCTGAAGACCGCCGTCTCCGCCGCGGTGAGCCTGCTGGCGGGCGTCCCCTCCGTGGTCTACGGTCTGGTGGGTATGCTGGTGCTGGTGCCGGGCATCCGTCAGGTCTTCCATATTCCCGACGGCTCCGGCCTGCTGGCGGCCATCATCGTGCTGGCGATCATGATCCTGCCCTCCATTATCAACGTGGCCATGACGGCCCTGGAGGCGGTGCCCCGTGAGTACGAGGACGCCTCTCTGGCGCTGGGTGCCACGGAGACGGAAACATGGTTCAAGGTGTCTGTCCCCGCCGCCCGCAGCGGCATCGCCGCCGCGGTGGTGCTGGGCGTAGGCCGCGCCATCGGCGAGGCCATGGCCGTGATGATGGTTTCCGGCAACGTGCCCAATATGCCCTCCCTGTTCCAGAGCGTGCGGTTCCTGACCACCGCCGTGGCCAGCGAGATGGGCTACGCGGCGGCGGGCCTGCAGCGTCAGGCGCTGTTCTCCATTGCGCTGGTGCTGTTCCTGTTCATCATGCTCATCAACGCCGCGCTCAATTTCTTCCTCAAGCGCAGTAAGGAGAAGTGACCATGGACAAATGTGAATTCTCTGCCCGCCGCCGTATCTGGGGCGGGACCATGCGGGGCCTGATGGTCCTCTGCGCCGCCGTTACCTGCGCGCTGGCGGTGTTTCTCATCGTCTATGTGCTCGTCAAGGGCGTGCCCAACCTGAGCTGGCAGCTGCTGAGCACCAAGCCCAGCTATCTGGACGGCTCCATCGGCATCCTGCCGGATATCATCACCACCGTCTGCACGGTGCTGACCACGCTGCTGGTGGTGCTGCCCCTGGGCGTCTGCGCCGCCGTGTACCTGACGGAGTATGCCGCCAACAAGAGGGTAGTGGCCGTTATCGAGTACGCCGCCGAGACGCTGTCCGGTATCCCCTCCATTATCTACGGCCTGGTGGGCCAGATGTTCTTCTGCCAGTTCCTGGGCATGAAGAAATCTCTTCTCGCCGGCGCCATGACCCTGGTCATCATGAACCTGCCCACCATCATGCGTACTACGCAGGAGAGCCTCAAGACCGTGCCCCAGTCCTACCGCGAGGGTGCCTTCGGCCTGGGCGCCGGCAAGTGGCGCACCATCCGCACGGTGGTGCTGCCCGGCTGTGTGGACGGCGTGCTCACCGGCTGCATTCTGGCCGTGGGCCGTATCCTGGGCGAGACGGCAGCCCTGCTGTACACCGCGGGCTTTGCCCACACGCTGTACAACAGCCTGCGTGCCACGCTGGAGGGCTCCGGCGCCACACTGTCCGTGGCCCTGTATGTCTACGCCAAGGAGCAGGGCGAGTTCGATGTGGCCTTCGCCATCGCCGCCATCCTCATGGCGCTGGCCCTGCTCATCAACCTGGCGGCTATGCTGACCGGGCGTTACTTCAAGAAACGGAGGAGCCTATGAGCGATATCATCACCGTAAACGATCTGAACCTGTGGTACGGACCCACCCAGGCGCTGCACCACGTCACCATGTCCGTGCCGGAGAACAGCATCACCGCCCTCATCGGCCCCTCCGGCTGCGGCAAGTCCACATTTCTTAAAACGCTGGACCGTATGAACGACCTGATCCCCGGCGTAAAGGTGGAGGGCCAGGTGCTCTACAAGGGACAGGATATTTACGCCCCCGGCGTGGACGTCAGCCAGCTGCGCCGTGAGGTGGGCATGGTGTTCCAAAAGCCAAATCCCTTCCCCATGAGCATCTACGACAACGTGGCCTACGGCCCCCGTACCCACGGCATCCGCAACAAAGCCAAGCTGGACGAGCTGGTGGAGCAGTCCCTGCGGCGTGCCGCCATCTGGGACGAGGTGAAGGACCGCCTGAAAAAGAATGCCCTGGGCCTCTCCGGCGGCCAGCAGCAGCGTCTGTGCATCGCCCGTGCCCTGGCGGTGGAGCCCACCGTGCTGCTGATGGATGAGCCAACCTCGGCCCTGGACCCCATCTCCACCTCCCGTATCGAGGAGCTGGCGGTTGAGCTGAAGCAGCATTACACCATCGTCATCGTCACCCACAATATGCAGCAGGCACTGCGTATCTCGGACCGCACCGCCTTCTTCCTGCTGGGAGAGCTGGTGGAGTACGGCGACACGGAGACCATGTTCTCCACGCCCAGCGAAAAGCGTACCGAGGATTACATCACCGGGAGGTTTGGATAATGCGTAGTCAATTCGATAAACAGCTGGCCCAGCTCCACCGCGAGCTCATCGAGATGGGCGCCCTGTGCGAGCAGGTCATCGCTCTGTCCTCTCAGGCCCTCACCAACCGCGATACCGCCCTGGCGGAGAAGGTCGCGCCCCTGGACCACGAGATCGACCGCAAGGAGCGCGACATCGAGAACCTCTGCCTGCGGCTCCTGCTTCAGCAGCAGCCGGTGGCTGGCGACCTGCGGCAGATCTCCGCTGCCCTGAAGATGATCACGGACATGGAGCGTATCGGCGACCAGGCCGACGATATTGCCGAGATCCTGCTCTGCCGCGCCGGCCGGCCTCTCAGCGCCGGCGACACCCTGCGGGAGATGGCCCGGGCCACCATCCGCATGGTCAGCGAGAGCGTGGACGCCTATGTCCGGCAGGATGTGGACCTGGCCCAGCAGGTCATCGCCGCCGACGATGAGGTGGACGGCTATTTTGACCGGATCAAGGCCCATCTCATCGACCGTATCGCCAAGGACGTGGATGACGGTGAAGCCACACTTGACTTACTGATGATCGCCAAGTATTATGAACGTATCGGCGACCACGCCACCAACATCGCCGAGTGGGTGATGTTTTCCGTCACCGGCGTGCACAAGACCGAGGCCACTTGAGCCAAAAGGAGGGACCCCACATGATCTGGTGTGTAGAGGATGACGCCAGCATCCGCGATATCGAGCTGTATGCCCTGCGCTCCGCCGGGCTGGAGGCCGAGGGCTTTACCGACGGCGCCGCCTTCTGGCAGGCCCTGCAAAGCGAAAAGCCCGATCTGGTGGTGCTGGACGTGATGCTCCCCGGCATCGACGGCACAGAGCTGCTGGGTCGTATGCGCGCCTCCACGTCTCTGCGCCGCATCCCGGTCATTATGGCCACCGCCAAGGGCGCGGAGTATGACCGCGTCCGGGCGCTGGACGGCGGCGCGGACGACTATCTGACCAAGCCCTTCAGCGTCATCGAGCTGGTCTCCCGGGTCAAGGCGGTGCTGCGCCGCTGCCAGCCGGAGGGGGACAGCTCCATCCTCCGCAGCGGCGAGGTGTCGCTGGATACCCGTGCCCACACCGTCCTGTCCGGCGGCGAACGCGTCGACCTGACCTACAAGGAATACGAGCTGCTGCGCCTGTTCCTCAGCCACCCCGGCACGGCCTACACCCGTGACCGGCTGATGGAGCTGGTCTGGGGCATGGATTACTGCGGCGAGAGCCGTACCGTGGATATGCACATCCGTACCCTGCGCCAGAAGCTGGGCAAGGCCGGCGCACACATCACCACGGTCCGCGGCGTGGGCTACCGTTGGGAGGAGACCATATGACAAAAAAGATATTTCGCTCCACCGTGGCGGTGGGGCTTGCGGTGCTGCTGGCCAGTCTGGTCATTATCATGGGCGCACTGTACACCTATTTCGGCCATGTCCAGGAGCAGCAGCTCCGGGATGAGCTGTCCATCGCCGCTGCGGCCATGGAGTCCGGCGACGGCGAGGCCTATCTGTCCAAGCTGCACTCCGACAATTACCGCATCACCTGGCTTCGCGCCGACGGCACGGTGCTCTATGATACGAAGGCTGACGCCGCGGCTATGGAGAACCACGCCCAGCGCGAGGAGGTCCGTCAGGCCCTGACCAACGGCACCGGTGAGTCCAGCCGTTACAGCGCCACTCTGCTGGAAAAGACCCTCTACTACGCCCGCCGCCTGCCGGACGGCACGGTCCTGCGCCTGTCCGCCAGCCGTGTCACCATGGGCGTGCTGCTTCTGAGTATGCTCTCCGCCATCCTGGCGGTCATCGCCGTGGCCCTGATCCTCTCCGGCATTCTGGCCGGCCGCGTGTCCCGCCGCATCACCCGCCCCCTGAACACCCTGGACCTGGAGCACCCCCTGGAAAACGACGCCTACGAGGAGCTTTCGCCCCTGCTGCGCCGACTGGAGCACCAGCGGCGTCAGATCGACGATCAGCTGCGTTCTCTGCGCCGCCGGTCCGAGGAGTTTGAACAGATCACCGCCAGCATGACCGAGGGCCTGGTACTGGTGGATAACGGCGGCACCATCCTCAGCATGAACCCTGCCGCCTGCGCCGTGTTCAACACCGATGCGGCCTGCGTGGGCCAGCCTCTGCTGACCGTGGAGCGCGGCAGCGCCGTCAGCCACGCCCTCCACGATGCCATGGACACCGGCCACGGCGAGACCCGTATGGAGCGCGACGGCCGCGAGTACCAGTTCGACATGACCCGTATCCAGGCCGACGGCGAGGTGGTGGGCGCGGTGCTGCTGACCTTCGACGTCACCGAGCAGGCCTACGCCGAGCGCAACCGCCGCGAGTTCACCGCCAACGTCTCCCATGAGCTGAAGACCCCGCTTCAGGGCATCATCGGCAGCGCCGAGCTGCTGGAGAACGGCATGGTCCGGCCTGACGATGTGCCCCGCTTCGTGGGCCATATCCGCAGCGAGGCCCAGCGCCTGGTGACGCTGATCAACGACATCCTCCGCCTGTCTGAGCTGGACGAGGGCGGCAGCCTGCCCACCGAGCCGGTGGAGCTGCTCTCCCTCTGCACCGACACGGTCAAGTCGCTGGAGAGCGCCGCGCAGCAGCGCCAGATCACTATGACTGTCACCGGCGAGGCCGTTACGGTCCCTGGCGTCCGCCGTCTGCTGACCGAGACGGTCTTCAACCTCTGCGACAACGCCATCAAGTACAATAAGGACGGCGGCAGCGTCGCCGTCACCGTGGGCCGTGACGGCCCCGACGCCGTGGTCACGGTGGCCGATACCGGTATCGGTATCCCGCCGGAGCACCAGGGCCGCGTCTTCGAGCGCTTTTACCGCGTGGACAAGAGCCACTCCAAGGCCTCCGGAGGTACCGGATTGGGCTTGTCCATCGTCAAGCACGCCGTGGCTTATCACCACGGCTCCGTCACGCTGGACAGCCGTGAGGGGGAGGGCACCACCTTTACCCTCCGCCTGCCGTTGGAAGCGTAAACGCGAAAATGCCCGCCTCTGCGGGCGGGCATACAAAAAGACCACCCGATAGGGTGGCCTTTTTTGTCACAAATGCGCCTTTGCGTGGGCACAGATGGCGTCAAAGGTCTTCTGACTGATATCGTGTTCGATCTTGCAGGCATCTGTCTCCGCCGTAGCGGCGTCGATGCCCAACGCCATCAGGAATTTCGTCAGCGTGTGGTGCCGGTCCAGCATACGCTCGGCGATGGCCATACCGCTGGCCGTCAGGGTGATGAGTCCGTCCTTGTCCATCGTGATATAGCCGTTTTCCCGCAGCCGTTTGGTGGCGTAGGTCACGCTGGGTTTTGTCACGCCCAGATGCTCGGCTACGTCGATGGAGCGAATATATCCATGTTGCTGCTGCATCATCAGCATGGTCTCTAAATAGTCCTCGGAAGCGCGCAGTATCTGCATAAAAAGTATCACCAACTTTCCCCAATACACTTTTAACAGCATACCACAATTTTCACAAACTTACAAGTGCGGTAAAAAAATTTCGTTCTCCCTATTGACAAAGAGGGTTTGAGGTATTAAACTGTGCCATAGGTTAAGGAGGATTAACCGTCATGGTCCGCTATAGACCGGGAAAGTCCTTTCAGAACCGCTTTTTTCAGACACGGGGTTAGCGCAAGCTAACCGTGAAACGGAGGGATATACATGATGCCTTTGATGCTGGCAGACGCCGGAACGGAACAGCTCATCCACAAGGTGGGCGGCAGTCCGGAGGTAAAAAAGCACCTGGAGGACCTGGGCTTCACCCCGGGCAGCACCGTCACGCTGGTGTCCGCCATGGGCGGCAACGTCATCGTGAAGGTCAAGGAGTCCCGCGTGGCCATCAGCGAGGAAATGGCCCGCAAGATCATGGTCTGATAGCCGCGCCAAGCGGTTATTGTATTTGAGAAACAGAAATATCACATAGAAGGAGAGCAGAAGCATGAAAACATTGCGTGAAGTCAAGATCGGCGAGACCGTCAAGGTCGTCAAGCTCCACGGCGAGGGCCCTGTCAAGCGCCGTATCATGGATATGGGCATCACCAAGGGCGTGGAGGTCTATGTCCGCAAGGTTGCCCCTCTGGGCGATCCCATGGAGGTCACTGTCCGCGGCTACGAGCTGAGCCTGCGTAAGGCCGACACCGAAATGATCGAGGTCGAGTGATGACCTGCGGCGCCGTGTTCCGGTGCCGGAAATACGTCCGTTATTTAAATTCATCTGTATATAGGTTC
>FR881619.1:0-1079 GCA_000435555.1 Firmicutes bacterium CAG:176
GCCTGCGCGGCGGGACGAGGGCTTTACGCCGCTGCGCGGCTACACCTCATCCGTCAGCCTACGGCTGACACCTGTCTCCCTGCGGGTCGGTCGGTTCGCGTGTCTGACAGGCCGGTGGCCTGTCATTCAACACCGCGGACCCCCCAGGGGGAAGGCCAACGGGGGTCATATGCGCTCATAGGCGCGGCGGGGGGTGCCGTCGGCGACGTGGATGGTGCCGGTGTACGCGAAGCCGGCGCGTTCCAGGCAGCGGCGCATAGGGTGGTTATCCTCATGGGTGTCCGCCCGCAGATGGGGACACCGCGTCCACGCCCAGGCCACGGCCTCGGCCAGCACGCCGGTATGGGTACCGTCGCTGCCCAGGCGGTGGAGGGTGCCGTATGGCGTCTCGTCATCCAGCCACGCGCCGTCGATGACCTGATAGGTGGGGTCGTCGCCGATGATGAAGGCAAACACGGCGTACACGCCGCCCGCGTCCTCCATGACGAACAGCCGGCCGGCGGCCACGTCCGACCGGAGCAGGGCCTCGGAGGGGTAGCCGTTGACCCACTGGACGGTGTTGCCGCTGCGGCGCATGAACTGCCGGGCGCTGTGGTAGATCGTCAGGGCGCGGGGAATGTCGAAGCTTGTCGCAGGTCGGATCATATCAGTTTTTCAGGCTTTGCAGCGGGGCGGGGATACGGCCGCCGCGGGCGATGAAGTCGGTGCTGGAGGCCTCGTGGACGGGCATCAGGGGCGCGCTGCCCAGCAGGCCGCCCATCTCCACGGTGTCGCCCACGTCCGCGCCCTCCACGGGGATGATGCGGACGGCGGTGGTCTTGCTGTTGACCATGCCCACGGCGGCCTCGTCGGCGATGATGGCGGAGATCGTCTCCGCCGTGGTACTGCCGGGCACGGCGATCATGTCCAGGCCCACGGAGCACACGCAGGTCATGGCCTCCAGCTTGTCGATGGTCAGGGTGCCGTCCAGGGCCGCGGCGATCATGCCCTCGTCCTCGGAGACGGGGATAAAGGCGCCGGACAGGCCGCCCACATGGCCGCTGGCCATGACGCCGCCCTTCTTCACGGCGTCGTTCAGC
>FR881619.1:1101-5831 GCA_000435555.1 Firmicutes bacterium CAG:176
TCGTTCAGCAGGGCCAGGGCGGCGGTGGTGCCGTGGGTGCCGCAGACGGACAGGCCCATCTCCTCCAGGATGCGGGCCACACTGTCGCCCACCGCCGGGGTGGGGGCCAGGGACAGGTCCACGATGCCAAAGGGCACGTCCAGACGGCGGCTGGCCTCGGACGCCACCATCTGCCCCATGCGGGTGATCTGGAAGGCGGTCTTTTTGATAGTCTCGGCCACCACGTCGAAGGGCTGGCCCTTGCAGCCCTGCAGGGCGTGGTACACCACGCCGGGGCCGGACACGCCCACGTTGATGACGGTGTCGGCCTCACCCACGCCGTGGAAGGCACCGGCCATGAAGGGGTTGTCCTCCACGGCGTTGCAGAACACCACCAGCTTGGCGCAGCCCAGGCCGTCACGGTCGCGGGTCAGGTGGGCCGTCTCCTTGATGACGCGGCCCATCTGGGCCACGGCGTCCATGTTGATGCCGGCCCTGGTGCTGCCCACGTTGACGCTGGAGCAGACCAGCTCCGTGCGGGCCAGCGCCTCGGGAATGGAGGCGATGAGCCGCCGGTCGCCGGAGGTAAAGCCCTTCTGCACCAGGGCGGAGTAGCCGCCGATGAAGTTGACGCCGCAGGTCTTGGCGGCGCGGTCCAGCGTCAGGGCCAGGGGGACGAAGTCCTCGCTTTTGCAGGCCGCGCCGGCGATGGCGATGGGCGTGACGGAGATGCGCTTGTTGACGATGGGGATGCCGAACTCGCTCTCGATATCGCAGCCGGTCCGGACCAGCTTTTCGGCGCGGGAGCAGATCTTGTCGTAGATCTTGTCGCAGCAGCGGTCCATGTCCTCGTCGGCGCAGTCCAGCAGGGAGATGCCCATGGTGATGGTGCGGATGTCCAGGTGCTGCTTGTCCACCATGGCGATGGTGTCGAAGATGTTTTGCAGACTCAGCATATTCCCCACCCCTTACAGCTTGTGCATGGCGTCGAAGATGTCCTCCCGCTGGATGCGGATGGACAGGCCACGGCCCTCGCCGTAGGCCTTCAGATCGGCGCGCAGGGCGTCGAAGGGCGCCTGACACTCGGTCAGGTCCACCACCATCATCATGGTGAAGTAACCCTCCATGATGGTCTGGCTGATATCCAGGACGTTGATGCGGCTGGCCGCCAGGGTGTTGCACACACCGGCGATGATGCCCACCTGGTCCTTACCCACAACGGTAACGATCGCTTTCATAACTATATACTCCTTTCGGATGGTTTTTTGTTTTGGCGCGGGAGGCGCGGTTTGCCGAAAACCGATGGATCCTGCGTCCTGCCGATGGCAGGCCGACGACGGCGTATCGGGTATACGTCGAGGAGGCTTGACGATGGCAGGGCGCTGGAGGCGCGGTTTTCATTCCAGTTCGTCTAATGTCAGCGAATAGCTGGGCAGGAAGTGCTCGCGGAAATAGTCCAGCTCCGGCAGGGCCATGGCGTCCATGGCGGCGGCGGTCTGGGCGGCGGCCTGACGGAACTCGGTGTTGCCGGCCTTCAGCTCCTCGATGCACTTGATGTGGGCGGAGAGCTTATCCGCCGCCCTGACCAGCTGCTCGATCTCCGGGTCGGCGGGACGGAGGGCGTCCTCGTAGGCGGGACGCAGGTCCTCCGGCAGCATGGAGAGGAGCTTGTCCTCCGCCACCTGCTCCACGGCCTTGTAGGCCTCGCGGATACCGGGATTGTAATACTTGATGGGGGTGGGCATATCGCCGGTGAGGATCTCGCCGGCGTCGTGATACAGCGCCGCCACGGCCACGGCGCCGACGTCCACCTGGCCGCCGAAGCGCTCATTCCGCAGCACCGCCAGCGCGTGGGCCAGCACCGCTGTCTGGTGGCTGTGCTCCTGGATATTCTCCGTGTAGCTGTTCCGCATGAGCGACCAGCGCTGGATGAAGCGCATACGGTTGATATAGGCGAAAAAGTGGTTCATGTTATGTCAACTCTCCTATCAGTACATCACCATCTATACCGACTATTTTTGTATCGATAATTTTATTATGTAAATCTTCGGCGCGGACGCACACCTCACAGTAGTTGGGGGCGTGGCCGGTGTAGAGGCCGTCCTTCTCCTGCTCATAGAGCACCGGGTAGGTCTGCCCCACGCAGCCCTCCAGATAGGCGCGGTGCATAGTCCGGGCCACGGCCACGGCGCGGCGGGTCCGTTCCTCCTTTACCGCGGCGCTGAACTGCACCAGCTCCGCCGCCTTGGTGCCGGGACGGACGGAATAGGGGAAAATGTGCATATCCGCGAAGGCGCACTTTTCGATAAAGGCCATGGTCTGCTCGAATTCCCGGTTCGTCTCGTCGGGGAAGCCGCAGATCAGGTCGGTGGTGACGGCGGGCCGGTGGAAATACTGCCGCAGCAGCGTGACGGACTCGTAAAACCGTGCCGTGTCGTACTTCCGGTTCATGCGGCGCAGCGTCTCGTCACAGCCGGACTGCAGGGATAGGTGGAAGTGGGGGCACAGGTCGGGCAGCTCCGACGCCCGGCGGCAGAAGTCCTCGGTGATGGTACGGGGCTCCAGGCTCCCCAGCCGCAGACGCATATCCCCCGCGGCGGCGGATACCGCCTCCAGCAGGTCGATGAGGCTTTGGCCGTTTTTTAGATCGTGGCCCCAGGAGGATATCTCGATACCGGTGAGCACCAGCTCACGGTAGCCCTCGCGCCGCAGCTGCTCCGTCTGGGCTACGGCCGTCGCCAGCGGCAGGGAGCGCACCGGGCCGCGGGCATAGGGGATGATGCAGTAGGTGCAGAAATTCACACAGCCGTCCTCTACCTTCAGCATGGCCCGGGTGCGCTCGGCCATGCCGCCGGCGGGCAGCACCTCGAATTCCCGGCGGCGCAGGGCGTCGTCCAACAGTCTCACCGGCTCCTTTTCGTGGGCTGCCTGCTCGAACAGGTCCAGAAACGCCATGCGGTCACCGGTACCGGCCAGCAGGTCCACGTCCAGTGCCGCCACCACCTCCGGGTGGGTCTGCACATAACAGCCGCAGGCGGCCACCACCGCGTTGGGGTTCAGCTTATGACACCGGCGGATCATCTGCCGGGATTTCTTATCACTGATGGCGGTGACGGAGCAGGTGTTGACGATATAGCCGTCGGCCTCCGTCTCGGCGGGCACCAGCGTATGACCGCGGCGCAGCAGCTCCTGCTCCATGGCCTGTGTCTCGTATTGGTTCACCTTGCAGCCCAAGGTATAGATGGCAACACGCATCTTGCACTTTCCCCTATTCTATCGTATAATAAGGTTTCACGGGTGAAGGTGTTTTTCACTCCCGCTTTTTGATCGGTTTATTATACTGTATTTTACCGTGTCTTTCAAGACCCGTTCGTGAAACAGGAGGCTCTCTATGGTCTATTTTGATAACGCCGCCACCACGCCGCTGCCCAAAGCCGTGGCCGACGCCATGTACGAGGTGCTGACGGCGCACTTTGGCAATCCCTCCTCCCAATACCCCATAGGGGTGGAGATGAAAAAAGCCGTGGAGGGCTGGCGGGCCGTCATCGCCGGGGCGCTGGGCTGCCCCGCGGAGCGCCTGTACTTCACCTCCTGCGGCACGGAGAGCGACAACTGGGCCATACAGGCCGCCCTGTGGCAGAACCGGCACAGGGGCAGACACATCATCACCACCGCCGTGGAGCACAGCGCCGTTCTGGAGCCCTGCAAGCTGCTGGCCCAGCAGGGGTATGAGGTCACCTATCTGAAGCCAGGACAGGACGGCAATGTCACCGCCGAACAGGTGGCGGATGCCCTGCGGGAGGACACCGCCCTGGTGTCTGTGATGCTGGTGAACAACGAGACGGGCTGCGTATTTCCCGCGGCGGACATCGCTGCCCTGCTGCGGAAGAAGGGCTCCCCTGCCCTGCTGCACTGCGACGCGGTGCAGGGCTTTTTGAAGGTCCCCTGCGACCCGGAGGGCTGGGGCGTAGACCTGATGAGCCTGTCCGGTCACAAGGTCGGCGGGCCCAAGGGCGTGGGCGCGCTGTACATCGGTCCCCGGGTGCGGAACCCCCGCCCCCTGCTGCCCGGCGGCGGACAGGAGCGCGGCGCGCGCTCCGGCACCGAGGCCACGGCCCAGATCGCCGGCTTTGCCAAGGCGGTGGAGCTGCGGCTGGCCGATTATGACGCCAAGCTGGCCCACATGGCCGGGCTGAAGGCCTATTGCCGGGAGAAGCTGCTGGCCATGGGCGGCGTGGTCCCCGTGGGCGAGGGTACGGCCCCCCACATTCTGGCGGTGTCGCTGGTAGGGTATCCCAGCGCCAACATCGTAACGGACCTGGGTGCGCAGGGCATCTGCATCTCCGCAGGCTCTGCCTGCCATCAGGGGAAGGCGAGCCATGTGGTCTCCGCTCTGGGGCTGGACAAAAAGACTGCCGCCGGCGTGATCCGCATCTCCTTCTCCCCCGACAATACACGGGAGGACGTGGATGTCCTGTGCCAGGCGCTGCTCGCCCACCGGGACAGCCGCTTCCCCATGCTGTGATATACGCCCGCGGCGCGGGCACAACGATATTTTGAGGTGGACTATGTTCAAAGCTCTTAAGCGCGACAGGGCCTTTTACGGGTATCTGCTCCGGTTGACCGGCCCTATCGCCCTGCAAAATCTGATCACTTTCTCCCTGGGCCTGATCGACACGCTGATGGTCAGCCAGCTGGGCAACAATGAGATGGCGGCGGTAACGGCGGCCAACGTGCCGGTGTTCCTGCTG
>FR881619.1:5853-8571 GCA_000435555.1 Firmicutes bacterium CAG:176
GTTCCTGCGGATCTCCATCGTGTTCGGCGTCCAGTCCGGCGTAGGCATCCTGATCAGCCAGTACTGGGGCAAAAAGGACCTGCCCAGCATCAGCCGTGCCATCGGCGTGGCGGCGGGGCTGGGCGTGGCTCTGGCGCTGGTCATCGCGCTGGCGCTGTTCCTGTGGCCGGTGCAGATCATGGACCTGATGAGCAACAAGCATCATCTGTCCCTGCTGGGCGCGCCGTATCTGCGGGTCATCGGCTTCTCCTATGTGTTCAATATGCTCTCGTCTATCTACGTCAGCGCGCAGCGCAGCGTGGAGAACGCCAGCTTCGGCATGAAGCTGTTTGGTATGTCCACGGTGCTGAATACCGGCATGAACTACCTGCTGATCTTCGGCAAGTGCGGCTTTCCCATGCTGGGCGTGGAGGGCGCGGCCATCGCCACACTGCTCTCCCGCGTGGCGGAGTTCGCCGTGTGCCTGTTCTGCGCCCTGCGGAGCCGGGTCATCCCCCTGGACCTGAAGGCTCTCTTCCGTCCGGGCTGGGAGATGCTGCGCCGGTTCGTGAAATACGCCTCGCCGGTGATGGCCAACGAGCTGTTCTGGGGGCTGGGCAACAGCCTGCTCACCGTCATTCTGGGACACATGACCATCTCGGTAGAGTTTCTGGCGGCCAACGCCGTCATGGGCAACCTGAACCGCCTGTTCCTGGTGGTGTGCTTTGGTCTGGGCGCCGCTACCGCCGTGATGATCGGCAAGGCCATCGGTGAGGGACAGAGCCACGATGAGCTGATGGACCTGTCCAGGACGCTGTCCTGGGTGACGATACTGGTGGGCGCCGCACTGGCCGTTATCGCCCTGGCGCTGGTGCCGCTGCTGTTCCAGCCGGTGGTCTTCCCACTGTTCAAGCTGTACGATCTCAGCGCCCATCTGGCCACCACGCTGGCGGTGACGGGCTTCGCCTGCATCCCCTTCCACGCCTACTCCATCTCCGCCGTCACCGGTATCCTGCGGGCAGGCGGCGATGTGTTCTGGTCCACGGCGCTGGATCTGGCACCCCAGTGGCTGGTGGCGCTGCCGCTGACGGCCCTGCTGGCGCTGGTGCTGGACGCGGATCCCTGGTTCGTGTCGCTGGCCATACAGGCGGAGAGCTTTATCAAGTGTCCCATCTGCCTGTGGCGCATCCGGTCCCGTAAATGGATACACGACGTGACACTGCCGGAGGGTGAGCGATGAACAGTCTGTTCGTCTGCCCCCTGTGCGGCGGCGCGCTGACGCGGCGGGAGGGCAGCTATCTCTGCCCCGCCGGCCACTGCTTCGACATCGCCAGGGAGGGCTATACCTATCTGCTGCCGGTGAACCGGAAGCACTCCAAAACCCCCGGCGACGACAAGGCTATGGCCGCGGCGCGGCACGCCTTTCTGGAAAAGGGCTACTACGCCCCGCTATGCGAAGAATTATGTCAACTCGCTGTGGAGCTGACCGGCGATGCCCCGGCGGTGCTGGACAACGGCTGCGGCGAGGGCTACTACACCGCGGGCATCTATCGTGCCCTGTGTGAGGCCGGGAAGACGCCGGTGATGGCCGGGATCGATATCTCCAAGCCCATACTGCGTCTGGCGGCTAAGCGGGAGAAAAATGTGCAGTTCGCTGTGGCCTCCTCCTACCGCCTGCCGGCGGCAGACGGGTCCGTAGACCTGCTCATCAACTGCTTCTCACCGCTGGCCATCGAGGAATTCCGCCGCGTGCTGCGGCCCGGCGGGCACTTTATCTATGTGGTGCCCGGAGAAATGCACCTGTGGGAGATGAAGCAGGTGCTCTATGACCACCCCTATGTCAATGAGGTGAAGGAGACACCCTACGAGGGCTTCCGGTATGTGAGTATTCGGCACGTAAGGGACGTTATCCATCTGGAGGACCCGGCGGACATACAGGCGCTGTTCGGCATGACGCCCTACTGCTGGAAAACGCCGAAGGCCGGCGTTGAAAAATTATGTAAACTCACGCAGCTGGACTGCCGCATCGCCTTTGACATACACGTTTTCGAAAAGGAGAGGTAACTATGGATCGAATTTCCCCGCCCCGCCGCCGGCCGCGGCGGCGTCTGCTGCCGGTGCTGCTGCTGATCGCGGCGGTGCTGGTGGTTGGCGGACTGCTGACGGCGGTCGTTCTGTCCCTGCGGGGCGGCAGCGCCCGGCAGGAGCCGGAGGCCGATCCCCACGCGGGGCAGGTATATATCAACGACGGATTTAACATGGTGTGGATGACGCCCCATGAGGGTATCCCCGCCAGCGGCCTGGCGCAGGAGGACTTCCGCCGGGATACCAACGACGACGGCAGCGACGGCGTCCGCGTCCGCTATCTGGGCGCGGAATACGCCACCCGCTGGGGCGTGGACGTGTCTAACCACCAGGGCACCATCGACTGGGCGGCGCTGAAGCGGCAGGGCATCGACTTTGCCTATCTGCGCCTGGGTCTGCGGGGCTACGGCGAGAAGGGCTCCCTGTACCCGGACCGGTCCTTCGACAGCTATTACAGCGGGGCCAGGGCCGCCGGCATCGACGTGGGCGTGTATTTCTTCTCCCAGGCCGCCACCGTGCAGGAGGCCGCCCAGGAGGCCCTGTACGCCCTGCAGCTGCTGGATGGCCGCGACCTGGACCTGCCGGTGTACTACGACTGGGAGCCGGTACAGCAGGAGGACTCCCGCACACTGCACAACAACGAATTCCTGCTGA
>FR881619.1:8593-9562 GCA_000435555.1 Firmicutes bacterium CAG:176
TCCTGCTGACCTCCCAGGCCCGGACTTTCTGCGCCTTGATCGAACAGGGCGGCTATGAGGCCGGGGTGTACATGAACCGCCAGCAGGGCTACTACCGCTATGATCTGTCCTCTATGGGGAACATCGCCCTGTGGATCGCTGATCCCGGCGACTATCCGGACTTCTACTACCGCTTCGATGTGTGGCAGTATGACCACGGCGCACGGCTGGACGGCGTCAACGAGATCGTGGACCTGAACGTGGAGTTCGTGCCGGTAATGTAAGCAAGAGCGCTCCCCCGCCGGGGGAGCGCTCTTTTATTCGAACAGCTTTCCGCAGGCCCAGTTGGTAAAGGGTGCGGCGGCAAACATATTCCAGAAAAACGCCATGGGGAAGTTCTTGATAAGCGTCCCCGCCCAGATGGCGGGCAGCTGCCACACCGGCGCACCGCCTAAGATCATGCTGAAAATAATGGTGGCCGCCAGACTCATGGTGGGGCACATAACGGACACGGTGCCCGCCTGCCGCATCAACCGACAGAAATAGGGGTTATCCCGCTGCGGGTCGCTGACTTTGGCGGCAAAGCGGGCGCCCAGCCGGTTGCCCCACAGCTCCGACACGATAATGACGATGAGCCCCATGAACAGCGCCTCCACCAGCGCCTTGCCCACGATACCGTAGGTCAGGTTGGTAAACCCTCCCGGCTGCAAATGTACCCCCTGCTGGATAGCGTTGTTGTATATCTCCATGCCGACAGCCATGCTGTACGACATGATGATACCGAAAATGATCCCCTGTGTTTTGTTCTTTGGCATTGCAGTTTCCTCCATAAAAATAAAAAGCGCACCGCCCGAGGGCGATACGCTTCGCAGGCACTTCTGTGCGCTACGCGTCTCTATTCTTTTACCACACCGCGGCAAAAAAGTCAACGGTTCGGAAACAGAACGCATACGTTATGTAAACCGTCATTCTCCCCTTTTCCCGTACTTT
>FR881620.1 GCA_000435555.1 Firmicutes bacterium CAG:176
TGATGACGATGACGTTGTCACCGCAGTCGGCGTGGGGGGTATAGGTGACTTTGCCCTTGCCGCGCAGCAGGTCGGCGACGATGACGGCGGTCTTGCCCAGGGGCTTGCCGGCGGCATCCACGACGTACCACTTGCGCTCAATGTTGGCCTTGTTTGCCATGAAAGTGGACATGGTGATCTTCCTCCAATTTATATTATAATGTGTGCTTTACTTTTTCACGCGCCCTTGTTACAATCGGGGCAGAGAAAACGCGCTCAGCGCGCAGGATTATTTATACCACAGCGCCGGCGTGTTGTCAACACCGATTTAATTTACAGCATGAACATCTTGTGTTTTCTCTTATTTTCTCAATTATACTCTCGTTTTCTAAAATCGCAATTTACATTTTCAGGAGGCATGACCGTGCAGCACATATTAGGACTGGTCCGCCGCTGTGTGGAGGACTACAACATGATCGAAGCCGGAGAGACCGTGGCCGTAGGCGTCTCCGGCGGCAAGGACAGCTTGCTGACGCTGACGGCCCTGGCCCGGCTGCGGGCATTCTATCCCAAGCCCTTCCGGGTGGAGGCCATCACGCTGGAGACGGGTATGCCGGGGATGGACTTCTCCCCGGTGGCTGACTACTGCGCGCAGCTGGACGTTCCCTATACCCGCATCTCCGTACCGGTATACGACATCGTGTTCAACGAGCGAAAAGAAAAGAACCCCTGTTCCCTGTGCGCCAAGCTGCGGCGGGGCAGCCTGCATACGGCGCTGACGGAACGGGGGATACACAAAATCGCGCTGGGGCACCACTACGACGATGCGGTGGAGACGCTGCTGATGAACCTGCTGTTTGAGGGGCGCATCGGCTGCTTCCAGCCGGTGACGTATCTGGACCGGACCGACATCACCCAGATACGGCCGCTGCTGTACTGCCAAGAGGCGGACATCCGCCGCATGGCGGCGCAGCTGGCGCTGCCGGTGGTGAAGAACACCTGTCCCATGGACGGCCACAGCCGCCGGCAGGAGGTGAAGGAGCTGCTGGCGGAGCTGGAGCAGCGCTATCCCGATCTGAAAAAAAAGCTGTTCGGCGCCGTGCAGCGCTACCCGCTGTACGGGTGGGATCTGGAAACGATGGAGAAGTAAGAGGCTTTTGTAAGACGCGCAAATCAAATTTTGAGAGGTGTTGATCAGATGGGAGTATTTGGTTTTTTCAAAAAAAGAAAAAGCGAATTATCACGCGAGCAGAAAAAATGGAATAAAATGTGGGATCTGTGGGCGGAAAACCGTGCGGACACCCCCTATGCAGAGGTGATGACCTATCAAAGCGAGGTCAATAATGGCGGGCACGATCAGTATTTCCTTAATGTTGAGCAAACGGGCGATCTGCAAGCGGAAATTTCGATTTTGGAGAACGTCTTATCCGAAGAACTGCGAAGCAATTTGCTGACCGCGTATGATGCATACCAGATGCTGGCTGATAAGGAGTCAGACGAAGAATGGGAGGCAATACTGGAACGATGCGACGATGTCTTTTTCAAAAACGAAGGGGAGATCAACCGCATTCTAAAAGCGTATGCCGCTAAAATTGAGTTGTAGCTTTTCATTTTTACGGGTGGGATCTGGAGAAGATGGAGAAGTGAGCGGCTTTTGTAAGACGCGCAAATCAGGTCTGGAGGGTTTCCGATGATAAAGGATCTAATGTATATTGAGTTAAAATCCGGATATTCCGATGATGGCCCGGCATGGATCGGCTATGTAAAGACCTCAAAAACCAGAAAGACAGTCTATTTTAATGACCACGCCTTTCAAAAGGCCATAGGCGGCAGTTCAAACTACATAGACGTTGAAAATGGCGATAGGTATTGGATCACCGGTTTGAAAAAAGATAAGAGCAATCGCCATTGGGCGGGACACGGAAAAATCACGATCGACCGCAGAGCTGTTGAGGAATACCTTGCTTTGGTCGGGGAAAAAGAATTGCCATCGAGTTTGTTTGAGGTGGTTGATATGGAGGATAAGTTCCCTGTTGAACGAGCAAACAGACTGTTGAACGGAATAAAGTGAAGCCTTCCTCCCTATGTAACTACACCAACACCCACTTCACCAGCAGCAGAAGCCCCAGCCCCGGCAGGCCCAGAACACCCACCGTCAGTGCGTTGAACCAGTTGACGCCCAGCGTCAGCCCGGTGACGGGGGCGGTGCTGTTCAGCAGCCACAGGACACCCAGGCCCAGGGCACTGTTCAGCACCACCCGCAGCGCCAGCTTCAGCGGCTTGCGGAACAGCCGCACCACCGCTACCAACAGGAACAGGCCCACCAGGGCCAGGGATACGATCTCTATGACGGACATACCTCTCCCCCCTTTATCGCGCCGGCAGCCACACAGGGCGGCGCGGACGGCTCTGTCTTCAGCACCGGCACCGCGTGCGGAATGCCGGAGGGCACACTTTGGCCATTCTGCTCCTTGATACGGCGCAGCAGGTAGTTACTGCGGGCTTTCAGGGCGTTGATCTCGAAGATACAGGCGTCGATGAGCTCGCTGTCGCAGACATAGTCAAAGCGGATATAGGCCTCCTTCAACGCCTGGGTGGTGCTGTACAGTTCACGCTCCAGTTCACGGAGCGTCGGGTCTGTGCTGTGCTTCTTTGCCATAGGGTTCCCCTCCACATCAATATTGTACGTCCAGTTTACGCATTTATGCCCGGTTTCAAACAGGGGCGGCCTGTCCGCCCGGAAAGGACAGCTATGGAACAGGAATATTTCATGCAGCAGGCCCTCGCTCTGGCACAGGAGGCCACTGTCCACGGCGAGGTGCCGGTGGGCTGCGTCATCGTCCGCAATGGCGAGATCGTGGGCCGCGGCCGCAACCAGCGGGAGGAAAAGCAGGCCGCCGTCTCTCACGCGGAGATGGAGGCCATCGCCCAGGCCAATGCGGCGCTGGGCAGTTGGCGGCTGGACGAGTGCGACCTGTATGTGACGCTGGAGCCCTGCCCCATGTGCGCTGGGGCCATTCTTAACGCCCGCATCCGGCGGGTGTACTACGGCGCCCGGGATGAGGTGATGGGCGCCTGCGGCGGCGTGCTGAATTTGTTTATGGAGGGCTTTCCCCGTCCGCCACAGCTGGTGGGTAATGTGTGCGGCGACGAATGCCGCGACGTTTTGCAGACCTTTTTCCGGGAAGTTCGGGAGAAAAACGCCGAGAATACGAATCGTTCGGCGGACATTGTTGAAGATTTCACAGAATTTTAATATTTGTAACCGAATTTTTTTCACATCTCCGCGATATCCTAATAGTGCAAGAAACAAAAAACTTTTTTCATCTTCTCTTCCTGCCATATCTGCGGAGCGCCAAGCGGCACTCCGCTTTATGGTGTCCGGAGATATTTGCCCGCGCAAGCGGGTTTTTTGCTGCCCTATGGGGCTTTTCTTTTTGCGGGACTCATGCTATAATACCCCGCAGAACGACAAAAGGAGCGCGGAACATGGCCTCACCCCTGCTGCAAGGAAAACTGCATATCTCCGGCATGGACAGCTGCGCCCCGGCGCTGGCCCGACAGTGGCAGTTGGGACTGGAGACCATCGCCTTCTCCTATGCGCCTCTGCTGGATGATTCCGCCGCCCTGCCCCGGGCGCGGGAGGAAATACACGGTATCAGCAGTCTGTGGCTCCACGGCCCCTTCGCCGAGCTGATCCCCTGCGCCATCGATCCGCTGGCCCGGGACGTAGCCATGCGGCGGTTCCGGCAGGCACTGGACGCAGCGCAGGCGCTGGGTATACGACGCATGGTATTCCACGGAGGCTTTATTCCCCATGTCTACTTTCCGGAGTGGTATGTGGAGCAGTCGGTGCGGTTCTGGCGGGAAATCCTGCGGGACGTACCGGCCGACATGACGCTGGCGCTGGAAAACGTGATGGAGCCGTCGCCGGAGACGCTGGTGTCCATCGCCGCCCAGATAGACGATCCCCGATTGGGGCTGTGCTTGGATGTGGGCCACGCCAACACCTGCGTCAGCGAAACGCCGCCCATGGATTGGATCGCGCCTATGGCCCCATGGCTGCGGCACGTTCACCTGCACAACAACCAGGGCGATACGGACCTGCACGCCCCGCTGGGAGAGGGAAACATCCCCATGCGGCAGATCATCGACACGGTGCTGCAAGCCGCGCCGGAGGCCACATTCACCATTGAGAATCAGAACGCCCTGCCGTCGCTGCACTGGCTGGCGGCGCAGGGGTATATCGAGGAACCGACATGACAGAAGCAGCATTGCAGCAGTATATACAGACCATCCGCCCGGCAGACCGGGCGGTGATGGACGCGGCTCGGGAACGACAGGCAGAGCTTGCCAAGCCGCCGGGGAGCTTGGGCGCGCTGGAGGATATGTCCATCCGTCTGGCAGGCATCACCGGCCAGGTGTGCCCGAAAATGGGAAAATGCCGTGTGGCGGTATTTGCCGCCGATAATGGCGTGGTGGACGAGGGCGTGTCCTGCGCGCCCCGGTCCGTGACCTTGCAGCAGGCCATCAACATGACCCGGCGCAGGACCGGGATGTCCGCCATGGCCGCCGCCTTCGGCGACGATGTGGCCGTCGTGGACGTGGGTATTGCCGCCGACGTGCCGGGCGTGGGCATTCTGGACCGGAAAGTCCGGCGAGGCACCGGAAACATCGCCGTAGAGGACGCTATGACCCGGCCGGAGGCGCTTGCCGCCATGGCCGCCGGCATGGAGCAGGCGGCGCGCGCCAGAGCCGACAGTATCACCGCCCTGGGCATCGGCGAGATGGGGATCGGCAACACCAGCACCTCCGCCGCGGTACTGTCCGCGCTGACCGGGGCGGATATCGAGGTCGTCACCGGCCGGGGCGGCGGACTGACAGACGAGGGCTTCGCCCGCAAGAAGGACGTGCTGCGCCGTGCGCTGACGCGTCGGGCTGTTGACAAGGACGATGTGTTGGATGTGCTGTGCGCCGTGGGCGGGCTGGATATCGCCGCCATGGCCGGGGCTTTCCTGGGCTGTGCCCGTGAGCGCATACCGGCAGCGGTGGACGGCTTCATCTCCGTTGTGGCCGCACTGTGTGCCGTTACGCTGTGCCCCGAAGTGCAGGACTATCTGTTTCTGTCCCACGACTCCTATGAGGTGGGCTACCGCCTGGCAGCAGACCGGCTGGGTCTGGAGCCCTGCCTGCATCTGGGAATGCGGCTGGGTGAGGGCAGCGGGTGTCCCCTGCTGTTCCGGGTGTTAGAGGGTGCCTGCGGCGTAATGGCCGGTATGGCCACCTTTGCCCAGGCGGCCATACCGGATGACTATCTGGACGAAATACGCGCAGGCGACAGCTTTACGGTGGACAAGCCATGAGGATACTGCTGATCGGCGGCGGAAAAAGCGGAAAGAGCACCATGGCCCAACGCCTGGCCGCCGCACTGTCCGGGGACGCACCTCGGTATTATTGGGCCACCATGACCCCCCATGACGATGAGGACCTGGCACGTATCCGCCGCCATGTGGCGGACCGGGCAGGCATGGATTTTATCACCGTCGAGCGTAGCTTCGATCTGCCTGCCGCCTTACCGGCACTGGACAGGCACGGTACGGTGCTGTTCGACAGCGTCACTGCCTGTCTGTCGGAGCAGATGTTTCCCGGTCCCGCGCCGGACGCCGGCGCAGCAAATCGGGTACTGCGGGAGCTGCTGGATATCAGCCGTTACCTCGACCATTTTATCGCTGTGTGCGACGATATCTGGCACGGCGGCGAGGACTACCGGGACTGGACGGAAGTTTATGTTCGGGGCCTGGCGGATATCTGTCAAGGGCTGGCTGCGGAATTTGACGTGGTATGTGAGATGACGGCGGGCCTGCCCCACCTGTGGAAAGGAGAACTGCCCCGTGTCTGACTGGATATACGGCTTTTTCATGGCGTGGGGTATGTTCCTGACCATTCCCTGCCCTAAAAAAATATGGCGGGAGAGCGCCCGGCGAAAAATGCTGGCTTGTCTGCCCCTGATAGGGCTGATCGTCGGCGGCATATGGGCGTTGTGCGCGTGGCTGGGCAGCTTTTTGCCACAGCCGCTGGCTGCTCTGCTGTGCGCAGCAGCTCCCTGGCTGATCACAGGTTTTATGCATCTGGACGGCTATATGGATGTGTGCGACGCGGTATTGAGCCGCCGGGACCTGGAGACACGGCAGCGAATACTGAAGGATTCCCACTGCGGGGCCTTCGCGGTGATCTGTCTGATGCTGCTGACCCTATGCCAATGGGCGGTATTTCTGTCGGCGGAGGCGCTGCCCCTGTGGCCGCTGGCACTGATACCGGTGGCATCACGGGCCTGTGCAGCGCTGGCCGTTCTGACACTGCGGCCCATGTCCACCAGCCAGTACAGCGCCATGACCCGCGGCGGCGCACCGGTAGTGTTTGCCGCCGTTGTGCTGGCGGCGGTGTGCGGGCTCTCCGTACTGCTGTGGGACAGCTTTGCTCCGTTGGCTGCGGCGGTGTGCTATTGGCTGGCGGCATGGTACGCTTTCCGGCAGCTGGATGGTATGTCCGGCGATGTGTCAGGCTTCGCCCTGACCATTGCGGAGTTAGGTGGTGCAGCGGTACTGGTGTTGTGGAGGTAAATATGATCCTGATCATTGGAGGCGCGTTTCAGGGAAAGTTGGCATACGCGCTGAAAGCATATAACTTAACAGAGAATGACGTATGCGATCTGGCAGTCAGCCACCCCGAGCCGGGATACAAATGCTATTGGCATTTGGAGGCGCTGAGCCGCAGAAATAACGATATCACAAGGTTTTTGCCGCTGTTCGAGGACGCAGTCGTCATCGCCAGACAGGTCAACGGGGGCATTGTGCCCATGGACGGTGCGGAGCGGGCATGGCGGGAAAACTACGGCGTGCTCTTACAGCAGCTGGCGAAAAAAGCGGAACATGTGACGCGCGTTTTCTGCGGAATAGCGGAGGAATTGAAATGAAACTGACACTTTTGCGGCACGGGGAGACCGAGGGCAGCCAGAAAAATCTGTATTATGGCGCGGCGGATATCCCGGCGCTGCCGAAATCGCTGGAGGCCTTGCAGCAGAAAGCTTTGACCGGCGTATATCCCACGGCGGAGCACTACTACGTCAGCGGAATGACGCGGACGATACAGACGCTGCGGGCCATATACGGCGACGTGGCATACACGGTGCTGCCGGGGCTGCGGGAGATGGATTTCGGCGATTTCGAGATGCGGGCCTACGCCGGCGATCTGGAGCACGATCCACAATTTATTGTGTGGTGTGAGGACTCAGAGCACAATATGTGTCCCAACGGAGAGAGCGCGCCGCAGGTGCTGGCACGAAATCTGGCCGCGATACAGCCCGTTATCGACGCGGGGGAGGACGCGGTGTGCGTGATCCACGGCGGGGTGACGTCGGGACTGATGATGCACTGGTTCGGCGGAACGCGGTACGACTATCTGCTGGCACCCGGCGAGGGATATCAGGTTAGTTTTAACGAGAAAAAACCTGTAAGCTATTCGAAAATAATGTAATCTTTCTGCAAAGGAGTGGCAAAATGGAGCATATATACAGAACGAAGGGCACTTGCTCGCGGGAGATCTCCTTCGAGCTGGACGGAGACAAGGTGCGGAACGTGCACTTTGTGGGCGGCTGCGACGGCAACCTGAAGGCCGTGAGCAAGCTGGTGGACGGCATGAGCGTGACGCAGATCGAGGCGCTGCTGCGGGGCAACACCTGCGGGCCGCGGAGCACCTCCTGCGCCGACCAGCTGGCGGTGGCGGTACAGCAGGCCTATGAACAGGAGCAGGCGCAGAAGTGACAAATATGTGCACGCGGAGAAAAGCGGCCCTTTCGGGCCGCTTTTACGTTTATCTTACCAGACCGCGGGAGGCGGAATATTCGGCGTTTATCTCCGCCAACTCCTTCTCGCCGTCGATATAGGGTTGGTAGATACTGTCTACCCGGCCGCCGCCGGCGTTGCCGCAGCCATTGCAGCCGTCACAGGGGCTGCCGCAGGCGCTGAGGGCGCGGCGGACGATCTCCTCCCGCTGGGCGCGGGTGGTGTCCTTAATGAGCAGGGACTGCATGAAAAACGCTCCTCTCGTTTTTATAGGAAAGGCCGGACGGGGAGGGCTTCCCGGCCCTCCCCGCCGGGTCTGTCAGCCGGCCATGTCGAGCATATTCTCAATGAATATGCCGTAGCCGCGGGTGGGGTCGTTGAGCAGGACGTGGGTGACCGCGCCGACGATGCGGCCGTTCTGGAGGATGGGGCTGCCGCTCATGCCCTGAACGATGCCGCCGGTGGCGGAGAGCAGGGCGGGGTCGGTGATGCGGAGGAGCAGGTTGCGGGTGGGCTCGTCCGCGCCGTAGAGGCGGACGAGCTCCACACGGTACTCCCGCACATCGCTGCCGGAGACGGTGGCGAGGATGGTGGCGGGGCCGGTGGTGATCTGGCCGGCAGCGGCCACGGGGACAGGCGTGCCGCCGGAGAGGAAGTCCGGGTCGGCCACGGTGCCGAAAATGCCGCCGCTGCTGTTGACGGTGACGGTGCCCACATCGCGCTGGACGGAGAAGTCGCCCTTGAGCTCGCCGGGATCGCCCTTGGCACCCTTTTTCACCGCTTTGACGGTGGTCTCCATGATAGCGCCGGAGGCCAGAGGCATGAGCTGGGCGGTATCCACATCGGTGATGCCGTGGCCGAGGGCACCGTACTGACCGGTGGCGGGGTCGTAGTAGGTCAGGGTGCCGATGCCGGCCATGCTGTCACGTATCCAGGCACCCAGCTGCCAGACACCGTTATTTTCGCGGGCACAGGCGGTGAGGGCCAGAGCGTCCGCGCCGCGGCGGACGGAGAGGACAATGGGCGCGCCGGCCGTATCAGCCAGAAGATCCTGGACCTGCTCGGTGGAGCCGACAGCGGCGCCGTCCATGGCGGTGATGATATCGCCCTGACGAAGGCCGCAGGCGCGGGCGGGCGTGGGGCCATCGGCCAGAGCCACCACCAGAACGCCGTCCGCAAAGAGTTTGATGCCCACCGCCTGACCCAGGGGGATCACGGTGCGCTCCGCCGGGGCGGCCCAAGCCTGCTGCACGCAGAGGGAGAGGGCAAACAGCGCCGAGAGCAGCCAGGCGGAGAGACGATGGGAGGCGGGGATATGCCGTGGTTCATACAAGCGTCTCACCCCTTATTTTATTGTGATGTTTCCCGTTTTTGCCGTTGAACGGGCGAAAACGGGGTTTGTTTTGTCGCCGGTGACAGGGTTACTTTGTGTCAAAAGGGCGCAGAACATGAGGTGCAAATTCAGGGGGAAATGTGTATTTTTTTCTTTTGTTTTTTTGCGGGGCTTTTTATGCGCCTGCGGGCGCGGGGAAATGGCAAAGGCACCCACGAGGGGTGCCTTTGCTGTATATTCGCCCGGCGCCGGGGTCAGAAACACCGGGAGAATACCTTTTTAATGCCGCTTTTTGGCGGTGCAGGCCAGACCGGTGAGGGACGCGAGGGCCGGACCGGCGTAGAGGAGAACGCCGGGGTCGGCGGTCTTGGGGGAGTCCTTCTTATTCTCGGCCGCGGAGGGGGCGTAGTAGTAGGCACCGCTGCCCGTGGGCTGCTGCGAGCTGCCGCTGAACTGGACAACACCGCTGTTCAGCGTACTCTTGCCCTCCCATGTGACCTGGCAAATATATTTGCCAGCGGACAGGCCGGCGGTGTCAAGCGCCGCAGCTGTTCCGCCCGCGGGTTTGGCCGTATCCGGCACAAGCGTTCGCAAGGCCGCCTCGAAACTCAAATCAGAACGATCAGGCACATTGCTATCGTCCACAATAAACGCCCTGGCGCTGATTTTCAACGTATACTCGCCGGCCGCGGGTGCGGTGAATGTATAGGTCCCATCGTCGCTCTCTTGAACCGTTCTGTCGGAAATTGAAACTTTCGTATCCCATCCGCCCAAAATCCTGCTCAGCGTCAGCACGTCTCCCTCGTTCATGTAGAGTGTGAAGCAGTCAATTTCATTACCGCATTTTACACGCCATTCATTCCACGAATTCAAGTATCTGGCGTCCGCGCTTTTCTTCGCAACCGCGTCTGTTACGGTGATCTCGCCTTTTTTGGCCGCATACCACCGGTAGCTCAGCTTGCTATCGGGCGCGTTGCCCTTGACCGTATAGCTGTTGCCGCTGGTGGGCTGCTGGGTGATGGCACAGGTGGTAAGATTTAGGGTATTGGCCGCGCTGTCGTACGCCACGAACTTTCCGTTCTCAAAGGATGTGAAGTACTGCGCCTTGTCTGCTGAGGAAGCTGTTCCGAACATCTCACTTGTGTTCTCTACAGATACAGGGGACGTGGGGGCGAAACTATCTTCTACTTTGATATTATTCGAACCCACTTTGATCGCCGCAGAATCATCCTCCGTTGTTTTGATTATTGGCTTTCCTTGTAGTGTCAGAGATGCATCTCCCACCGCTATCGCCGTATTATCGCTTTCAATTTTCCCGCCCGCAACAAGAATACTGGGACTCGCAATAAAAACTCTAATACCATAGCCCCTACTACCGAGTTCTCCTTCGTACAGCTTCACATCAGAACGTTCGACTTGGTCACCTGGTTTTCCGCCCACATACACCGCATAGGTATTATAGGCATTCCGGGTGCTCCTGTTTTCAACCTTACCGCCATACATATGAAAATTCGCACCAGCGTAATAGTTTAGGTCAACAGCCGTAGTCTCTGTACCGTTTTCTTTTATCACACTGCCGCCGTACAAATTCAGTGTGCTCTCTCCCTTAACGAGAATAGTAGATTTTCGCCAAGTACTGCTATCATAATTGTACACGATACTGCCACCGCCTTTGCAATCGCAGATGTTCAGCACAGCTCTGTCATCCAACAATATCATGCCACCAATACTGTCACTATCACTGGACACAAGCCCCGAATAGCTTAGGGTACAACCGTTTAGGCAGAGACATACCTGCCCAACAATGTGTATTGTTGATGTGGGAGTTACATTATCGGAGAGGTAATAGTGACCAGTGGTAAGCTGTATATCTCCAGTTCCGGCATCCATATCATTGCCGTCCCAAGCTGTCCAGGTAACATCCCCACAGGTGCCGGTATGGTCGCCGATGTCGGTATGTGTCTTGCCGCAGACGGGGTGGCTGTGCACCGACACTTCCGACGCGGAGGCGGTGACCACCATGCAGAGCAGGGCACACAGGCACAGGGTCAGGGTCAAAAGTAATTTTTTGTGGTTCATGATGTACGCTCCTCTCAAATATCGGGGTCTTTCCAGTGGGGCAGCGGGTATCTGTCTTCGCCCGGGCGAAGACAGAGGCGCACATGTGCGCCTCCGGTGTTGACTTTAGTGGGTTTTTCCCTATAATGGAAGTATAACCCGTTCACCTGTGAACGAAGCAAGGGGTCAGGAGGGATTTTTTTATGGCGGAGAACACAAAACAGTTTTTTCAGATCACGGAGGCGGCCCGGGCCTGCGGGCTGTCGCGGAGCACGCTGATGCGGATGGAGGAGCGCGGGCTGCTGACGCCGGTGTTCACCGCGCCGGACAGCGGGCGGCGGTACTACGACAACCACAACGTGGCGCGGATCATGCAGATCGAGAAATTCAAGGCCATGGGGCTGGGGTCGAAGGAGATCGCGGACTATTTCGCGCAGGGCGGCGAGGCCGAGGTGCTGCTGGAGGCGCTGGAAACGCGGCTGCGGGACCTGCAGCGGAGCGTGGAGGAGATGCGGCTGCGGGCGGCGGAGGGCGAGAGCCTGTCGGTGCAGATGATGGAGCTGCCGGCGGTTACGTGCCGGATACGGTGGTGCGAGGGGCTGACCACGGCGGAGCGATACCGGGATATGTACGACTTCTATGGGGCGTGCGTGCGGAAGGGGTGCGTGCTGTCGGACGAGCCGCTGTTCACCATATCGGAGCGCACGGACTATCTGGAGGGATACATCGGGCAGGAGCCGTGCCGCTACGGGGTGTGCGTGCCGGTGCGGAAGAACCGGGCGGCGGCGGACGCGGTGACGCTGGAGGCGTGCCGGGTGCTGTCGGTGCTGTACTACGGCGATTACAGCGGCGTGGGCGAGGCGTGGCTGACGCTGGGGCGGGAGGTAAAGGCGCGGGGGCTGAAGCCCGCCGGCGCGCCGCGGGTGCTGGGCATCGTGGCGCCGTACACGGGGCGGGAGATCGAGACGCGGCGGTACTGCTCGCGGCTGGCGCTGCCGGTGGAGGAATAATGGGAAGCGGGAGGCCTGCTGTGCAGGTCTCCCGCTTCTGTTATACCAATTTGTGAGGAAACAAATAGGAGAATTACCGGTTCAGGTACTCGACGGCGATGGCGGCCAGGCCGGTGACGCCGTGCTTCATGACCTCCTCGTTGAACACGATCTTGCCGTTGTGGAGCGAGACAGCGTTCTCGCCGCGGCCGGCATCGACCATCATAAAGGCGGAGGGGGTACCGGTGAGCTTGCCGAAGAAGCTGAAGTCCTCGCTGCCGGAGAAGGGCTTGTCGATGAACTCCGCCTTGCCGCCGGCAGCGGTGACGGCCTTGTTGACCAGGTCGATCATGGCGGGGTCGTTGTACTGGAGCGCGTAGCCCTCCTCCAAATTGACCTCGATGTCGCAGTCGAAGGCGATGCCGATGCCCTTGCAGATGCGCCGGACCTCCTGAATGGCGGTGTCGCGGCCGGTGTCGCTGAAGCTGCGGAGGACGGCCACCATCCGCGCTTCGCCGGCGGTGATGTTGACGGCGTCGCCGCCGGACATGGTGCCCACCGTCAGCACGGCGGTATCCATGGGGTCGATGCGGCGGGAGACCACGGTCTGGAGGACGGTGATCAGGTAGCCGGCGCAGGCGATGGCGTCACGGGCGGTGTGGGGTGCAGCGCCGTGGCCGCTCTTGCCGTGAACGCTGATGTGGAACAGATCCACCGCGCTGGTGAAGTAGCCCTTATAGAGCTGCATACGGCCCACGGAGTCATTCTCAGAGGGGCAGACGTGCTGACCGAAGATGGCGTCCACATGGGGGTTCTCCATGACCCCGGCTGCCACCAGTGCCCGTGCGCCGCCGGGCATCAGATCCTCGCTGGGCTCAAAGATCAGCTTGACGGTGCCGGCGAACTGGTCGCGCATATGGCACAGCGTCTTTGCGGCGCCCAGAAGCATGGTGGTGTGCAGGTCGTGGCCGCAGGCGTGCATAATGCCCTCGGTCTCGCTGGCGAAGGGCAGACCGGTTTCCTCGTGGACGGGCAGGGCGTCGATATCGGCGCGGAGCGCCACGCACTTGCCGGGGCCCTTCTTGCCGTGGATCAGGGCCACCACGGCGGTGGGCAGGGGCTGCCGGATCTCGTCCACGCCCATTTTCTCCAGCTCACTGCGGATGAGGGCGGAGGTGCGGACCTCGTGCATGCCCAGCTCCGGGTGGGCATGGATATCGCGGCGGATAGAGACCAGCTCGTCGAAGATGGTATCGACGAAGGAACGAATATCAGACATGGAAAAGCACTCCTTTCAAATGAGCCGGGCTCACAGCCAGCTGCTCATAACGCCGGCCACCAGTACGGAGGTGATGGACACGGTGACCATGCCGGCCACCAGCATCTTGGGCATGATCTGGGCGTTGATGGCGGCTTTTTCCTCGGCGGTGGTGCCGGTGGACTCAGAGACCTCGTTGGAGATGATGACCGTGCCGGGGAAGCCGAACAGGCAGGAGCTGCCGATGGCCATGGACATCTGCCAGCTGTAACCGAAGATCTTGCCCACGAGGATGGAGACGACGGAGAAGGCCGCCGTGCCGATGACCACGCAGACCAGCAGGGGCACCACCATGCCGCCCACCATCTCCGGGGTAGCAGCGGCCAGATTGGTGAAGATGGACAGGGTGATGATGGGCATCACGATGCCGGTGGCGTGGGCCTTGCCCAGGGCGTCCTCATCCAGGAAGCCCAGCTCCTTGCAGAGCACACCGAAGATCAGGCACCAGACCAGCTTGTTAACGGCATCGTGGAACAGGCTGGATACCCACACGGACAGCAGCGCCACCAGAATGACCTTGGCGATAATGGCGTTGGGGGTGTTGTACTTATCGGGCAGGGCGGGGATCAGCTTCTTGCGGGCAGCGGCGGCGTTCTGGGCCGCGGCGGCACCGGCGTCCACCTGGAGCGTGCCGGCGTCGATCTGGGCCTTGATGCGCTTGGCCTCGCTCTTGAGGCACAGGGAGGCCACGGGGTAGCCCACGAAGCCCTGGGCACACATGACCAGGGTGGCGAACACGGCCAGGTCAGGCAGGTTGGCTTTGTTGGCCATATCCTGCATGGTCAGGGTGGCGACAACGCCGCCGGAGAGAATGGGCGCGCCCACCAGAGCGAAGCCGCGGTCGATGATCAGCTGGCCGATGAAGAACACGGCAGCAGAGATGGCGATGCAGGCCACGGCGGAGATGATGACGGTGCGCCACTGGGCGCCGAAGTCGCGGAGCCGGATGGTGGTTCCCAGGTGCACCAGCAGCATGGTGACCAGCAGGCCGGCCATGCTCAGGAGGGTGGAGTCAGCAAACAGGGTGGTGGGGAAAACGCCGGTCCAGAAGCCTGCCAGGAATACGACGGAGGCCACCAGCAGCATGGATACGATAGCCTTTGTTTTCGCGGAGATCATGTCCCCTACGGCAAACCCCACGAAGATGACAGCCGCTGAAATGATTGCAGTCATGATTTTCTTCTCCTTTTGTTTTGAAATAGGGGGCAACAGGGATGATGGGGTAAATTGAAAAGCGGCTCCGTCTGAAAGACGAAGCCGCTTCACACACATGGGAAATGGAAAAGACGGGTTCAATTCTTTACAGCCGGCGTTTGGTATCGGGAGGTAAAATAGGCGTACCAATAAAAGCCCCAGACGGAGCTGGTGCCGACGTAATAGGAGACAGCGGCATGGTTCGCGGCCATGTCGTTATGAAGCATATCGCGCTGCATCATGTGACGTGCCATGTGGGGTCTCCTTTCCGCCGGTGGTCGGCTGGTTTTTATGTTGGCGTTATCTTAACGCCGCGGGGTACAAAAGTCAACCGTTAGATAGACCATACTTTCGCAATTAAAAGCGCTAAATTTTTGTGAAAAACTGACAGCCGCCAACATGGCGGAACCGGATGGCGGCGGGAATATGCAAAATTCCCACCGGTATGGTATGGTTTTTGTGAAAGGTGACAATGGACTTTGCGCGGGACGGGACAGTATAATGTTATGTAAGATTTCCGGAGAAGGAGAAAACGCATGAACAGCACGCTGCACACCATAAACTGCGCCTGTTGTACGTCCGCCTGCTGCGCGGGCGTGTGTTGTCGTGCCCATGGGCGCTGTGCGTTTTCTGCTGAAAAGGCCCTGTAAGCGGGCCGTGATACCTGTACACACAGGCGGCGGAGGATGCGGGCGCATCCTTCGCCGTTTTATTTTGAGAGGAGACAAGGACTATGACTTCCAACGCGGAGATCGCCAAGGCGATGGCGGAAAATATGACACACGCGGCGGTGCCGTTGTACGGCAAAAAGCTGCGGCTGCCGGACAGGGGTGCCATCATCGGCATCATCAAGGAGTTTCGGCGGCTGCTGTTCCCGGCATATTTCGGTGACGCGCAGCTGATGGCGCTACCGCCGGAGAACTACGCCGCACTGCTGCTGGAACGTATCGATACGGCGCTGACGGCACAGGTGGCGCTGGCGCTGCCGGAGGACCAGGTCTTTGCCGCGGCGGCACTGACCCATGAGATACTGGAGCAGCTGCCCCGCATACAGCAGACACTGATGACGGACATTGAGGCCACGTTTGACGGCGATCCGGCAGCGGCGGACAAGGAGGAGATCATTTTCGCCTATCCGGGGCTGTTCGCCATCTTCGTATACCGCATTGCCCATGAGCTGTACCTGCGGCAGGTTCCCATGATCCCCCGGATGATGACGGAGTACGCCCACAGCCGGACGGGTATCGACATCCACCCCGGCGCGCAGATCGGGCCGTGGTTCTTCATCGACCACGGCACAGGCATCGTTATCGGCGAGACGACGGTGATCGGCAGCCATGTGAAGCTGTATCAGGGCGTGACGCTGGGCGCACTGTCCCCCCGGGCGGGCCATGCCAGCCTGCCGGGAAAGCGGCACCCCACAGTGTGCGACTATGTGACTATCTACTCCGGCGCCTCCATTCTGGGCGGCGAGACGGTGATCGGCGAGCACTCGGTGGTGGGCGGCAACGCGTTCCTCACCGGGTCGGTGGCGGACAACACGCGGGTGGTCATCACGGCGCCGGAGACGGTATTCAAAAACGCGGAGTGACCGCGCAGGAGGGAAAAGGACGGCTGCAAGGCCGTCCTTTTATGCTGCCGCAGCGCAGGCACCCGGCTATTTGCATAGTTTTTGGCGCGGAATTTCAGCGTATCGACGAGTATCGCGGGGAAAAACGCCGCTTGTCAGGGATGGACGCCATGTATTATAATATTTGATAGAATACAGTGCAAGGAGGCGCAGCTATGGGGCGCATCAGCAAGGAAAACTACTATCTGGATATTGCGGAGACGGTGCTGGAGCGCGCCACCTGTCTGCGCCGGGTATACGGGGCCATCATCGTGAAGAACGACGAGATCATCTCCACCGGCTACAACGGCGCGCCGCGGGGACGGAAGAACTGCGTGGACATGGGGTTCTGCACCAGGGAGGCCATGCAGGTGCCGCGAGGAGAGCGATACGAGCTGTGCCGCAGCGTACACGCCGAGGCCAACGCCATTATCTCCGCCAGCCGCCGGGACATGGTGGGCAGCACGCTGTATCTGGTGGGCAGGGACGGCCGGACCGGGGCGCTGCTGGGCGACGCCACCAGCTGCGCCATGTGCCGCAGGCAGGTGATCAACGCGGGTATCAGCAAGGTGGTCATACGGAAGACGGATACGGAATTTGAGGTCGTGGACGTGCAGGACTGGGTGCAGCAGGAGGATGACGTGCCCGCACTGTAAAGAAGGGCTATCCGGCCAAAGGGCCGATAGAATACAACAACTGAACAAAGGAGAATGTGTGATGCTGAACGACTCTAAGATCGCCGCCTACACGGCGATACTGCAGGAGGAGCTCCTGCTGGCCACAGGGTGTACAGAGCCCATCGCCGTCGCGTACTGTGCCGCAAAACTGCGCGAGGTGTTGGGCGGAAAACCGGAAAAGATCCTGGCTGAGATCAGCGGGAACATCCTGAAGAATGTGAAGTCCGTGGTCGTCCCCAACACAGGAGGACGCCGGGGCATCGACGCCGCCATCGCCGTGGGCATAGTGGCCGGCGACGCCGACGCAGATCTTCAGGTCATCGCCAACGTGACGGAGGCGGATGTGGCTGCCATCCAGACGTATCTGGACAGCACCGACATCCGCGTGACCTGTCCCGAAACGCCGTGTCTGCTGGATATCAAACTCACCGGCTGGCGGGAGGGGCACCACGCCTGCGTGCGGGTGGCCAACAACCACACGAACATCATCTATATGGAAAAGGATGGGAATATCCTGCGGGAGCTGCCCGTCACCGGCAACGCCGAGGACAACCTGCAGGACAAATCCGTGCTGAACGTACAGGACATCATCACATTCGCAGAAACAGTACCTTTGGACAACATACGCCCCACCGTGGGGCGGCAGATCGAGAAGAACACCGCCATCGCCGCCGAGGGGCTGCGAAACAGCTGGGGCGCCAACATCGGCTCCACCCTGCTGGAGAGCAGTCAGGACTGGGCGACACAGGCGCGGGCATGGGCGGCCGCCGGCTCGGACGCACGGATGAACGGCTGCGAGATGCCGGTGGTCATCGTGTCCGGCTCCGGCAATCAGGGCATCACCGCCTCGGTGCCCGTATGGAAATACGGCAAGCTCATGGGCGCGGATGACGACACCATCCTGCGGGCGGTGTGTCTCAGCGACCTGATCACCATACACCAGAAGACCGGCATCGGGCGGCTGAGTGCCTACTGCGGCGCGGTCAGCGCCGGTGTGGGCGCGGGCTGCGGCATCGCGTGGCTGCGGGGCGCGGACTGTGAGGGCATCAGCCACACGCTGGAAAACGCCGTGGCCATGATCTCCGGCTGCATCTGCGACGGGGCGAAGGCCAGCTGTGCCAGCAAGATCGCCATGGGCGTGGACTGCGGCATCTTGGGCTACGACATGTACGCCGGCGGCAACAACTTCCGCCCCGGCGACGGTATTCTGGGCGCTGATGTGGAGGACACCGTCCGGAACGTAGGCGTTCTGGCCGCGCAGGGCATGCGGGAGACCGACCGGGTGATTTTAAAGATCATGACGGAGTAAAGTCACAGGCACTCCCCCCGGCTTCCACCAGGGGGAGTGCCTGAAAATACGAACAGCCCCTCCGGCCAAGGCCGGAGGGGCTGCTTTTTGTGCTTATCCGTCGAATACCTGAAGGGCGGTCTGGCGGAGGGAGTAGGCGTCGCTGCCGTAGCTGTGCCAGAGGGCGGCGGCGTCACGGAAGGGGTAGACCGGGGCGGTCTGGCAGACGTAGTTGGCCCAGCTCTCGATGACCCAGCCGTCCTGGCCGCGGAGAGCGCCGTAGAAAACGTAGGCGCGGGGGCCTGCGACCCNNNTAGAAAGCGGAGGCGCGGGGGCTTTCGACGCCGTGGGGAAAGGACCAGCCGGCGGTGATCCGCTGGGTCTGGCGGGTGCCGAAGAGGTCGCTGACCTGTTGGCTGCCGCTCTTCAGCGTGTGGAAGGCGGCGGCCTGCGCCGTGCCGTTTCTCTCGCAGAGGACGCGGCCGCTGACATGGCCGCCGGGGAACCAGTCGCCCTGCGTCTGCCACGCCGGCCACAGTTCCAGCATCTCGGTGTAGGGGCTGGGCGGGGCGGCGTAGGTCAGGTGGTGGATATAGATATAGCGGCGGACACCGTCCTCC
>FR881621.1 GCA_000435555.1 Firmicutes bacterium CAG:176
GAGATCGAGAAGCTGGGCCTGTTCACCACCATCGAGAAGGGCATCTTCGCCGACGTGAAGCGCCCCAAGGACGGCGGCAAGGGCCTGGCCGGCGTGGTCATCAAGGACGACAAATACTTCAACCCGTTCATTGAAGTCATGAAAGGCAAGGTGGGAGCATGAGCAGCGGACTGTATAATACCCATAAGATCGATTTCGATACAACGCTGGATCTGACCCGCCTGAAGCCCTATGGCGACACCATGAACGACGGTAAGGTGCAGACCAGCTTCACCCTGCCCATCAAGGATGATGAGCGCGGTGAGGAGGCTGCCCGCCAGATCGCCAAGAAGATGGGTCTCGAGGAGCCCAACGTGGCCTATCACACCGCGCTGGACAAGGAGTTCACCTTCTATGTGGTCTATGGCAGTTGCGTACACTCCGTGAACTACGAGGATATCCATGTTATTACTGTGGAGTCCGACGTGATGAGCATGGAGGATACCAATGAGTACATCAAAGAGCACATCGGCCGCAAGGTCGTGATGGTGGGTGCCTCTACCGGCACCGACGCTCACACCGTGGGTATCGACGCTATCATGAACCGCAAGGGCTTCGCCGGCCACTACGGCCTGGAGCGTTACGAGATGATCGAGGCCTATAACCTGGGCTCTCAGGTCCCCAACGAGGAATTCATCAAGAAGGCGCTGGAGCTGCACGCGGACGTGCTGCTGGTCAGCCAGACCGTTACCCAGAAGGATGTACACATCCAGAACCTGACCAACCTCATCGAGCTGCTGGAGGCCGAGGGCCTGCGCGACAAGTTTGTCGTATGCTGCGGCGGTCCCCGCATCACCCATGAGCTGGCCAAGGAGCTGGGCTTTGACGCCGGTTTCGGCGCCGGCAAGTATGCCGACGACGTGGCGTCCTTCGCCGTGACCGAAATGGTCAAGCGCGGCATGAAGTAAAACCATACGGCACCACTGGGTCAACTGCATAGGCAGATGGCCCAGTGGTTGCTGTCATAAAAAAGTAGGAGGAACAGAAATGGCAAAGAAACCTGTATTGACTGCCAAGGAAGCGGCGGCCATGATCCCCGACGGTGCCACGATTATGTGCGGCGGCTTCCTGGCTTGCGGCCAGGCCCGCGCTATCGTCAAGGAGCTGGTGGCCCTGGGCACGAAGGACCTGACCCTGATCGCCAACGATATGGGCCGCGCGACTGGCCCCATGGGCGAGGAGTTCTTCGGCATCGCGGAGCTGATCCACAACCATCAGGTCAAGCGCGTCATCGCCACCCATGTGGGCATGACCCCCGAGGTCGGCCAGCAGAACACCGAGGGTACACTGGAGGTCAATCTGCTGCCCCAGGGCACCCTGGCTGAGTGCATCCGCGCCGGCGGCGCCGGTCTGGGCGGCGTGCTGACCCCCGTGGGCATCGACACGCTGGTGGAGGAGTCCCCCTTCTGCCTGGGCCGCCACACTGTGGACGGCAAGGATTATCTGCTGATGAAGCCCATCCACGCCGATTTCGCCCTGCTGGGCGCCTATAAGTGCGATGAGTACGGCAACTGCTGGTACAAGGGCACCATGCGCAACTTCAACGTGGTGATGGCCACTGCCGCAGACACCGTGATCGCCGAGTGCGAGTATATCGTCCCTGTGGGCGACATCGAGCCTGAGAACGTCCATACCTACGGTATGTGCGTGAACTACATCGTGGAAGGAGACAGAAAGTAATGGAAAAGTCTGAGATCAAGGGCTTTATTGCCAAGCGCTGCGCCAAAGAGCTGAAAGATGGCGACGTCGTAAATCTGGGCATCGGTCTGCCCACCCTGATCCCCCACTATCTGCCCGAGGGCGTGGAGCTGATCATCCACGCTGAGCTGGGCATCGTCTCCGCAGGCAAGGCACCCAAGGAGGGCGACGAGAACTATGATCCGTACCACGTTGTGGACGCCGGCGGCAGCCCCGCTTCCGTGGCCTATGGCGGCGGCTTCATCGACTCCGCCAGCAACTTCGGCCTGATCCGCGGCGGCCATGTGGACGCTTGCTTCCTGGGCGCGCTGGAGGTCGATGCTGAGGGCAACCTGGCCAACTGGATTATCCCCGGCAAGAAGATGCCCGGCATGGGCGGCGCCATGGATCTGTGCGTGGGCGCCAAGCACTGCATTGTGTGCATGGAGCACACCGCCAAGGGCAACCCCAAGATCTTTGAGAAGTGCCGTCTGCCCCTGACCGCCTCTCACTGCGTGAACAAGATCATCACTGAGATGTGCGTGTTCGAGGTCACTGACAAGGGCCTGCTGATGACCGAGATCAACCCCGAGTTTACCGTGGACCAGATCAAGGAAGCCACGGCCGCTCCCTTCGAGGTCGCTGTTGACCTGAAGAGTATGCTGGACTAAGTGAAAATGCGTATGACTCCCCCGGCGAAGCCGGGGGAGTTGTTTTTTGGGGGGAGCGGTGAGTGCACGATGATACCTCATCCGTCAACGCTCCGCGTTGCCACCTGTCTCCCTGCGGGTCGGTCGGTTCACGGGTCTGACACGCCACCGACGTGTCATTCAACACCGTGAACCCCTCGAGGGGAAGGCAAGGGGCTGGGCGGA
>FR881622.1 GCA_000435555.1 Firmicutes bacterium CAG:176
ACTACGACCCACACCTGTACTTTCTCCATCTCCTGCGAGACCATTCTGGATAATATGGACAAATGTGTGGAGAACAAGAAGTTTCTCGTACCGGCGGACGGCGTTATCTTTCCTGCCACGGAGGTAGAGTTCAGCGAGGGTTGCGAGACCATTCTGGACAACATGGACAAGTGCGTGGAGAACAAGAAGTTCCTCGTGCCGGAGGACGGCATTGTTTTTCCCGCCACGGAGGTGGAGTTCAGCGAGGGCGAGAGCGTATTCGATGTTCTCCAGCGGGTATGTCGGGACAACGCCATCCACATGGAATCCAACTGGACTCCGGTATATAACAGCGCCTATGTAGAGGGGATCAATAACCTCTATGAGTTCGACGTGGGCAGTTTGTCCGGCTGGATGTACAACGTCAACGGCTGGTATCCCAACTACGGCTGCTCCCGCTACCAGGTGAAGGACGGCGACGTCGTGGAGTGGCGCTATACCTGTGACCTTGGCTATGATCTCGGCAGTGGTATGGGAGGATAATGGAGGCACCAGAATATAGAGAACGCTGATATAGGAAGCGGAGTTCCCGGAACACATTGGCCTCTGGAGCTATTCGAGAGGCCGCCTAACCATGCGACCAGACAACACAACAAAACGGACAAAAAGCCAAGGATGGCCCTTTGTGACCATCTCTGGCTTTCACATTCCCATTGACTTGTTTGTGGTTGTGTGGTAGTTGTGTTTGCTACCAAAACCGAAGGGAGAACACGACTATGAAAAAACTTGTACTGCTAACTCTATGCATCGCCCTGCTGCTTACAGGCTGCGGGCAGGCTGCTGCGCCGGAAGTGGACACCGTTCCCGCGATAGTGCAGGAGGAGACTACCCCCACAACTGACACACAAGATGTGCCGACGGGAATAGCGGAAGTAGCTGTCGAACCAACCATATCAGAAATCCCCGCGCAGTCGCAACACGCGCCCGTTGTTGCGCCGCTGGAGGAACCCGCGGTCACTGTGCCAGCCGAACCGCCAACAGCGGACACACCCACACAGACACCCGAACCTGCACCCAATACAGGCTTAGACACCGTGCCGGCGCAGACGGCAGAGGAAGTGCCCTCTGTGCCTCCCGCCACCGGTGGCATCTACTCCGTCGAGGAGGCTGTGCGTGTGGGCAACGAGTACGCCAAGGCACAGTACGGCGTGACCATCGACACCAGTATGACCACCGCTGACTCCAGCTACTATCCCGGCACAGCGGACAGTGTAGCGCGGCTGACCGAATACGGCGGACAGGCCGCATTGAATGCCGCCGTCTGCGGCAATGTGGATGCCACCTTTGCATGTCTCGCGGCATTGGACAACGCGGATGTGGTCAGCGCATACGCACGGTTCAACTGCACCGTTCGCTATAACGCGGCAGGAGATGAGTACATCGTAGTGGTGCTGTACGGCTGATATACACGGAGCAGCTTCTGCGTCGGTGTAAGCAAAAAATAGGGAGCCGGTC
>FR881623.1 GCA_000435555.1 Firmicutes bacterium CAG:176
ATGTCTTAAACCTCATTTGTTTTAAATTTCCGCAGATGCGCTCGTTTTAATCCTCATTAAAACGTAAAAGCAGAGGTACCTCTGCGGATAGCTTCATTATAGCAAGAATTTCCGGTTTGTCCAGAGCATTTTGTGAAAAAAGCCCAATTTTATCATTCCCGGTAACGGCGCTTACGTTTGATTTGCAAAAATTGGAAATTCCTTCCCTGCGGGCAGCGTCGTTACCGCCTCGGCGGGAAGCGCGGGGAACAACTCCCCTATCCTCCCCGGCGCGGCGGCAAGCGTTTCCTTCTGCCCGTGGGTCAGCTTCGCCTTGATGGCGTATTCCAGCCGCGACGCCGTCACCTTGTCACCGCAGCGCCACAGTGCCGCCAGTGCCTCCGGCGGGTGGGCCCGGGTGTACTTGGCGCCCCTGCCGCTGCAATGCATGGCCATCCGCCGCGCCACGTCGTTGGTCATCCCCGTGTACAGGCTTCCGCCACGGCACCGCAGCATATAGACATAGTACGCTTCCATAGGCGGCTCCTTTCACGGTTTTCCCCTATCATACCCGATATTTCTTGCATTGACAAGCGCTGTATGGTACAATTCCAATTTGGAAAGTGAGGGAGAACTATGACCCTTTTTGATTACTATCTGCGCTATATGACCGAGGTATGGGAGGGCACGCGTCCTGCCCCGGAGGGAATCACCCTGCCGGAAGGCGGCGATGAGAACGCCCGCATACAGGCGCTGGGCCAGCAGCTACAGGATATGGGCATGGCCGCCTTTGTCCGCGCCTGCGCCGCCCAGGACGGCACGGTGCTTCCGGAGGAGCTGTTCACCGAAAGCGGCGACCTTGGCGGTTTTGAGCTGTTTCTTCAAAACGCGGATAAGGCACAGGAAGCCCCTGCCGCGGAGAAAAAGTCCGCGACCCCCGACCCCGATGCCAACAAGCACGCCTTTGAGGTGTTTCTGGACTGCATTGCCATGGACGACGGTCTTGTGCAGTATCTGATCGACGTGCTGAAGCGCATGGACCGCAAGGAGTTTTTCAAGCTCAGCCAGATCACTACCAAGCTGGACCTGGACCCGGAGGAGTTCCTCTACTGGCTGGGCCGTCGGGAGACGTATGCCGACGAGGAGGAGCAGGGCTGTGCCGCCGCTATGGACCACGCCCTGCTGCGGCTTGCGGATGAGGGACGGCTGGATGTGGTGGCCGCCCTGCTCAGCGGCGACAGAAATACCTTCGAGACCTTTCGCTGCGAGGCACCGGAGCTTATGCACGCACCCATCGCCACCTTCGAGTGGTACGAGAAGAACTATCTGGATCGGGACTATCCCATCCGACTCATTATGCGCCTGAACGGCGTACAATTTCCCAACTGAGGTGAACTATGAACGAAGCATATAAGGCGCTGGGCGTCAGCGAAAACGTGCTGGCTTTCAGCGAAACGATCCTGTCCGACCTGAAGGACCGCTTTGCGGCCATCGACGCCATCGCCGAGGCTAATCAGCTGAAGGTCATCGCCGCCATGCAGAAAAACCGCGTGGCCGCCAATCATTTTAACCTTTCCACCGGCTACGGCTACGACGACGAGGGACGCGACACGCTGGAGCGCGTCTACGCCGACTGCTTCGGCGCGGAGGCCGCCCTGGTGCGCCCGCAGATCACCTGTGGTACCCACGCGCTGGCGCTGGCGTTAGGCGCGAACCTGCTGCCGGGGGACGAACTTTTGAGTCCGGTGGGGGGGCCGTACGACACACTGGAAGAAGTCATCGGCATTCGGGAGTCGGTGGGCTCACTGAAGGAATACGGGGTAAGTTATCGTCAAGTCGATTTATTGCCGGACGGGTCGTTTGATACCGACAAAATTTGCGCGGCAATAAGTAAAAAAACAAAGCTCATCACGATACAGCGTTCAAAAGGCTACGCTACAAGGCCCAGCTTCTCAGTAGCGCAGATCGGCGAGTTGATTGCGTTATGTAAACAATGCAAGCCGGACGTGATCTGTATGGTGGACAACTGCTACGGCGAGTTCACAGAGCTGATCGAGCCGGTGAACGTGGGCGCGGACCTGATGGTGGGCAGCCTTATCAAAAATCCCGGCGGCGGGCTGGCCCCCACCGGCGGCTATATCTGCGGCCGCGCCGACCTGATCGAGCGCTGCGCCCGGCGGCTCACCGCCCCCGGTCTTGGCCGGGAGGTGGGCGCAAATCTGGGGCTGCTGACCCAATTTTACCAGGGCTTTTTCCTGGCGCCGACGGTGGTGGCCTCTGCGGTGAAGGGTGCTGTATTCGCCGCAAATTGTTATGAAGAACTTGGTTTTCATGTCATTCCAGGCGCTTCTGAGGTGCGTCACGACATCATTCAGGCGGTAGAACTGGGCAGCCGGGAGGGCATGATCGCCTTCTGCAAGGGCATACAGGCCGCCGCGCCGGTGGACAGCTATGTCACCCCGGAGCCAGCCCCTATGCCGGGCTATGACAGCGACGTCATCATGGCCGCCGGTGCTTTTGTGCAGGGCAGCTCCATAGAATTGTCCGCCGACGGCCCCACACGGCCGCCCTACGCGGTGTATTTCCAGGGTGGGCTGACCTGGTACCACGCCAAGCTGGGCATCCTGATGAGCCTGCAGAAAATGCTGGAGGCCGGCCTGATCTCATTATAATTATGTAAACCATGGAGGAAATCGTATGTTTCTCCCCAACCATCCCTTTCGGCGGCGTCCGCCTCCTTTTTCTGTGCATTTTATGTTCGTTGTTTATACTTTTACTTTCTGAATAATGTACATTATCGTATAGCAGGTCTTGCTATACATGATAGAATAAGGAGTTTTTTATGTGGTTTTGGTTTTCTCTGATCGCACTGATCTGCTGGAGCGGCTCTGACCTGTTCAGCAAGATCGGCTGCCAGGACGCAGACGACAAATACAGCCATCTTAAAATGGTGATGGCAGTGGGCCTGGTGATGGGTCTGCACGCCGCCTATGAGATTTTTATCAACGGCACGGAGATCAACGGCAGCATCATCCTGACGTATCTGCCGGTGTCCCTGCTGTACATCAGCTCTATGACCATCGGCTACATCGGCCTGCGGTATATCGAGCTGTCCATCTCCTCCCCCATCTGCAATTCCAGCGGCGCACTGGTGGCGGTGCTGGCGCTGGCCACCGGCGGCCTGGGCGAGCTGGTGCCGGCCCAGCTGGCCGCCACAGCACTGGTATGCGTGGGCGTCATCGGTCTGGGCATCGTGGAGGCCCGGGAGGACGACGACCTGCGGGCCGCACGGCAGCAGGCCAGCAACCACCGCTACGCCAAATCGGCGCTGGCGCTGATCCTGCCTGTGATCTATTGCCTGCTGGACGCACTGGGCACCTTTGCCGACAGCCGGGTGCTGGAAACGCTGAACGAGGACAGCGCCAACTGCGCCTATGAGCTGACATTTCTGCTGGCGGGCATCGTATGCTTCGTGTATGTGGTGCTTATCAAAAAGAGCCGACTCGTCCCCAAGCGGGAGGGCCCCAAGTATGCGGGCGCCGTGTGCGAGACGGCGGGCCAGTTCGCGTACATCTACGCGCTGGCGGACACGGAACACGTGGCCCTGGCCGCGCCCATCATCTCCGCCTACTGCGTGGCCTCGGTGCTGTGGAGCCGCATTTTCCTGAAGGAAAAGCTCAGCTGGAAGCACTACGCCATGATCGCACTGGTGGTGGCGGGTATTGTGATACTGGGCATCTACGATGCATAACAACAAGATATCCCCCGCCGGGTCCGGCGGGGGATTTTCCGCGCCTGCGGGCGCGGGAGGTGGAATTTCGCGCTTTCACGCGCGAGTTACTTTTGTCTTTGGCGACAAAAGTAACCAAAAGCGCCACTTGAAACTACGTTTCAAGACTTCCTTGCGCGGGGCGGCAGGTGCGAATTTGACGGTGCTGATTTCGCGGAATTGGTACGGTGGGTGACATTGTCGGTTCAGGGGACTGCTTATACCTCTTGCGCCGCTACCGCTGACGCAGTGCGAGGGTAGGGGCTGGTGCGCTGGACAGTTTGGGCGATTATCAAATCGCGCCAAAGCCGCCCCGAAGGCGGCTTTGGCAGGTGGCGGCGGACCCCGCCAAAGGATCTGGGGGGGCGCCTTCGGGCGGCCAAGGTATCGGGGGTGCCGCCTGCGGGCGGGACGAAGGAGTTTTACGCCGCTGCGCGGCGACACCTCATCCGCCTCCTGCGGGGGCACCTGTCTCCCTGTGGGTCGGTCGGTTCGCGGATCTGACAGGCCACCGGCGTGTCTTTCAACACCGCGAACCCCTCAAGAGGAAGGCTTGAGGGGTGCGTCATTCAGCACAGCGAACCCCCAAGGGGGAAGGCTTGAGGGTCAGAGGGAGATGGTCTGGCCCTGGCCGTTCTTCCGGGCGGCGTCCAGCAGGGCCGCGGCGGTGGAAATGTCCTGCAAGGCGATTCCGGTGGAGTCAAAGATGGTGATATCCTCCACGCCGGTACGGCCCGGGGCGGCACCGGAGATGACGCCGCCGATGTCGCAGAGGGTGCCGTCAAAGATGCCGTTCTTATAGGGGATCTCGCACTCGCCCACGGACAGGCACTGGGCTGCGTCGTCGCCGAACACCCTGGCCGCGGAAAACAGGGTGCTATCGATCTCCTGCTTGCCGGTCATATCCGCGCCCACGCAGCTGATGTGAGTACCGGGCCGCACCCATTCCGCCTTCAGGAACGGCTCCCGGGCGGGGGTGGCGGTGAGAATGACATCGCTCTGCTTCGCGGCAGT
>FR881624.1:0-5882 GCA_000435555.1 Firmicutes bacterium CAG:176
CTTGTTGGCAAATACTGCGGCGATGCGGGCACAGATCAGGGTGAACACCACGCACAGCGCCAGCACCGTCCAGTCCGGTGCGCCGCCGATAGTGAAGTGGGAAATGGCGCCGGTCAGCGCCGTAAAGGTCATGATGAACACGCTGGTACCCACGGCGGTTTTCAACTCATAGCCCAGCACCGTGGTCAAAATCAGCAGCATCATCATGCCGCCGCCCGCGCCCACGAAGCCACAGATGAAGCCAATGACGATGCCGCAGACCACGGACTGGACGGCACGCTTTTTGGCGGAGACACCCAGCATGGCCTCCTTGGTGGTCATAACGGGACGGACGATGAACTTGACGCCCAGCAGGAACGTCATGATCACGGAGAAGCTTCCCATGGTGCGGGAGGGCACCAGGCTGGCGATGTAGCTGCCTGCCACGGTGAACAGAAGCACGGTGACCATCATAATGATGCCGTTCCGGATGTCCAGGTTCTTGTTTTTGCGGTAGGTGTAGGCGGAGACGGCGCTGGCCAGCACGTCGGAGGCCAGAGCGATGCCTACCGCCATGTAGGGGTCCATGCCCAGAAATGTGATGAGCATGGGACTGATGACCGCCGCGGCGCTCATGCCCGCAAAGCCGGTGCCCAGTCCTGCGCCCATACCGGCGAAGAAGGTGACGGCCAGTGTCGTGATGAACTTCATGCGGTATTCCTCCGATGGACGCCCCCGGCGACGCCGGGGGCGTTTCGCTTATTTTTTGTTCAGGATCTCCATGAACTCCTCGCCGGTAATGGTCTCCTTCTCGTACAGGAAGGCGGCCAGCTCGTCCAGCTTGGCGCGGTTGTCGGTGAGGAGCTTCAGCGCCTTCTCGTGCTGCTGCTTCACCAGGGCCACCACCTGTTGGTCGATCTTCGCCTGGGTCTCGGCGGAGCAGGCCAGAGACGTGTCGCCGCCCAGATATTGGTTCTGCACCGTCTCCATGGCCACCATGTCGAAGTCCCTGCTCATGCCGTAGCGGGTGATCATGGCGCGGGCCAGCTTGGTGGCCTGCTCGATGTCGTTGCTGGCACCGGTGGTGATGGTGCCGAACACCGTCTCCTCGGCGGCGCGGCCGCCGGTGAGGGTGGCGATCTTGTTCTCCATTTCCTCCTGAGACATCAGGTAGTGGTTGCCCTCCTCCACCTGCATGGTATAGCCCAGAGCACCGGAGGTGCGGGGCACGATGGTGATCTTCTGCACCGGGGCGGAATTGGTCTGCTTGGCCGCCACCAGCGCGTGGCCGATCTCGTGGTAGGCCACGATATGCTTCTCGTGATCGGTCATAATGGCGTTCTTCTTCTGGTAGCCGGCAATGACTATCTCGATGCTCTCCTCCAGGTCGGCCTGGGTGGCAAAGCGGCGTCCGTCACGGACGGCGCGGAGGGCGGCCTCGTTGACGATGTTGGCCAGCTCGGCGCCGGAGGCACCGGAGGCCATACGGGCGATCTTGTTGAAGTCCACGTCCTCGGCGATTTTGATCTTTTTGGCGTGTACCTTCAGAATGGCCTCGCGCCCCAGCAGGTCGGGCAGCTCCACGGGTACACGGCGGTCGAAACGACCGGGTCGGGTCAGGGCCGGATCAAGAGACTCCGGGCGGTTGGTGGCGGCCAGAATGATGACGCCGGTGTTGCCCTCGAAGCCGTCCATCTCGGTGAGCAGCTGGTTCAGCGTCTGCTCGCGCTCGTCGTTGCCGCCGTACTGGCCGCCGCTGCGCTTCTGGCCGATGGCGTCGATCTCATCGATGAACACGATGCAGGGGGCTTTCTCCTTGGCCTGCTTGAACAGGTCGCGCACCTTGGACGCGCCCATGCCCACGAACATCTCCACGAATTCGGAGCCGGACATGGAGAAGAAGGGCACGTTGGCCTCGCCGGCCACAGCCTTGGCCAGCATGGTTTTGCCGGTGCCCGGAGGGCCCACCAGCAGCACGCCCTTAGGCATGGATGCGCCGATCTCCTGATACTTGGTGGGGTCGTGGAGGTAGTTGACGATCTCCGTCAGGTTCTCCTTGGCCTCGTCCTCACCGGCCACATCGGCAAACTTGATGCCCTCGGCGGACTTGACGTAGACCTTGGCGTCGGACTTGCCCATATTGAACATCAGGGAGTCGCTGCCGCCCATTTTCTTCATCAGGCTGCGGGAGATGATCTGACCGATGGCGATAAAGATCACCAGCGGCAGGACCCAGCCCAGGATATCCGTCAGCAGGGAGGTCTGCTCGATCTCCTCGCCGGTGGTGGAGATACCGGCGTCCAGCAGGCGCTGGACCAGGTCGTCATCGGGGACGATGGCGGTCTTGTAGATGGTTTTGCCGTCGGTGGAGGTAAAGAGGATGCGGTTGCTCTGCTGCTGGATCTCCACCTGGCCGATCTCATTCTTCTCGGTCATGGAGACGAAGGTGTTGTAGTCCACCTCCTTGATCTGGTGCTCCGCCAGCCAGGGCATGGCCAGCAGGTTGAACAGCAGCACCAGCAGTACCACGATCATGTAGTAGTAGATCAGAGGTTTCTTGGGGGATTTGACCTCGTTCATGGTAAGGCCTCCTTGTTCTGCATAGCTTTTTTTCTTTGATGAATTACCCTACCACATTTTGCCCGAAGTGTCTATAAGCAAATCCACAAAAACTGCGGGAAAACCCCGTTCCGGAGGCCGGAACGGGGCAGAATTTACGTTTTTGACACAATTACAGGGCGGCGAACAGGCGGCTGCCGGTGCGGTGGAGCCAGCGCAGCAGCACCAGCGTCAGCACGACGGTCAGCACTGTCCAGGCCAGCAGATACCACGCTGCACCCATGTCGATACCGAACGGGTAGTACAGCACGCCGACAAGGGCGGCGTACACCCAGCCGCCCAGCATGGCAAGCAGCACCGTCAGACGCTGCTTGATGACGGTGATCTCATTGGTCCAGACCAGGTTGGGGCGCTTCAGGTCCATGGTCAGGCCGAAGGCTGCCGACAGCCACACAAAGGCCTGAGGCAGCGCTATCAGCAGGAGGGCCAGCGGCAGGGCGGGGCGGACGGCCAATAGTATCAGTACAGAGGTGACTGCCATGGGGATACCCGTTACCAGCACCTGTACCAGCAGCTTTGCACGCAGTACCTGCCACGGTGTCACCGGCAGGGACTGTGCCAGCCACAGGTTCTTCCCCTCCAGGGAGATGGAGGAGGAGGCCATGTCGTTCATGGAGCCTACCAGGCACAGGGCGGCGCACAGCATCGTCGCCAGAAGACCGGAGGCCTCGCCACCGGCCATTTCGTATATAACAGGCAGCAGATCGCTGCTCTTTACCAGCAGCAGTACGCCCAGAATGGGCAGCATGACCGTGCCCAGACCGCAGTTGAGCATATAGTTGGGACTGGCGGTGAAGCGGCCCAGCTCCTTACGCAGCAAGGCGGCGGGCACACCGGCGGCCCTGACGGCCGTCTCCTTATAAACGGCCTTGGCGCCGCCGTTGTTGGCGGTGGCAATGGACAGGAATGTGCGGCTGAGCAGCAGGTATGTGAGCGCGCACAGCGCCGCCATTACGGCCAGCACCAGCACGACAGCCAGATAGTCGCCGGCGCCCATACGGCCCATGAGATATAGGGGATAGGCGCTGCCGCGGATGGCTGCACCCACCTCATTCAGGTGCAGCATGAGCTGCTCGATCAGTTCGTTGGCGCGGAAGCACACCATGTAGTACAGGGCAAAGAACGCCAGCGCGATCAGGGTGGTAAGGAGGTTCTTGCGCTTGAGCTTGCTGTGGATCTTGGCTACCACCCAGCCCAGCAGACAGGAGAGCACCAGCACCAGCAGGGAGACGGCCAGAATCAGCGCGATGCCGCCAAGCACAGTGGCGGCGGTCAGCACACCGACGGCCCAGTAGACGATGACGCAGGGCAGCAGGATCACGCCGGAGAACATCAGACCCATCAGGTATACACCCAGCAGCCGGGAGGCCAGAATGGCACGCACGGGGATAGGCAGCGACAGCAGCAGGTCGTTGTCCTTGGCCTGGTACAGGCCGGAGAACGTGTTGAACACGCTGCCAAACACGCCCATCAGCACACCGACCAGGGCAAAGAGGGTGAAGTACAGCCAATCCAGACCGGCCTCGTGCAGGGGAGCGCACAGACCTATGGAGAACAGCGTGAACATACCGCCGATAACGCCCACCATCAGCAGCACGTACAGCACGATCAAACTGACGGTGCTTGCCTTGGACCGGGGTTTGTTCTTTTTCGCGTCGTAGAAGTAGCTGCGGAAGATCTCGGACAGCTGTTTTTTCAGCAATAATTTGACCATCACTCCGCCTCCAGCTCCAGGAAGACCTCCTCCAGGGAGTCGTCGCCCTTGACCTCCTCCATGGTGCCGGAACGGATGAGCCGGCCGCCCTTGATGATAGCCACCTTGTCGCAGAGCTTTTCCGCTACCTCCAGCACATGGGTGGAGAAGAAGATGGCGCCGCCGTTGTCGCAGATCTCACGCATCATGCCCTTGAGCAGGTGGGCAGCCTTGGGGTCCAGGCCTACGAAGGGCTCATCCATGATGATGACCTTCGGATCGTGGAGCCACGCGGCAATGATGGACAGCTTCTGCTTCATGCCGTGGGAATAGGCGGCAATGGGTTGGGCCAGGTCGCCCGTCAGCTCAAAGGCATCCGCGTAGGTGCGGATACGAGCCTGCCGGGTCTGGGCGTCCACGCCGAATACGTCGGCGATGAAGTTCAGATATTTGATGCCGGTCATGTAGTCGTACAGGTCCGGGTTATCGGGGATGTAAGCTATCTCCCGCTTGCAGCCCAGGGGATCGGCCTTGATGGATCGGCCATCGATGGTGATCTCGCCCTGGTCAAATTGCAGGATACCCACCACGGATTTCAGCGTGGTGGTCTTGCCGGCGCCGTTATGGCCGATGAAGCCGTAGATCTCGCCGGGGGCGATGTGCAGCGACAGATCGTCCACGGCCTTCTTCTCGCCGTAGGTCTTGGTCAGATGTTGAATGTCCAGCATGGGGTCAGTTCCTCCTATTTCTCTCCTAAGCTTCTATTGTGGGGCATCATCAGCCGCGGCTGCGGCTGATGATGCGGACGATGCCCATAACGGCGGCGTACAGCACGCCGGCCACCGCCCAGATGATCCAGCTGTACCGGGGCTGGCCGTTGCCGTGGGGACCGTAGGTGTACAGCAGGAACACCGCCGTGGCGGTGAGCCAGTAGATCGTGGACACCGTACCCAGCACCCTGCGGTGCTTCTTCTGTCCGCGGGCGTAGTCGCCCTCCTCCAGCAGCCGCTCCATGGCGCCCTGATACACGCCGGCTGTGACCAGGGCCAGACAGCCAATGGCCACCAGCACCAGCAGCGCGCAGACAGCGGCGATATAGAGCAGGTCGCTGCCGCTTATGCACATGGCGGCGAACAGCGGTACGGCGGCCAGCACACACAGCACCACGCCCACGGTGACGAGCCGGGTATGGGTGTCCTTGTATTCCCGCTGCCGCTGGCGGACCATGCCCTCCACGCCGTACTCCGTTTCAAAGGGTTCCTCCTCCAGAAACCGGTACTCCTTGGCTTCTGCACCTGCCCGCAGAAAGATGCTCACGGCCAGCGCCACCAGACCCAGCAGCACGCACAGCCCGATGCCCGCGGCGGCATTTTCGGAGATGTGGAAGCGCTGCACCTCGCTCATGCCGGCCAGCAGGATCAGCGTGACCGGGGAGGTGATGCACAGGGCGGTGGCTACGGCAATCTTCGGCGCGGCGGCCTTACGCAGGGCCAGGTAGGCGGAGGCCTGGGTCAGGCTCACGCGGCGCAGGGGCGTGTCGTCGTCCTGGGCCGCGGCACAGGGCGTTTCCTCCTCCAGTTCGTCCTTCAGC
>FR881624.1:5909-17852 GCA_000435555.1 Firmicutes bacterium CAG:176
CAGCAGGAAGTCGGTGGAGACACCGAACAGGCGGCTCATCATCACGACCTTATCCATATCGGGCACGGACTGTGCGCCCTCCCATTTGGATACGGACTGGCGGGTGACGCCCAGCTTCTCGGCCAGGTCCTCCTGGCTCCAGCCTGCCTTTTTCCGCAGGGACACGATCTTGTCAGCTAAAATCATAGGTATGCTCTCCTTCCGTATGACGGCGGGTGCTGCCGTTTGGTTTTGATGGCGCTATCATACGGGTTTTGCCGGTTGCGGTCTATAAACCGGGGCTGGAAATGTGTCAACCGGCGGTTGCGTTTCGGATTTTTGGGCAGTTTTCCCCTTTTGCTACAGGCTTATTGTACGCGAAAACGTTTTCACTGTCAACTTACAGGACGGTAAGATTTTATTAAGATATGTGCAAAAAAAGAGCCGCCCGGCGGGCGGCCCGTCTGTATTTTGTTATTCCTCCGTGAAATGCACGTGGTTGAAGATGTGGTCCTGACAGAAGCAGTGGTACCCGACGCACTTGCTGCAGTAACGGAATTGCAGATCAGGGTAGTCGGTATCCGTGCGGCCGCAGACGGCGCACTTGTGGCGATAGCCCTGCTGCTGGGCCTGCTTGGCCTGCTGCTGTTGGGCCTGACGGAACTGGACGGTCTTGCGGGAGTTCTGGTATTTGGCGCGCTCCTTCAGGTAGTGGACCTCCGGCCAGATGAACACGGCGAAGTTCAGCAGGGCCACGATGGGCAGCACTACACCGGCCCAGTTGTGGGCGCCGATGGCCTTGATGATGTCGAAAGCGAACAGTGCGCCGTCCAGATACGCCAGCCACTTCATCCTCACGGGGAGGATGAAGAACAGCAGTACCGTGGTGTCCGGGAACAGGAAGGCAAAGGCGAAGAACATGGACAGGTTCACATAGCCGGTGCCCGCTGCGGTCAGGTAGGGGTTGCCGGTGATGAGACTGGCCAGCACCACGCCCAGCACTGTCAGCAGCGCGCCGCTGATGTAATACAGATTAAATTTGGCCGTGCCCCACTGGCGCTCCAGCGTGGAGCCGATCCAGTAATAGAAGTAGAGACTGATCAGCAGGGCAAAGGGACTGGAGTAGGCGGGCACGAACACAAAGGTCACCAGCCGCCACACCTCGCCATGGAGCAGGGCATTGAGATTGAAGGTCAGAAAGCTCAGGGCGTTGGCGTCGTTGGCCTGGGTCAGCAGCATGAGCACATAGACCGCCACGTTGCCGATGACGATAACGCGCATGAGGTTGGGAATGCCGAACCGGGGATGGGCGGCGCAGAAGCGCTGCACCCCGTCATAGAGTTTTTTCAAGGGGAGTGTCCTCCTGTGTACAAATTGTGTTCAGTATAACCCATAACGGCGGAAAAGTCATGTCATTTTTTTGAACAATGGCAAAGTTTCCGTACAGTTGAATTATTTGCAAAAATCATGGAAATGCTATTGACAATGCTAAAAAAACTGTTACAATATGCTGTACAAGTAAATACCTTATCAAGAGTGGCGGAGGGACCGGCCCGATGAAGCCACGGCAACCTGTTTTTTCAAGGTGCCAAATCCGGCGAACGAATCGAAAGATGAGGATGAGCAAAGAAGCACAGCGCTCTGTCGGTTCGGCAGAGCGCTTTTTTCAATGACCATCCGCGAGATGAAAGGAGAAAAAATCATGGCAAGACATCTGTTTACCTCTGAGTCCGTTACCGAAGGGCATCCCGACAAGGTCTGCGACCAGATCAGCGACGCGGTGCTGGACGCGATCTTCGAGAAGGACCCCAATGGCCGCGTGGCCTGCGAGACCTGCGCCTCTACCGGTCTGATCCACATCATGGGTGAGATCACCACCAGCTGCTATGTGGATATCCCCAAGATCGCCCGCCAGGTGGTGCTGGACATCGGCTATAACTCCTCCGAGTGCGGCTTTGACGGCAACACCTGCGCCGTCATCACCAACATCGATGAGCAGTCCGGCGATATCGCTTTGGGCGTGGACAAGAGCTATGAGGCCAAGGCCTCCGGCAAGAGCGAGCTGGACAACGGCGCCGGCGATCAGGGTATGATGTTCGGCTACGCCTGCAACGAGACGCCGGAGCTGATGCCTCTGGCTATCTCCATCGCCCACAAGATGGCCAAGCGCTTGACCGACGTGCGCAAGCAGGGTCTGGTGGACTATCTGCGTCCCGATGGCAAGACCCAGATCACCGTGGAGTATGGTGAGGACGGCAAGCCCGTCCGCGTGGATACCGTGGTGCTGTCCACCCAGCACAGCCCTGACGTGACGCTGGAGCAGATCCGCAAGGATATGATCGAGCTGGTCATCAAGCCCACTGTTCCTGCCGAGCTGCTGGACGGCGAGACGAAGATCTATGTGAACCCCACCGGACGCTTTGTCAGCGGCGGCCCCGCCGCCGATACCGGCCTGACCGGCCGCAAGATCATCGTGGATACCTATGGCGGCAGCGCGCCCCACGGCGGCGGCGCCTTCTCCGGCAAGGATCCCACCAAGGTGGATCGCTCCGCGGCCTACGCCGCCCGCTGGGTGGCCAAGAATGTGGTGGCCGCCGGCCTGGCGGACAAGTGCCAGGTGCAGCTGGCCTACGCCATCGGCGTGGCGCGTCCCGTCAGCGTGCTGGTGGAGACGTTCGGCACCGGCATGGTGGCCGACAGCGAGCTGGAGGCCGCTGTGGAGAAGGTCTTTGACCTGCGCCCCACCGCCATCATCCGCGATCTGGACCTGCGGAAGCCCATTTACCGCCAGCTGGCGGCCTATGGCCACATGGGCCGTGAGGACCTGGGTGTTTCCTGGGAAAAGACCGACCGTGTGGAGGCCCTGAAGGCCGCCCTGGGCAAGTAAGTTTTCGATAACGGGGGCGGCTTTGCCGCCCCCGTTTATCCAATAAAAAGGAGTGTATCGCTATGATGAAGAACCTCGATGTGGCCACCGTGCTGACCCTGCGGGATCAGGTGGCCTATCAGCCGGGGCAGGTGGTCAGCAAGACGCTGGCCCAGAACGACTCCGTCAGTGTGACGCTGTTTGCCTTCGACAAGGACGAGGAGATCAGCACCCACGAGTCCGGCGGCGACGCGCTGGTGACGTGCCTGGACGGCGTGGGCCGCGTGACCGTGGACGGCGTACCCCATGTGCTGCACACCGGCGAGTCCATCCTCATGCCGGCGCGGCACCCCCACGCGGTGTATGGACAGGAGCAATTCAAAATGTTGCTGGTGGTCGTATTCTGAGAACGTCAAACGTGCATGGATCTGCTTTGGCTGGCGGTGGAAATTGTCTGTTGCAATTTCCACCGCGTTGTGGTATCATGCGAAAAAATTTCCCAACAGGAGGGCTGCATATGTACATAAACCATGAGAAATATGCGCTGGTGAACGGCGTGATGCTGGACGGTACGCGGGACATGACGCCTCGGACGGGGCTGGCCGTCTGTGTGGACGGGGACCGCATTGCTGCCGTCTGCGACGCGGCCGATGTGCCGGAGGGCTATGCGCGCGTGGACCTGGGCGGCAAATACCTGCTGCCGGGGCTGATCAATCTGCATGTGCATCTGCCCGCCTCCGGCAAGCCCCGGAAAAAGCCCTCCGACCCTAAGAAGCTGGTGAAGCTCATCACCTCCAACGGCCTGATGCGCCGCATCGGCGTGAAGATGTGCGAGGGTTACGCCAGGACGGAGCTGCTGTCCGGCGTGACCACTATCCGTACCGTGGGCGGCGTGGCGGACTTCGACACGATCATTCGCGATGCGGCCAGGCGGGGCGAGATCCTGTCTCCCCGGGTGGTGGCGTCCAATGTGGCGGTGTCGGTACCCGGCGGGCACATGGCCGGGTCGCTGGCCTATGAGGCCCGCACGCCGGAGGAGGCCGCGGCCTTCGTGGAGAAGATCGCGGCGGAAAAGCCCGACCTGATCAAGCTGATGATCACCGGCGGCGTTATGGACGCCGAGGTGGTGGGCGAGCCGGGCGTGCTGCGGATGCAGCCGGCACTGGTCAAGGCGGCCTGCGATAAGGCCCATGCGCTGGGAATGCAGGTGGCCGCTCATGTGGAGAGCCCGGAGGGCGTCCGGGTGGCGCTGGAAAACGGCGTGGACTCCATCGAGCACGGCGCGAAGCCGGATGAGCACATCATGCAGCTGTGTAAGGAACGCGGCGCTTTCCAGGTGTCCACCATCTCGCCTGCCGTGCCCTATGCGCTGTTCGACCGCAGTATCTCTCACGCCACCTATGAGCAGCAGGAGAACGGCAAGGTGGTGTTTGAGGGTATTATCGCCATGGCGAAGGCCTGTCTGGCGGATGGTGTCCCCGTGGGTCTGGGCACCGACACCGGCTGCCCCTATATCACCCACTACGATATGTGGCGGGAGCTATGCTACTTTGTGAAGTACTGCGGCGTGACGCCGGCGTTTGCGCTGCACAGCGCCACGCTGGGCAATGCGGCGCTGGCGGGTATTGCCGGCGAGACCGGCTCCATCCAGCCGGGCAAGTGCGCGGATATGATCGTCTGCACGGCGGACCCGCTGGCCGATCTGACCGCCCTGCGGACGCTGGATATGGTCATTAAGTCCGGCTATCGTGTGGAACATCCCAAAGTGAAGAAAATGGACAATGTGGAACGGGAGCTGGACAAGTTCCTGTAAATACAGTGTATCCCCCCGGCGGAGCCGGGGGGATATTTATTCGCTTATTGGCATTGCAGGCCCAACTGGTAGAAGGCTACGGCAGCCGCGGCAGCTACATTCAGGCTGTCCACCCCATGGGTCATGGGGATCATCACCGTGTGGTCGCATTGGGCGATGGTGCCGTCGGCCAGCCCGTCGCCCTCGGTGCCCAGCACCACCGCCAGCCTCTCCGCTGACAACAGGCGTGGGTCATCCAGCCGCAGGGAGTCCTCCCGCAGGGCCATGGCCGCGGTGGTGAAGCCCAGATCGTGCAGTGCCGCCGTCCAGTCGCCCTCCGGCAGATAGGTCCATGGCACCAGGAATACATTACCCATGCTTACCCGGGAAGCCCGGCGGTACAGGGGGTCGCTGCCCTCTGTGGTCAGCAGGACGGCGTCCATGCCCAGGGCGGCCGCGCAGCGGAAAATGGCGCCCACGTTGGTGGGGTTCATCACGTTTTCCAGTACGGCGATGCGCCGCGCGCCGGCGCAGACCTCCGCCACGGAGGGCAGGGGAGGGCGGCGCATGGCGCACAGCATCCCGCGGGTCAGGTGGAAGCCGGTGAGCTGCGTCAGCACCTCCAGGGAAGCCGTGTAGACGGGGAGGTCCGGGTCACAGCGACCCAGTATCTCGGCGCCTTTGCCGGTGATGTGCTGCGGCTCCATCAGGAACGACACCGGTACGCACCCGGCGTCCAGCGCACGGCCGATGACCAGCGGGCTCTCGGCGATGAACAGGGCGTTGGCCGGGTCGGCCCGGTTGACCAGCTGGTTTTCCGTGGCCCGGGCGTAGACGTCCAGCGCCGGGTCGGAAAAGTCGTGTATCTCAATGACCTGTGCCATATCACTTCCACTCCTTCAGCAGCGTTTCCAGTGCCGTCCGGTAATAGGCGGCGGCGTTGACCCGGGCGTCCTCAAGGGTCGCCCCGGTGGGGTTGATACTGCGGACGGCCCGCAGATCCAGCGGTGCCCATTGCTCCGGTGTCAGTGCCACACGCCCGGCCAGCACGGCAGCGGGGACACGCAGCTTCTGACACCGGCCTGCCACGCCGCTGATGGCCTTGCCGCCCAGGCTTTGGGCATCAAAGGAACCCTCGCCGGTGACCACCAGGTCGCAGCCCACTGCGCGGCGGTCGAAGTCCACGGTGTCCAGCACCGTCGTGATACCGGAGCGCAGGGCACCGCACAACAGCGCAGCGCAGCCCGCGCCGAAGCCGCCGGCGGCACCGCCGCCGGGGAGGGTATCCACCTCCGCACCCAGCTGTGCATGCAGCACCGCGGCGAGATGCCGAAGTCCCGCGTCCAGACGCTGCACGCAGGCATCGTTCGCCCCCTTCTGCGGAGCGAAGATGTACGCCGCGCCGGTTTCGCCGTACAGGGGGTTGTCGATGTCGCACATGACCGTCAGCACACCGGGCCGCAGGCCGGGGTGCCGCCCGGACAGGTCGATAGTCTCGATGTCCGCCAGCGTGCCGCCGGTGGGCACGAAGCCGCGGCCCTGCCGGTCGTAAAACCGAACGCCAAGCGCTGCAGCCGCACCGCAGCCGCCGTCGTTGGTGCAGCTGCCGCCCAGACCCAGGATCAGGCGCTTTGCGCCGTGATCCAGCGCGTGGGCCAGAAGCTGTCCCACACCGTAGGTGGTGGCCGCCTCCGGGTCGGGACGGCCCTCGGTCTGGTGCAGACCCGCTGCTGCGGCGCACTCCACCACCACTGTCCCGTCTGGCAGCAGGCCGTAGAAGCCATCGATAGTGCCGCCAAAGGGACCGGACACGGGAAGGGCGATACGCTGTCCGCCGCAGGCATCCAGAAAGCAGTCTGTGGTGCCCTCGCCGCCATCGGCCACCGGCAGGGCGTCGATGTGCCAGCCGGGGATATGGAGACTGCGGGCGATGCGGCAGATGTCCGGGGAGGACAGCGTGCCTTTGAATGAGTCGGAGAGGACAAGACAGCGTTTCATGGAGCGCACTCCCTTCGTTTTGATAAGGAGATTATACCAGCCGGGAGAAAAAAACACAAGGGACGGCATATGCCGTCCCTCATGTTTTGTACGTTATTTGCTATACCGATTTGAGGAGAGGAGAGGACTTACTTAGCCAGCAGTCTGGCAGCGCGCTTCTTGCCGTACACGCAGCAGGCCACCACATAGGCGATGGCGCACACCACACCGATGATGTAGGCGGGCGTCCAGGGAATGTTGAAGCCGATGTGGGCGTTGGCGATGTAGGTGACGCAGATGAAGGTGTAGAAGCAGCCGGGGATCATGGGGATCCAAGCCCACTTGCCCTTGCCGTTCTCGAACATCCACGCGGTGATGCACAGGAAGGCGAACAGGGACAGGGTCTGGTTGGCCCATGCGAAGTAACGCCACAGGATGTTGAAGCCGTCGGCATTGGTCTTGGCGAACACGAGGATGGCGATGACCAGCGCGAAGATAGGCACAGCCAGCTTGATGCGCTTGCCGTTGGTGGACTGGTCGATGTGCAGCGTCTCAGACAGGCTCAGACGCAGGGCGCGCAGCGCCGTATCACCGGAGGTGATGGGCAGCACGATGACGCCGATCAGGGCGATGATGCCGCCCACATGACCCAGCAGGTACTTGCAGACCACGCCCACGGTGCCGGTAGCCAGTCCGGCATTGGGCTCCTGCAGCGCCAGGTTGTACACGCCCATAGCGCCGGCAGCCCAAACCATGGCGATGAAGCCTTCCAGCACCATCATGTTGTAGAAGGTGTTGCGGCCCTGACGCTCGCTCTTCATGGTACGGGAGATGATAGCGGTCTGGGTGGAGTGGAAGCCGGACAGAATACCGCAGGCCACGGTCACGAAGAAGATGGGCAGGAAGTGCTTGGTGGAGAAGTAGTCCGCGTAGGTGAACGTACCCACGGTGCCGTCAGCACCGGTGAGGCTCAGCACGGGAGCAGCCCAGCTGTCCCAGATGTTCATCAGGGGCATACCGGTGACGAAGATGCCGATGAAGATACCGACGGCGGAGAACAGCAGGATACCGCCGAAGATGGGGTAGATCTTGCCGATGATGGCGTCGATGGGGAACACGGTGGCGATCAGATAATACAGGAAGATGACACCGTAGATGACCCACGTGGAAACAGAGGTGGCCTTACCGTCAAAGCCAAAGAGCTGCGTGGCGGCGATGTCGCCGGGGGTGTAGATGAACACAGCGCCCACCAGCAGCAGCAGCACGCACACGAACACGTTGTAGAACTTATAGATACCCTTGGTGGAGTAGCGGCGGATCATCTCGGGCATCTGGGTGCCGCCGTCGCGCAGGCAGATCATGCCGGAGAAATAGTCGTGCATGGCGCCGCCGATGACGTTGCCGATGGGGATGGTCAAAAACGCGATGGGCCCAAACAGGATGCCCTGGATCGGCCCGAGGATGGGGCCGGTGCCCGCGATGTTCAGTAGGTTGATGAGGCTATTTTTCCAGCCGCGCATGGGAACGAAGTCAACGCCGTCCTCCTTGGTGTAGGCGGGCGTCTTGCGGTCGTCAGGACCAAAGACCTTTTCGCAGAAGCGGCCGTACAGTGCAGCACCGCCCAGCAAAATAACGAGGCCGATGATGAATGTCGTCACAAAAACACACTCTCCTTTGTAAAGTGGATTTTCTCTTTCCGGAACGTCCGGATCGTCCCGAAAAATCATGCTCAGATTATAACACTGCGTGAATAAATTGCACGTTAATCTTTGCGGCGTGTACATAAAAATGTCATAAATAAAAGGTCGAATCCTGTAAAGAATTGCCGTAAAAAGAAACTTGTAAAAGTATTTAACAATGAGGGACTTTTGCGAGTTTTCCTGTCGCGAACCAAAATACAAACGGTGTTTGACTGCCAAAATTTTTGTCTGGTGGTAACGTTGCCGGGGAAACGGCAAAATTTCTCGGGCACTTGCCCGCTTTCGGCAAACGTGGTATCATAGCAGTAATAGGAGAAAGGGAGGATATGCCTGTGGAATACAACAAGCCCATCAATGTCATGACCCCCGGCGACGAGGTCGAGGGCTACTACATACTCAAGTCCGCCAACCCTAAGGTGGCCGCCAACGGCAAGCCGTTCCTGACCGGTGCGCTCAGCGACCGTACCGGCACCATGGAGCTGAAGGTCTGGGACTATACCGGGCCGCTGACCGCCGCCGACGAGGGCACCGTGGTCAAGGTGCGGGGTACCGTGGGCGAGTATCGGGGCACCGCGCAGTTCACCGCCGCGCGTATCCGTCAGGCGGCCCAGGAGGATCCGGTGGATGTGTCCGCCCTGGTGCCCACCGCGCCCATAGACTGCGGCGCGGCGATGGAGGATCTGCGCCGTGCGGCGGCCTCCATTACGGACCCGGACTACCGTGCCGTGGCCGAGGCCATGCTGGAGGCCCACGGGGAGACGCTCGCGTCCATTCCCGCCGCCAAGAGCGTACACCATGCCTTTCTGGGCGGCCTGCTGATGCACACCGCCAACATGGTGAAGATCGCGGACTTCCTGGCGGGAATGTACCCGGAGACGATCGACCGCAGCCTGCTGCTGACGGGGACGCTGCTCCACGATATGGCGAAGGCGCAGGAGTTCGTGTTTTCGCAGCTGGGTCTGGCCACGGATTACTCCATTAAGGGGCAGCTGCTGGGGCACCTGGTCATGGGAGCGCAGGACGCGGCGGAGACTGCCGCCCGCCTGGGTGTGCCGGAGGAGAAGTCCGTGCTGCTGCAGCACCTGATCCTCTCTCACCACGGTGAGCCGGAATTCGGCGCGGCGGTGCGCCCTCTGTGCGCCGAGGCGGAGCTGCTGAGCCTGATCGATGCGGTGGACAGCCGTATGGAGATCTACCGCGAGACGTATGATACGATGGAGCCGGACACCTTCAGTCCGCGCATCTTTGCGTTGGAGAAAAAGGTGTTCAGGCACGCGTAGGCTCTTGACAAACGGCGGCGCGGAGAGTACCCTGTCGTCAGTGCCCGCAGGGCACAATACACATTTTATTAAGGAGACTCGTTTGAAACTCAATACCTTGACACTGGAGCGTGTGGCCTGACCGGGAGGTCTGGCAGCCATCGATTGACAAGAGCAAACACGCCTGCCCCTGTCGATCGATGGCGATATGCACGCCATTCCTCCCGGAGCATGAAAACACATCTTCAGGAGGAAACACCATGAACCGCGAAAACAAGCGGAAGACTTTTGAAAAAGGCTACTACAAGACCCATCCCTGCAATGACACCTTCACCTGCAAGGTCTGCGGCCGACTCTGCACACCACAGGGGGCCGGCAGCGACCACCGCAACCACTGCCCCAACTGCCTCTCCAGCCTGCACGTAGACATCGAGCCCGGCGACCGGGCTGCCGACTGCGGCGGCATCATGGAGCCGGTGGCGGTCTGGGTACGCAGGGGCGGCGAGTGGGCGATCATCCACCGCTGCAAGCGCTGCGGCGCGCTCAGCTCCAACCGTGTGGCGGCGGACGACAATCCCATGAAGCTCATGTCTATCGCCATGAAGCCTCTGTGCGAGCCGCCGTTCCCACTGGAGCGCATCGAGGAGATGACCGCCCTCATGGCCGGCGACGGCCGAATGAAGTAGTCCCAGCAAAAGCAAAACCACCCGTTAGGGTGGTTTTGTTTTTGCTGTTATCTTATCATGGCACAAATAGATTCGAACACGTCCCCATACCGCAAGGGAGGCGCTGCGTGCAGGGCGGCCTATTAAGGGAGCAGCTTCAGATCAGCGAGGGTGCATTGCTTTCAATGGCGGGTATCTGCATAAGTGGTACCTCCCGGCAAAGCCCTTGTGTATTTGCGGATCATCGAAGCGGCGTAAAGCATGACCAGCAGATCCGTGACTGGCATCGCAAACCAGATCGCATCGGCGTTGACCAGCGCAGGAAGAACCATGATCAAAATGCCGCTGATGACAAGTCCCCGTGCCACAGAAACAACGAACGCTGCCTTCGGCTTCATGATCGCCTGGAAATAATAGGTCGAGAAGATGTTGAACGGCAGCAGCAGGAAGGATAACGCATAGGTGCGGACAATGGTAGGAGCCATCCGCTTCGAAGAAGGTCAGGATGGGGCGCTCGAAGCATATGGCCCCGATCCATGCCAGAATGGATAAGATCACTGCGCCGATCACGGCCGATGTGAAATACTGGTTCTCACTCCCGTCGCATTTCTCGCTGCCGCGCTTTGTACTGAAAATCACGCTGCCGCCGATGCCCATCAAAAGGCCAAGACTGTAGATGATGTTCCAGACCGGAGCGACGACCGCCAATGCCGCCGTTCCCTGCGGCCCGTGGTACTGGCCGAATAGACCGATGTGATCATGGCGCTGCCAAACGCAGCCGACAGATATTTAAAGTACATTGCATCACCTCCAATAATCTGTTGAAAAAAACGTCGAAATGTGTTAGAACAAAATGGAAATATATTTGAAGGAGTGGTTTTATGCTAAATTATACTTTAGGAACGATAGAAGCTTCTGAAGCCTTGATCAAAGATTTATATATTGATTTAAGAGCAAAAGTTAATGCATGGTCAAAAATAACTCAACAAACGCCTCAGGCACGTATGGGATATGTTGGTCAGCATTTGGTGAGTGTCGTAACAGGATATCCTGGCGGAAAATCTGGTGCTCGTGGTTATGATTTAGTTATAGATGATGAAAGACATGGTGAAATTAAAACTTGTTATAGAGTCGATCAATTAGGGTCTTGTAATGCTTGTGGTGCAGTTGTTTCAAGTTTAGAAACGGAATGTGCTGTATGCAGCTCTACAAGCATTAATAGGAAAGATGATTCGAAGTGGTTAATAGCAATCCGAAACAATGACGAGTTTGCAAAGTTATTGGATCCTTACAGATATTACTTTGTTCTTTTTGAATTCGAATCCATATATGATAGCAACAACAACGACATTATTGCATCAATATGGGAAGTTGACCCAAAGAGTAAAGGGTTTGCGTACTGTATGATTGACTATTATCTCAATATTCGTTCACAGTCAACATCTAAAGCACCGTTTAACATGTGGCCTCATATGCTAAAATTCGCATTAACAGAACCAACTTTGATTTACAGATCAAAAATCACAAATGATGGCAATATAATCACCGATGTATTCCCATCCAAAAACAATACTTATTCAGATGTACTACTTCCTTTAAGTTCATATTCTGGATCAACTACCATATGATTAGCTCCTATTAGGAAAACACACTGTCAAAGGGGTTTGTAGCGGGGGTTAGCCCGCTACTGCGGTATCTTCCGTAG